>DATHVV010000136.1:0-55902 GCA_035461105.1 Longimicrobiales bacterium | reverse complement strand
CGACGGTGCTGCACCTGGCGCATCGCGGCGAGGAAGTGGCCGCGGGAACCTACAACCGGGATCCGCGCATCCTGGCGGGACCGGTCATCGCGGCGCGGCCACCGGCGACGGGCACGGCCGTGGGCGGCATCGTGTTCGGGTCCGATGCGAACGAGAGCGTGGTGGCGAAGCTGCTGTTCGCGGTGGCGGCGGTAGTGCTGCTGATCGCCTGCATCAACATCGCGAACCTGCTGCTCGCGCGCATCCTGCGGCAGCGCCGCGAGGTGGCGATACGGCTGGCGCTCGGCATCTCGCGCCGCCGCCTGGTGAGTCAGATCCTGCTCGAGGGAGTGCTGCTGGCGCTGCTCGGCGGGGCGGCCGCACTCGCGGTCGCGCAATGGGGCGGCAGCGTGGTGCGCGGCACCCTGCTCCCCGACGTCGCCTGGGATCAGCTGGAGTCGAGCCGGACCGTGCTCCTCTTCGTCGTGGGCGTATCCGTGCTGGCCGGCCTGCTGGCGGCCGTGATTCCGGCGCTGCAGGCCGGGCGCGGCCAGCTCGCCGATTCCCTGCGGCAGGCCGGCGCGGGCGGCGAGACCCGCGGCTCGGTGCGCATCCGCAGCGGCCTCGCACTCCTGCAGACGGGGCTGTCGGTCGTGCTGCTGGTCGGCGCCGCGCTGTTCGTGCGCAGCCTGGAGCGGGTTCGCTCGGCCGACCTCGGTTTCGATCCGGATGGTTTGATCTACGTGATCCCGCGTGCGCCCGACGATGCCCTGGACGCCGGCGAGCTCCTGCGGCTCTACGCCGGGGCCGAGGAGCGGCTCGCGCGGCTGCCGGGCGTGCTCCACGTGGGCGGCTCGACCACGCTTCCGTTCCGCTCGTCGGCGGCGCGCCGGTTGAGCGAGGCCGGGCTGGACAGCCTGCCGCGCGTGCCCACGGGAGGGCCGTACATCCACGAGGTTTCCGGCGACTACTTCGGTGCCATGGGCCTGAGCATCAGGCAGGGCCGCGCGTTCCGCGACACGGACCGCGCGGGCGCGCCTCCGGTGGTGCTCGTCGGTGAGACCATGGCGCGCCTGGTGTGGCCCGGACGCAGCCCGCTCGGCGCATGTCTGCGCGTCGGCGGTGACAGCCGCGAGGCGAACCGGGCGCGGCCCTGCAGCACCGTGGTCGGCGTCGTCGAGGACGCGCGTCGCGAGAGTGTGCGCGCGGAGGAGACGATGCAGTACTACATACCGCTGGCACAGCGTCACCTGGACAGCGTACCGGCGTATCTCGTCGTGCGCGTGGCGCGCGAGACGCCGGAGCTGCTCGACGCGATCCGCCGCGAGGTGCTGTCGCTGCACCCCGCGATCCGATGGGTGCACGCGGAGCCGATGCGCGAGCGGCTGGCGCCGCAGACCCGCGCCTGGCAGCTGGGCGCGGCCATGTTCAGCGTCTTCGGCGCGCTGGCCCTGCTGGTGGCGGCGATCGGCCTCCATTCGATGCTCGCCTTCGACGTCGCGCAGCGGGCGCGCGAGCTGGGCGTGCGCGCCGCCCTGGGGGCCACCCGCGCGCGCCTGGTCAGGTCGGTGGTCGCGCGGGCCCTCGTCACGACGGCCCTGGGCGTGCTGGCGGGCGGCACCGTGGCTTTCCTGCTCGCGGGCCGCGTCGAGCCGCTGCTCTTCGAGACCCCGGGCCGCGATCCCCTGAGCTTCCTGGTGGTAGCGCTCACCCTGCTCGTGATCGCGCTGCTGGCGGCCGGGCTGCCGGCGTGGCGGGCCGCGGCGGCCGACCCGAACTCCGCGCTGCGGGCGGAATGATCGCGATACGCGCCGGGCTCGCGGGGCGACGCTGACTTCGTCCCGCTCGTCATCCCCGGTCGCGCCTGGTGCGCCCGGACGCGCGCCCGCCGCCGCCATGCCTCGGGCGGCGGTCTTGCGAGGGCGTGTCGCGGCCGGCAAAGTGAAGCGCAACTCTGGAGAGGAGAGGCGTGGGCGCAGGGGCGTCGGTCACACCCGAGCAATACCTCGAGGCCCTGCCGGAGGATCGGCGTGCGCTCATCGGGGCGGTGCGCGAGCTGATCCTGCGTAACGTACCCGCCGGCTACACCGAGGCGGTCGCGTTCGACATGCTGACCTGGTCGATCCCGCTCGCGCGCTATCCCGACACGTACAACGGCCAGCCGCTCGCCTGCATCGCGCTCGCCTCGAAGAAGAATTACTGCACCCTGCATCTGAACAGCGTGTACCAGTCGCCGGAGCGCGAGCAGCGCCTGCGCGCGGCGTACGCGGACGCCGGCCGGAAGCTGGATCTCGGCAAGGCGTGCATTCGGTTCCGGCGCCTGGAAGACCTGCACACCGATGCCATCGCCGAGCTGATCGCGGACGTCACGCCCGACTGCTTCATTGCCGAGCACGAGGCGGCGCGTACGCGCTGACGCACGCTTGCCGCCCCCCCGCGCCGTTCCGCCAGCCGTCACTACATGAGCGATTTCCTCTTCTCCAGCCGGCGCCAGGCGCCCGGCCGGCTGGGCAGCGTCCTGGCGCACTCCCTGGCAGCGGTGCCGGGTACCGGCGCCGAGCTGCACGGGGAATGGGGTTCGCTGGCGACGCTGCTGCCCGCACACGAGGCGCACGCCCTGCTCGAGCGCGACGGCCACATCTCCGTGCTGGTGGGCAACCCGCTGGTGAGGCTGTCGGATCTCCCGCCGCGACTGCTGCACGTGCCGCCCCGGCGCTCGCGCCTGCACGATCTCGCGGCCGAGCCGACGGCGCGGATCGAGCACGTGCTCGATGGCCACTTCGCGCTGCTCGACGTGGACTGCGCATCGGGCGCGGGCCGCGTGATCCTGGACCGCTTCGGCTTCGTGCCGCTGTTCGCGGCCCGGCCGGCCGCGGGCGGACTGCTGCTGGGCACGCACGTGGACGCCGTGGCCAGGGCCGCGGAATGCGACGCGCTCGATCCCGTGTCCGTGGCGGACTTCGTGACCAGCCTCAGCTGCACGTTCCCGTGGACGGTGTACCGCGGCGTCCGCCAGCTCACGGTCGCTGCCGAGCACCGGTTCGGGCGCGCCGGCTGGAGCGCGCCCGCGCGCGTGTACTGGGAGCCGAGGGAGCGTGGTACGCGCGGCACGTTCGCCGCGGCGGCCGCCGAGCTGCGAGAGGCCGTGTGCGAGGGCGTCGCCGCCGCCACCGCCCACGATGGGCGCGCCGCGCTGCTGCTGAGCGGCGGCGAGGACTCGCGCGCGGTGCTGGGAGCGGTGCCGGCGGGTGTGACCGTGCGCGCCGTCAGCTATGCGGAATCCCAGAACCGGGAGCTGCGCGGTGCGCGCCGCGTGGCCCGCGCCTATGGTGCGGATTTCGACGTGGGTGTCCGCCCGCCCGACCACTACGCACGACACTTCGCGGAAGTCGCCGGCATGGTAGGCAGCCACCACGGATTCTTCGATGTGCACGGCTATGCCATCGCCGGGCGGATCGGACTGGATGCGGAGCCGGTGGTGCTGGGGGGGCTGTCATCCGACTCATTGCTCAAGCTCACCTACTGGCGCGCCCCCGGCGCATTCCAGAGCGCCCGGCCGCGGGCGATCCGCGAGGAGCTGCTGCGCGAGGTGGACGCGCGGCGCAACCAGTTCCTGCACCTGCTGCACGCGCTGCGTCCGGTCAGCGCCGGGGAATGGCTGAGCCTGTGGCCGTTTGCGATGCGCAAGCATGGCGGCAACGTGGACGGGAATCGTCGCCTGTTCCGCTCCTTCGAGGCGTTCCACGTGAACGCCGTGCTGGACATCGCCGCGACCGCGCCGCCGGAGTGGAAGCGACATCGTCGCCTCTTCCGTGCGGCGTTCCGCCCGCTGCTGCACGTCACCCGTTTCATGCCGCACACGAAACTCCGGTTCCCATACTACGGTCGGCTCGGCAATGCGCTGCTGCTCCCCGGACTGGCGCTCGGCAGGGGGTTGCGTGTGCTGGTGCGGCGGGAGCTGCACGCGCGCCAGGGATCCTGGCCGAGCTGGCGCTCGCTGGCCGACGCCTTGCACGCGCAGGAGCGGGCCGTGCTCGCCCGCTCGCCCGTGCCCGGGCTGATCGCCGAGGACCCGACCCGGCTCGCGGCGGCGCTGGTCGACTGGTCGGCGCTGCGCCGGCTGCTGCTGGTGCAGCTCGGCTGGCTGCAGCTGCCGGAGGCGCTTCAGGACGGATCGACGCGAAACTCTCCCGACGCGACGTCGAGGATCGCGACGCTGCCCTCCTCGATCGTGTAATGCCAGCCGTGCAGCGAGAGCGTGCCATCCGCGACGCGCTCCTGCACCATCGGGAAGGTGGTGAGGCGGGAGAGCTGCAGCGCGATCGATCGCTGCTCGGTGGCGCGCAGCAGGTCCTCGGTCAGCTCCCCCGCGAGCATGGCATCCCGGCCGAGCTCGAGCCAGCGCGCGATGTGGGGCGTGCTCGCCGGCAGTCCCTCGTAAAGCGCACGGATGGCACCGCAGTGGGTGTGCCCGCACACCACGATGTCGGTCACTTCCAGGATGACGGTCGCGAACTCGATGGCCGCGGAGGTGCCGTGGAAATCGGCATCCGGGGTGAACGGGGGCACGAAATTGCCGACGTTGCGCGTGACGAACAGCTCGCCGGGGCGCGCGTCCGTGAGCAGGTCCGGCACGACGCGCGAGTCACAGCAGCCGATGAAGAGCGTGGTCGGCCGCTGGCCCTCGGCGACGAGCCGCTGGTAATGTTCCCGATAATGCGGAAATCGATCGCGCTGGAAGCGCTGCAGTCCTTCGATCAGCCGGTGCGGCATCCACCCTCCGGGTTCTGGCTCGGGGCGAGACAGGATAGCGCGCGCGCCGCGCGCGGTACAGCATCAGGCCGGCGAGACGGCGCTGGCTGGGGGTCGGCGTGAGGATCCTGGCAGGCCGGTGGGCCGGGCGCGAGCTGCACTCCCCAGGCGGGCGGGTGCGTCCCACGGCCGAGGACGTACGCGCCGCGGCGCTGCAGCTGCTGGGTGCCGCCGTCGCCGGTGCGCGCGTGCTCGACCTGTTCGCCGGCACGGGTGCCCTCGGCCTCGAGGCGCTCTCGCGCGGCGCACGCAGCTGCGACTTCGTGGAGAACGATGCGGCCGCCCTGCACGCACTCAAGGCGAACGTCGCGACGCTGCGTCTGCGGGGCCGGGGCCGCGTGTTCGTGCGGGATGCGATCCCGTTCGTCGCCCGGCTGCCGGCACACGCCTACGACATCGCGTTCGCGGATCCGCCGTACGGCTCGGCCAAGCTCGATCGCGTCGTCGCGCAATGGGCGGCGCGGCCGTTCAGCACCCGGTTGCTGATCGAGCACGACCCGGAGCACGAGCTGTCCTGCGCCGGCGAGCGGCGCCGGATCCGCGATAGCGCCCTTACGCTACTGCACGCACCGGCGGCCGGGCCCGCAATGCCGCCGCCGCCCTGAGCGCGAGCTCGCCGGGGCGCGCCCCGGCGGTGTCACGCTCCCGGGTGCGCCCGGTTCAGGGTCGAGCCGTGGCGAGACCACGTCGTGGCGTACCCCGGTGGCGGCCGTCCCGGCCGGGGTGCAGATTGACCGCACACCAGGCGAGGGGCATGCCCATCATCCGCGCACGACGCACCGGCTTCTTCTCGGCCGACTACCGGCTCAGCCGCGACGAAGCGGACCTCGGCGTGCTGGACCTGGCACCGGTCCGCTCGCGGGCGCGGTTCACGATCGATGGCGTCGCTCACTCGATCGAGCCGGAAGGACTCCTGAGCGGTCGCTTCGCGCTCATCGCCGACGGCCGGGCCATTGCCCATGCCGAGCGTGAGCGCCTGCTCCCGCTCTGGTACCGGGTGCGCGCCGGCGATCGCCAGCTGATGCTGCGCGAGTCACTGCCAGGCCGTCGTTTCGCCATCCTGCACGGCGATCGCCAGGTGGGCGAGATCCGGCCGGTACGCCTGCTCACCCGCAACGCGGTCGCCACCTACGATGCGCCTCTCGCTCCGGCCACCGAGATCTTCCTGCTCACGCTGGTGCTGCTCCGCTGGCGCCAGCGGATGCGGTCGAGCGGCTGACGGACGGCCGGCATGAACGCCCCCGACGCGCAGCCCGAGACGGGCCGGTTCTTCGCCTGGCAGGTCGTTGCCGCGCTCAGCATGGTCGTGCTGCTGCTGCTGGCGGTGCTGCTCTGGCGGCGACTCGAGAGCGTCGACCCGCTCGGCCGCTGCGTGGCGGCCTACGAGAGCGCGCGGACGCCGACCGACAGCAGCCTGGTCGATGGCATCCGGGTGCGAACGCCGGACCGGAGCGCGCACACCACCTGCGGCGACCTGCGTGCCACCGGAATGCTCGAGAACGTGCCGCGGGTCCGGCGCGGTCCCGGCCTGCTGCCGCCGCGGCCGCAGTGACGTCGCCCCGGTGCCGGGCGCTCCCGGTGCCCGACCGGCAACCGGGCGGCAGATCCTCCTCACCTACCGGGACGGCAAGGTGATCGATCCGAACCACCGGGCACGCGACGCATGACCCCGGCACCCTCGCGCCGCAACGCGCCGCGCGTCAGCCTGGAGCGCGCGCTCTCGAAGCTGGGCTTCGCGTCGCGCACCGCCGCGCGAGCGCTCATCCTGAAGGGGCGGGTACAGGTCAACGGCAGCACGGTGACGGATCCCGCCCTGCGCGTGGACCCGGCTCGCGCCCGCATCGCCGTCGACGGCGAGGCCGTCCGTGCTGCCGACCGAGTCTACGTTGCGCTGCACAAGCCGCGCGGCCTGGTGACGACGCTGCGGGACGAGCATGGCCGCGACACGGTCTACGACTGCTTCCACGGCGCGGGGCTGCCGCCGCTGGTTCCGGTCGGACGCCTGGACAAGGACAGCGAGGGCCTGCTGCTCTTCACGAACGACACGCGCTGGGCGCAGCGGGTCCTCGAGCCCGCGAAGCGCGTCGAAAAGCGCTACGAGGTGCACGTCAGCGGCCCCGTGGACGAGACTCTCCTCGCCGGACTCCGCGAGGGTGTGCATACGCGTCGCGGCGACGTGCTGCGGGCGGTCTCGGCGCGCGTCCTGCGCGCCGGACCTGCGGGCGCCGTGCTGGAGCTGGTGCTCGACGAGGGGCGCAACCGCCACATTCGGCGCATGCTCGAGGCGGTAGGGCTGGAGGTCAAGCGCCTGCTGCGGAGCTCGGTCGGGCCGGTCCGCCTGGGCAAGCTGGAACCGGCCCGGTGGCGCCACCTCACGGAGGCCGAGCTGGCCGCGTTCGGCGAGCTGGCCCCGCCGTCCAGAGATCGCGGGCACACCGAGCGGGGAACCCCATGAGCAGCGACGACCCGCTGGACCGCATGGCCTTCGACGCGTTCACGCTCGCGCTTCGCGTGGTGCTGCAGGCCTATGAGGTGGATGCGCCGGCGAGCGAGTTCGAGCGGCCGTGGCGGCTGCTGCGCGAGATCGCGATCGGCGAGACCACACTCACCGGAACCGCCGAGCTGGCCGCCCGCTTCCCAGCGATGCGCGACTTCCTCTACGAGCGCGCCAACCGCATGATCGAGAGCGACCGCGAGGTGGCGCAACGCGTGCTGCGCGGTCTGGGCAGCGCGTTCTGAGGCCAGCTCCTGCGCGGCTCGGCCCGCCGGACCCGGCTCAGAGCCACGCGATGCCGACGTGCTCGATACGGGTTTCTCCGGGCACGGCGACGGCGATGGGGATGAAGACCGGTTCGATTCCGTGAGCCCGGAGCGCGGTGCTGAACGCTTCGCGTCCCATGCGCCCCGGGTCGGCGACCAGCACGCGGGCGCCGCGGCGCCGCGCCTCCACGGCGCGGCCCGCGACCACGAACGAGAGGTCGCGCTGGTAGAGCACGTCCGCGAACACGACGAAGTCGGCGGCCGGCAGCGGGTCGTGGGAGCGGAGGTCGAAGAGGCGCGTGTCGAGCGCCAGGTCGATGCGCGCGGCGGATGCGCGCACCAGCGCGAGCGCAGTCGCGTCGTAATCGAGCGCCGTGACTCGGGCGCCCGCGGCCGCCGCGGCGAGCGACACGACCCCGGTCCCCGCGCCCGCATCCAGCACGGTCAGCCCGGGCCGGAGCTCGGGCAGCAGAACCCGCGCCGCGCCGATCGACGCTGGCCAGATCAGGCCGGCATAGGGATCGCGCTCGCCGCGCACGGCGCTCTCCAGCCATGCCGCATCGTCGGCGGGGAGCAGCAACTCGAGCTCGATGCGGTCGTCGATGCGCAGCCGCTCCAGGCGCACCGGCTGGCCGTTGACCTCCGGCAGTGGGTTCATTCCCCCAATCTCGCGCCGCCATGCGCCCGGACCAACCATGTCGCCGGCCGGCAGCCCCGATGGCGCGCGCTGCTGCACACCGGCCGCGGGCGCGGACCGCCGCCGGGAGGGGGCTGGCGCGCATCCGGACGGGGCCGCATTCTGCCGAACAGCGCGCACCCTCCCCGCCAGCGAGGCCTCATGCACCGCCCCTGCATCCTCACGCTGCCCCTCCTGCTCGCGCTCGCCGCGCGCCCCGCGCCACCCATCGGCATCGAGCAGTTGCACTGGCTGACCGGCTGCTGGGAATCGACGGGCGCAGACGGCCGCATCGACGAGCAGTGGATGGCGCCGGCGGGCGGCATGATGCTGGGCATGAGCCGCACCATCCGCGGCGACCGGACGGTCGCGTACGAGAGCCTGCGCATCTACGAGCACGACTCGAGCCTGGTCTATGCCGCCCAGCCGTCCGGTCAGTCCGCCGCCGAGTTCCGCAGCAGCGTCGTGACGGAGGCCGCGGCGACGTTCGAGAACCCGGAGCACGACTATCCGCAGCGCATCGCCTACCGGCTGGCCGGCGACTCCCTGATCGCGCGCATCGAGGGGATCCGGGGCGATGCCATGCGCGGCAGCGATTTCCGTTACGTGCGCGCGCGCTGTGCGCAGGGTGAGGCGCCATGAGCCTCGAGTACGCCACGCTCGGCGGCGGCTGCTTCTGGTGCCTCGAGGCCGCGTTCGCGCGCGTGCGCGGCGTCAGCAGCGTCGAGTCCGGTTATGCCGGGGGGCTCGGCCCCGATCCCACGTATCACGAGGTGTGCACGGGACGGACCGGTCACGCCGAGGTGGTACGGCTGGCTTTCGATCCGGACGTGGTGTCGTTCCGGGAGTTGCTCGAGGTCTTCTTCACGATCCACGACCCGACGACCCTCAATCGGCAGGGTGCCGACGTCGGTACGCAGTACCGGTCGGTGATCTTCCACGAATCGCCGCAGCAGGAGCGCACCGCACGTGCGCTGATCGACGAGCTCTCCGCAGCCGCGGTCTGGGCGGATCCGATCGTCACCGAGGTGGCGCCGCTGCCGGCGTTCTACCCCGCCGAGGCATATCATCGCGACTACTATGCCCGCAATCCCGCGCAGGCATACTGCCAGCTGGTGATCGCCCCGAAGCTGGCGAAGCTGCGCGCGTCCGCGCGCGAGCTGCTTCGTGCTGACGAATCCTGAATGCCACCCCGAGGCCGGCATGCCGCGCATGGACAGCGACCTGAAATCCGCGAGCTACGTTCGTCCCGACCGGATGAACTACTACATGATGATCGCCATGGCCGTCCGGCGACGCGCCAACTGCATCGGCAACCGCGTCGGCGCCCTGCTCATCCTCAACGACCGCATCATTTCGACCGGGTACAACGGCACACCGCAGAACATGCCGAATTGTGACGAGGGGGGGTGCGAGCGGTGCGCCAACCGTGCCAAGTACGGCACGGCCACCAGCTATGACGTGTGTATCTGCGTGCATGCCGAGCAGAACGCGCTGATCAGCGCTTCCCGGTTCGGAACCCCTGTGGAAGGGGCGTCGCTCTACACGACGATGCGCCCGTGCTTCGGATGCGCCAAGGAGTTGCTCCAGGCGCGCATCCATGCCGTCTACTACCTGCACGAGTGGCGCCACCCCGACGAGGACCTGTGGAGACAGTACCTGCTGCTCCAGCAGCGATTCCCCGGCGGGGTGCACCGCGTCGATGTCGCCGACCCGGACGCGGTCTGGGCCTTGTCCGCCCGGCGCGATGGCGAGGCGGACACCGGCCATACCCTCTGACTCAGCTCTGCGGTTCGGGCGGCGGAACCAGCAGCTTCTGGATGTACGCCGCGACCGCGTCGATGTCGCGCGGCTTGAGGCCGACCACGCCCCAGTGGGGCATGCCGCCGGCATTGCCGGCGTAGATGTACTTGATCAGCTCGACGCGATCCTCGGCGAACCGCCAGTTGACCGTGTCGAACGGCGGCGGTTGCAGCGTATCCCCGTCCATCACCCAGCCACCATCGCCGTGGCCCGTGTCACCGTGACACTTGCGGCAGCTGAACATCCAGACCACCGCCCCACGGTTGGTCTGCGCGGTATCCGCCTTCCACGTGATGGAATCGAACAGCGACGGCGAGTACGAGGCGAGCGCCATGGCGACCGAATCCTGTCCCACGCTCTGCGCCATGTTCTGCTCCGGCTCGCCGGCACATGCGACCAGCGCCAGCGGCAGCAGCAATCCCAGTAGCCTGCGCATACTTGGTTCTCCACCCGGGTGATGCACGCGGCCCGCCGGCCACGCGCCTTAGGCGAGGATGTGCACGTGCAACGTTCGCTCCCCGATCCGAGGCCGCAATCCGGGGCCTGCGCGCGGATCTGGCCGCGCCCATAGACGCGCGCACCGCAACAGCTTATGCTGCCAGCTCCGGGCCGCGCCCGGGTTCCGGGTGGGACCGGGGCCTGGGACAATATGCCATACGTCGAACCGGAACCAACATTCCCGTCCCAATCGCCCGCTGCCCATCCGGAGCCCCCGGGCACGGGCCGAGGATCATCATATGGCCGGCGTAACGATGCCGCACGTCTGGCTGCGTCGCGCCACGTGGCTGGTGGGCGGCACGGTGCTGTACAATCTGCTGGAGGCCGGCCTGGCGATCGGCGCGGGCGTGGCGGCGCGCAGCATCGCGCTGGTCGGCTTTGGTCTGGACAGCGTGATCGAGCTGGCCGCGGGGCTGGTCGTGCTGCGACGTCTGCGCGTCGAGGCGCGCGGCGGGAGCGGTCCGGCGCTGGCGCGAACCGAGCGCCGCGTGCACCGCTTCGTGGGGGTGACCTTCCTGCTGCTCGCGGCTTACGTGCTGGTGCAGGCGTCGTGGCTGCTGTTGCGGCGGGCGGCGCCGGAGGAGAGCCTGCTGGGCATCGCGCTGGCGATCGCGTCGACGATCGTCATGCCGGCGATCGCGTGGGGCAAGCTGCGCGCGGCCACGGCCCTGGGCAGTCGTGCGCTGCGCGCCGAGGCGAAGGAGACGCTGGCCTGTGCCTGGCTCTCGGTCACGCTGCTGCTCGGCCTGGTCGCAAATGCCGCGCTGGGGTGGTGGTGGGCGGACCCGGCCGCCGCGCTCGCCATGGTGCCATGGCTGGTGCACGAGGGACGCGAGGCGCTCGAGGATGAATGCGACGACGACTGCGAGCCTTGAGGGAGCGGTGGAACGACATCCGGTAGTGGCCGTCCTCCTCGCGATCACGGCCTTCGTCGTGATCGTGCCGGTGATGCTGCAGATGGCGCGGGAAGGCCTCCGGCTGCGGCAGGTGTGGGGCTATCTGCTCTTCGGGGCCGGCTGCCTGCTCGTGGCCGTGGCCTACGGCCTCTACGACGATCGCCGCCAGGGCTACCTGGCGCTGGTCGGCTTCGCCGCCTCGGTGATCGGCATGCTGGTGCAGCACCGGCGTCGCGAATGACGGCGCACGGCATCGCCCGGCCGGCGCTACGGGTGCTGAGCGCCGCGGCGCTGTTGCTCGCCGGCGCGGGCGACATCCGTGGGCAAGTCGTGCCCGTCGACAGTGCGCGCCTGATGCGCGTCGTCGCCGCGCTCGCGCACGACTCGATGGAGGGGCGCAAACTCGGTTCCGCCGGCGGCGCACGCGCGCGCGAGCTGCTCGCCGCCGAGTTGCGCGGGCGCGGCATCGAGCCGCTCGTGGCCGACTACGTGCAGTCGTTCACCGTGTCCGCGCGCGGCGGTGGGGAGCTGACCGGCGGCAACGTGCTGGGCGTGATTCGAGGCACCCGCTACCCGGCACGGTACCTGGTCGTGAGCGCCCATTACGACCACCTCGGCGTTCACGATGGCCACATCTTCAACGGTGCCGACGACAACGCCTCCGGCACCGCCGTCGCGCTCGAAGTGGCGAGCCGTTTCCGGGCGGAGCCCCCCGACCATTCCATCATCATCGCGCTGCTCGACGGCGAGGAGGCCGGGCTGAGCGGCGCGCAGGCGCTGCTGGACGACGCAGCGGTGCCGGTCGATGCCATCATCCTGAACATCAATCTGGACATGGTCGGACGCAGTGCGCGCGGCGAGCTCTGGGTGGCCGGCACGCACCACTATCCGCAGCTCGCGGACGTGGTGAGGAGCGTCGCCTCGCGGGCCGAGCTCACGCTGCGCGCCGGCCACGATACCGGCAGCGGGCCGCAGAACTGGACCGGCGCGTCGGATCACGCGGCGTTCCACGCGCGCGGGATCCCGTTCCTCTATTTCGGGGTGGAGGATCACGAAGACTACCATCGCCCCAGCGACGATGTGGCGGCGATCGACCCGTCATTCCTGGTGCGCGCGGCGCGCGCCATCATCGACGCGGTGCGCACCGTCGACGCGCGACCGGACGCCGGCACGCGCTGAGGCGCGACGGCCGCCTCGGACGCGCCGGGGTGACGCGCTACTGGGCTTCTTCCACGTTGATCCGCAGGTCCTCGCGCATGGCCGGGTGCGCGCTCACGAGGAACGCTCCCATGGCCAGGGCCGCGAGCACGTTGGCGATCCTGCCGACCCCGCGCGCCGTGGTTGCAGCGATCAGGCCAGCAGCTTCTCGAGGACCATCACCAGCAGGAGCAGCGGCAGGTAGGCCACCGAGCCCAGGAATACCCGCAGCGCGCCGGCATCGCTCGGCCGGCGCAGCAGGGCCAGCGCCGGTACCAGGAACGCGAGACCCAGCAGCAGCGCCGCCACCGCGTAGGGGGCGGCGGTCAGACCGGTCACCGTGGGCAGCGTGCTGACCGCCACCAGGGCCAGCGCCCAGACCACGATCTGGCGCGCGGTGCGCCGGCCGCTGCGGTCGTGCTCGGTGAGCATATGGAAGCCGCCTCGACGGTAGTCGTCACGGTACATCCACGCCAGCGCGAAGAAGTGCGGCATCTGCCAGAAGAAGAGGATCGCGAAGAGCGCGAAGCCGCGTCCGCCCAGCGATCCGCCCGCGGCGGTCCACCCGGCCAGGATCGGCAGCGCACCGGGAACCGCACCGACCAGCGTCGCCGTCCAGTGCACGCGTTTGAGCGGGGTGTAGAGGAACAGGTAGCTGAGCACGGTCGACGCGACCAGCACCGCGGTCAGCGCATTCGTCCTCCACCCCAGAACCGCCACCCCGAGAGTCGTGAGCAGGGTGGAGAAGACCAGCGCCTGCCGTGCGCTCAACGCACCCGCCGGCAGCGGACGTCGCGCGGTCCGGCGCATGCGCGCGTCGTGATCCCGCTCCAGGTACTCGTTCAGCCCGCACGCGCCCGCCGCGGCGAGCGCCATGCCAAGCAGCATCCACAGCATGGCGCCCGGCCGCAGGAACCCGTTCGAGGCCATGAAGAAGCCGGCGCCGGCGGTGATCAGCACCATGCGCACGATGCCCGGCTTGGTCAGCTCGAGGTATGCCGACGCCCGCGCACGAACCCCGGCGGGGGCCGCAGCGAGCGAGGTCACCGGCATGGTAGTGGTTGGCACGTCGCACACGCTCGGTTCCGGAAATGCGTCGGTGCGCCCACCCCGAGAGGCGGTCGCACCGGGCTCGCGGAAATATAACTCCCGGGGGCGCAATCGTCAGTCGCGCGCGCGGCCGCTCAATCCCCGGCCAGCTCGGCGATGGCCCCGAAGCTGGGTTCCGAAACGTCTGTCCCGGGCGCGGCGCTCACCTCCACCGCACAGTACTTGTACTCCGGAATCTTGCCGTACGGGTCGAGCACCGGGTTCGTGAGCAGGTTGGCGGCGGCCTCGACGTAGCAGAACGGCATGAACACGGAGCCGGCCGGGACGCCGGGGTCGCGGCGCGCCCTGGCGTGGACCCGGCCGCGCCGCGAGCGGAGCATGAGCATGTCGCCGGGACCCAGGTGCAGCCGCTCGAGGTCGGCAGGGTTGAGGCTCACCACGGGCTCGGGCTCGAGCGCGTCGAGCACGCTCGCGCGCCGGGTCATGGCACCGGTATGCCAGTGCTCGAGGACGCGGCCGGTGATGAGTACCCAGCGGTACTCGTCGTCGGGAGGCTCGTCGCCGCGGATGAAGTCGGCGGGTGTGAAGCGGGCGCGGCCGTCTTTCGTCGGGAAGCCCTCCGTGAAGATGACCTCCTCGCCGGGATCGCCCTCGCTGCGGCAGGGATAGGTCACGCTGTGCTCGCGCTCGAGGCGCTCCCAGGTGATGCCGGCGCAGCTCGGCACGGCGCGCCGGATCTCGTGCCAGACGTCGGCCGGTCCTCCGTAGGCCCAGGGCAGGCCAATGCGCCGCGCCAGCTCCTGGATGATCCACAGATCCTGGCGGGTTTCGCCGGGGAGCGGCAGCGCCTGGCGGCCGAGCTGCACGCGCCGGTCGGTGTTCGTGAACGTGCCGGTCTTCTCCGGGAACGCGGAGGCCGGCAGGATCACGTCGGCGAACGAGGCGGTCTCGATCAGGAAGATGTCCTGCACCACCAGGTGGTCGAGCGCGGCGAGCGCCTCGCGCGCATGCTGGACATCGGGGTCCGACATGGCCGGATTCTCGCCCATGATGTACATGCCCCGGATCTCGCGCCGCTTCGCCGCCTGCATGATCTCGACGACGGTGAGGCCCTTCTCGGTATCGAGATCGGTGCGGCCCCAGAGCTGGCCGAAGTAGGCGCGTGCCTCCGGGTCCTGCACGGACCGGTAGTCGGGATAGAACATGGGGATGAGGCCCATGTCGGAGGCGCCCTGCACGTTGTTCTGGCCGCGCAGCGGGTGCAGGCCGGTGCCGCGCCGGCCGATCTGGCCGGTGAGCAGCGCGAGCGAGATCAGGCAGCGCGCGTTGTCGGTGCCGTGCACGTGCTGCGAGATGCCCATGCCCCAGAAGATCATGGCGGCGCGGGAGGTCGCGTACAGCCGGGCCGCGGCGCGGATGGTGGCGGCGGGGATGCCGCAGACGTGCTGCATGGCTTCCGGGCTGTAGGCGCGCAGCACGCGCTCGAGGTCCTGGTAGCCGACGGTGCGGTCGCGGATGAAAGACTCGCTGGCGAGCCCCTCGTCGATGATGGTGTGCATCATCGCGTTCAGCAGCGCCACGTCCGTGTCCGGCCTGAACTGCAGCATGTAGGTGGCGTGCCGGGAGAGCTCGGTGCGGCGCGGGTCCATGAGAATCAGCTTCGAGCCGCGCTCGATCGCGTTCTTCATGAACGTGGCCGCGACCGGGTGGTTCACGGACGGATTGGCGCCGATGATGATGAAGCAGTCCGCGAACTCGATGTCGGCGACCTGGTTCGAGACCGCGCCGCTGTTCACGTTCTCCAGCAGTGCCGCGACCGACGAGGCGTGGCAGAGGCGCGTGCAGTGATCGACGTTGTTGGTACCGAAGCCGACCCGGATCAGCTTCTGGAAGAGGTAGGCCTCCTCGTTGCTGCCCTTCGCGGAGCCGAAGCCCGCGATCGCGCCGCCGCCGTGCTCGTCGTGGATGCGCTCCAGTCCGCGGGCCGCGACCTCGAGCGCTTCCGGCCAGGTCGCCTCCCGGAACGCGGCCAGGGGGTCCGCGGGGTCGACCAGGCGGTCCGGGTCCTTGGGTACGTCGGCGCGACGGATCAGCGGCTTGAGCAGCCGCTGCGGGTGATGGACGTAATCGAAGCCGAAGCGGCCCTTCACGCACAACCGCTGCAGGTTGGAGGGGCCATTGCGGCCCTCGACCTGCACCACGCGGTCATCCTTGACGTGGATCGTCGTCTGGCACCCGACGCCGCAGTACGGGCACAACGACTCGACGCGGCGCTCCGCCTTCACCCAGCCCGCGAGCGGCAGCCGGGACGTGGAGGACGCGTCGGCAGAGGGTGCATCCCCCACCCCCGCAGCCCCCCGCCGTTCCCCCACCCCCGCGCCCACCCCCACCCCCGCCCCCTGCCGTACCAGCCGCGAAACCGCCGGCAGCAATGCGCCCGTCGGGCAGGCCTGCACGCACTCGCCGCAGGCGACGCACGTGCTGATGCCCATGGGATCGTCCAGGTCGAAGACGATCTTCGTGTCGGCACCGCGGTGCGCGTACCCGATCACGTCGTTGACCTGCACTTCGCGACAGGCGCGTACGCAGCGCGTGCACTGGATGCACGCGTCGAGGCGCACCTCGATGGCGGGGTGCGAGTAGTCGGGCTCGGGCTGCTCGCGGCGCGGGAAGCGAGGGTGGCGTACGCCCAGCCGCTGTGCCCAGTAGTGCAGCTCCGAGTCGGTGTCGTGCGGCGGGTCCGGGCTGTCGCTCAGCAGCAGCTCCAGCACCATGCGCTGCGACTTGAGCGCCCGCGCGCTCTGCGTGCGGACGTCCATGCCCGGCGTCGGGTACCGGCAGCACGAAGGCGCCAGCACGCGCTCACCGTGCACCTCGACCATGCACGCGCGGCAATTGCCATCCGGACGCATGCCCTCCATGTAGCAGAGGTGCGGCACCCGCACGCCATGCCGCTCGGCGACCTGGAGAATCGTCTCGCCCGGTCGGGCCGTGATCTCCGCGCCGTTCAGCGTGAAGCTGACCGGCCGTGCATCCGGCGCGAGCCGGCGGTACCCGAGCCGTGCCTCGAGCAACGCAACGTTCGATTCGCGACCCTGCTCGAAGAGCGGGTTGGTGCCGTAGCGCAGCGGCGCGCTCGTGGATTCCCCGTCCTTGCCGCTCACGATTCGAGCTCCTGCGGAAAGTACCTGACGACACACTTCAGCGCGTTCGGAGCCGCCTGTCCGAGGCCACAGATCGATGCATCACTCATTACCTGCGCGAGGTCGTCGAGCAGCGGCAGGTTCCAGCGCGGCTCGCGCATCAGCCGCTCGCTCTTGGCGGTGCCGGTGCGGCAGGGAGTGCACTTGCCGCAGGACTCGTGCGCGAAGAAGTGCATCAGGTTGTGCGCGGTGTCCTTTGCCGAGTCGTGCTGCGAGAGCACGATGATCGCGGCGGAGCCGATGAAACAGCCATGCTCGGCGAGCACGTCGAAGTCGAGGGGCAGGTCGGCGAGCGAGGCCGGGAGCATGCCGCCGGAGGCGCCGCCCGGAAGGTAGGCGTAAAGCTCGTGCCCCGCGAGCATGCCGCCCGCGTGCTGCTCGATCAGCTCACGCACCGTGATCCCGTTCGGCGCGGCGTAGACGCCGGGCCGACGGACGCGTCCGCTCACCGAGAAGAAGCGTTTGCCCGTGCGTCCGTTGCGGCCGGAGCCGGCGAAGCGCTCCGGCGAATGCTCGAGGATCTCCCGCAGCCAGTACACCGTTTCGACGTTCTGCACCAGGGTCGGTATGCCGAGCACGCCCGCCTGGGCGGGGAAGGGTGGACGCAGGCGGGGCTCGCCGCGCTTGCCCTCCAGGCTCTCGATCAGCGCGGTCTCCTCGCCGCAGATGTAGGCGCCCGCGCCGCGCCGCAGGTGGATGTGCGGCAGCGCGCAGGGCGGCTCGTGCCGGAGCGCGGCCAGCTCCCGCTCGAGCAGGAGGCGGATCGCCGCGTACTCGTCGCGCAGGTAGATGAAGACGTCGTCGGCATCGACCGCCCAGGCCGCGATCAGCAGGCCCTCGAGCACGCGGTGCGGGTCGGTCTCCAGGCAGTGGCGATCCTTGAACGTGCCCGGCTCGCCTTCGTCCGCATTGAGCGCCACCGCGCGGGGCCCCGCCTCCGCGCGCACGTACCGCCACTTGCGACCGGTCGGGAAACCCGCCCCGCCCAGGCCGCGCTTGCCCGATGCGTCTACCGCCGCAACCACGTCGTCGAGTGTGCGCTCCCCGTTCACGCAGGCGCGCAGCAGTTGATAGCCACCCGCCGCGCGATACTCCCCGTACGAAGGCGCGAGCGGCGGGGCCTCGGTGCGCCCCTCCAGCACCGCCTCGTCGACGCCTTCCACGGTCGCGCCATCCACCGGATTGCGCCCCACCATGGCCACCGGGGCGTGGTCGCAGCGCCCCATGCACGGGGCGGCGATCACGCGCACGTGCCGATACCGTTCGGTGAGGCCGCGCCGCAGTTCGTCCGCACCGGCGAGGTGACAGGAGATCGACTCGCACACCCGCACCGTGAGTGGTGGCGGTGGGGCTTCACCTTCCCGGACGACATCGAAGTGGTGGTAGAAGGTGGCGACCTCGTAGACCTCGGCCTGGGCCAGGCCCAGCTCCTCGGCCAGCGCCGCCAGGTGCGGCGCGGGAAGATGGCCGAGGGCATCCTGCAGCCGGTGCAGGTACTCGATCAGCAGGTCGGCCCGGCGCGGATCCCCTGCGAGCAGGCGCCGCACGTCCGCCAGCGCCTGCGCCTCCACCTGACGCCCCTTCGGCGTCCCCCCCAGCATCAACCCCGCGCCGGAGCGACGCTTCTTTCCGGAAGCCATGTAATCACCGCCGCTTATGGACTTTGCCACCCAAAAAAGGTAGGCGCGGCTTCGATCAGCGGAAAGAGGAGGCTGGGGCACAGATCCGGTCGGTGGGTGCCTGCCAGGAACTCCACCGACCGCGATCCGGCCCAGCGAGGAGGATTCCCGGACGGCTCAGCCGCCCGGGAAGGGCGCGAACTGCGGGTACATCGGTACGTCTTCGTATGGCGGGCGCGGCGCTGAAGCGGCGCGCGGCGGGACGACGGCGCTCGACCCGCGGGGTTCGAGCGGTCGCGCGGGACCAGCATAGGCGCGCCCGATCAGGCGTCGATCAGATCGCGGTCCGGCCGCGTCCCGGCCGATCAGACGCCCGGAACCGTCTGCTCTAAATCGTTCTGGTACAGCGCATTCCTGCATTCGTCAGGAATGTCGACGAAGGCTGGCCGGGCCGGCGGCGCGCGCCTATCGTTGCGCGGGAAAGCTCAACCTCACGAAGGAAGCGGCCATGGCGAGCACGGCGAGGGACGGGAGTGAAGTCCGGCTGGAGGAAGTGCACCTGATGATCCGCAAGGACGGCCGGCTCTACCGGCTCCGGCTCGCGGCGGCCGAGGTCGAGGCAGCGTTCGCGAAGCGTGCTGCGAAGGGTCGTTACATGGATACGCTGCCGCAGCCGCCGCGGGTGCGGCTGGCCCGGCTGGAGGACGATGCCGAGCTGGTGAATGAAGCCGAGTCGGAAACGCGCAGTGCGGAGGGCGGCGAGGGTGCGGAGAGCGGCCCGGTGTGCGTGAAGATGGCGGACTGCACGATCATCTGCTGGGATTGAGACCGGGGCGCGCGGGCGCATCGCCGGCCCCGCGCAGGGGCTGAAGGAGGCGGCTCCAGCGCACGGGTTGCGGCTCCAGGTTGTTTCTCTCGTACTCGGTCAGGAGCGCGAGAGCGGCGGCGGGCTGGCGCATGGCGGTGCGCACCGCGGCCTCCCGCCAGAGCGCTTCCGCGGAGTAACCGGCGGCACGGGACGCGGCGATCTGCGCCTCGGCGCGATCATGGTGGCCGGCGCGCGCGAGGCCGAGGGCGTAATTCAGCTCGAGCACGACCGGAAAGCCGCTGGTGCGCGGGAAGCGCTCGCCGGCGCGTGCGATGGCCGCCAGGCTGTCGAGGCGGGGAACCGGCGCGGCGGCGAGCAGCAGACTCCGGCAGAACATGTAGCGCACGTCATCCGGGAAGCGACGTGCGCCCTCGCTGCACCACTGCCGCGCGGCTTCATCTTCGCCGCTCTCGAAGGCGTAGGTCGCGAGGCGCTCGAGGAGCGTGGCGGTGTGACTGCCGTAGGCGTCGAAGCGCTCGGCGTTCCGGGCGGCGCTGAGCGCCTGCGTGAACTCCCCCTGGCGATAGTAGACTTCCGCGAGCTGGAGCCAGACTTCCGGCCGGCGCGGTTCCATCGACAGGCCGGCGCGCAGGTCGGCTGCGGCGCTCTCCAGCCACGCGCTGCGCTGCTCGAGGGGAGTTCCTAGCGAGTAGCTGGTCCAGCGCGAGCGCAGCATGCCGCGCAAGGCCCGCCCGGCGGCCGCCTCCGGATCGCGGCGCACCGCCTCGTCGGCGTGCTCCAGAGCCGCGCTCATGTGCGCGCGCAGGGTCGCGGTGTCGGCAACCCGGCCGCTCAGCAGCAGCAGCAGGGCGCGGTGCTCACGGTACTCGGCGCGCAGCTGTGACGGGCGCGGCCAGCGCGCGTCGAGACGCTCCGCCTCGGCGAGCAGCGAGTCGGCGATCATCAGCAGGTGCTCGGCGCCGTGCCAGTCGCGGGCCTCCGCGAGGCGCTGTCCGGCGTCGGCGCTGCCGGCGGCGCGCAGGTACAGCGCGAAGGCGGCGGCGTTGCCGGTGCCCGTCCTCACCTCCCGCTCGCGCAACCGATCGCCCAGTACCGGTCGCACGCTCTCCAGCACCCGCAACACCAGCGCGTCCAGCACGCGCAGCTCGTCGGTCCACGGCTCGCGCGCCTCGAGCGCGCGCACCACGGTCTGCGTCGCGGCATCGACGACCTGGACGTTGAGGCGCACGCTGTCGGCGACCCGCACGAAAGTGCCGCTGATCAGCAAGGCGGGCCCGAGCGCGCGCGCGATGCTGTCCGGTGGCGCGGCGCGCAGGCGGCCGGCCGCTTCGCGCGAGAGTACCGCCACATCCGGCAGCCGCGCCTGGAGCTCCGTGGTGAGCGCGTCGCCGATACCGAGCGCGACGTGCGCGTGCCCGCGGCCGGCGCTCTGGTCCTCGAAGGGCAGGACCGCGAGACGCTGGGTCTGCGTTGCCGTGGCCGGCTGCGCGCGCGACCGCAGCAGGCCGATGCCGACGAGCGTGACGAGCACGCCCGCGACCGCCAGGGCGAGGACGCCGGCGCGAGGCGGCCGGCGACGTCCGCTCACGGACGCGATCGCCGCCGGCGGGGTGGGCGCGGCCGGCCCGGTCGTCACCGGCTCCGGTGGTGCGGGCGACTCCGGCGCGGCCGGACGGGACGTCGCCGCGGGCGCCACCGGCTCCCGTGGTGCGGGCGACTCCGGCGCGGCCGGCCGGGGCGTCGCCGCGGGCGCCGCGCCCAGCTGGCCGATCAGCTCGCGCGTATGCTCGAGCGGCTCGAGGTTCTGCCCGGCGAGTCGCGCAGCGAAGGCATCGTAGGCACGTACCGCCTGGGCGCGCTGCCCGGTCTCGATGAGCAGCTCGATGCAGCGATGCTGGTAGTCATCGTCGGTCGGATCCTCGTCCGCGGCGCGCGCGGCGAGAGTGAGCGCGGCGGCGGTCCGGCCGGCCCGGCGCAGCTCGTCGATGTGCTCGAGGCGCAGCTTGCGGTGCAGGCGGGCGAGCCGCGACCGGTGTCGTGCGGACCACTCCTCGAGCTCGTGCGTGCCGCTCAGGAAGATGCCATCCAGGAAGGGCCCGCGATAAACCTCCAGCGCGGCCCCCCGGTCGCCGTTCCCGGCGGCCTGCTGGAAGATGGCCAGGTCGGTGCCGACACCGGCCGCGACGAGGCGCTCGCCACGCACCTCGATCGCCTGCTCGCCGAGCTGGCGCCGGAGCTCGTAGACGGTCTGGTTCAGCGCGCGACGGGCCCGCTCCGGATCGCGCTCGCCCCAGATCAGGTCCAGGGCGCGCTCGCGCGCGCAGTCCTGCTCGACGGCGAGCAGCGCGAGCAACGCGGCCCGGCGCGGCTGCTTCGCGAACGCCTCGAGCTCGCGCCCGTGCACGAGCACGCGCAGACCTCCCAGAACGTCGACCCGAATCACGCTTCGATCCTGCTCCGTGGTGCGGCAAAGACGGACCGCGCGCGTCGGCGCGCCCGCAAGCGCCTTCGATGGGGTGGAACCATCGAACGCTGTCCGAACCGGCTTGCGCACGCAAGGGGCGCCGGGTGCTCCACCGCGCGTCGGCCGGGATCGGCGTCAGCGCACCCGGTTGCCCGTGACTCTGCCCGGGGCCAGCTTCGGGGACGCGGCCGCCGCCGCGCCACCGCTCGCGACCGGAGCCCGGATGCCGCAACGTCGCCAGTTCATCCGATCACTGTCCCGGTCGCTGCTGATCGGTCTGGCGCTCGCCCTGGTCTCCTCCTGCAGCCTGCCTCGCTGGCCCGTGAGCGGGACCATGACCTCCCCGTTCGGGCTCCGTTTCCGCGGCTGGCGTCCGGACGTGCACGAGGGCGTCGACATCAGCGCGCCGCGCGGCACGCCGGTGCGCGCCATGCGCGCGGGCGAGGTGTTGTTCGCCGGACGCCAGGGCGGATACGGGCTGGTCGTGATCCTGGCGCACGGGACGAACGTGCGGTCCCTGTACGCGCACCTCTCGCGCATCGACGTGGCGAAGGGACAGCGGGTACGGGCGGGAGAGGGGATCGGGGCGGTTGGTCAGACGGGCAATGCGACGGGTCCGCACCTGCACTTCGAGGTATGGCGCTGGGGACGCCCGGAGGACCCCGTGCCGCTGCTCGGCGGCATGCCGCCGCGCCGCTGAGCCTGCCGCCTACTCCGGCGGCAGCACGGCCCGCAGCAGCTCCTCCTGCGCGAGCGTGGCCCCGTGCAGCGCGGGGCGCCGTCCGATCCACTGCTGGTTCATGAACTCCCGCATCGCGTCACGAGTCTCGTCCGCCGACCAGTCGAGCAGCTCGGCGAGCAGGTGCGCCGCGGGCGCGACGCAGTCGCTCCCGCCACAGGGTCCGGCGGCGACACGCACGTGGCGGTGCAGGTCGTCGAGCGTACGGCAGCCCTCGACGCGCACCGCATGCCGGATCTCCGCGGCGGTGATCGCCTCGGACCGGCAGATCGGCGCGAGCGCGTCGGCATCGGCCGCGCCGAGGATCTCGTGCAGCAGCGTACCCTGCCGGGCCCATATCCGCTCGAGTGATGCCGGCGGCAGCTGAATCGACCGGGCCAGCTCGCGGAAATCCGGGAGCGGTCCGGCACCGGGGAGCGGACGGGTGCCGGTGCTGCAGGCGACGTATGGCTTCCCCAGCTTCGCGAGCACCGCATCGACCGCGTCCTCGGACTGCTGCCGGTACGCCGCGAGCTTGCCGCCCACGATCGAGAGCATGCCGGCTACTCCGTCGCGCGACTCGTGGTCCAGGATCTCGTGGCGTCGCGACAGGTCGTCCGAGTCGACACCCCACTCGAACAGCGTGTTGCGCACGCCCGCCCAGGCGCGGAGCGGACGCCAGGCACGCGCCTGCGGCAGGGCGCGGGCGGCCGCCTCGATGACGTAGGCCACCTCGTCGCTCGTGATCTCGAGATCGACGTGCGAAGGGTCGCCGTAGTAGTCGTCGTCGGTCGTGCCGACGATCGTCTCCGCGCCGTGCGGCACCAGGAACATGGTACGGCCGTCCTTGCCCTCCAGGATCAGCCCGTAATTGCCGATGCGGCGCTCGAACGTGACGTGCACGCCCTTGCCGGGACGCATGGCGACGTGTGCGCCCGCCAGCGCCGCGACCCGGTCCGCCCACGGCCCGGCGGCGTTCACGACGATCGGTGCGTCCACGCTGCGCTCGCTGCCGTCCAGAACATCACGCACCCGCACGCCACACACGTCGCGGCCGCGGAAGCGCAGCTCCAGCACCTCGGTGTGCGCATGCACGTCCGCTCCGGCCGCGCGGGCATCGAGCGCGTTCAGCGCCGCCAGCCGGAACACGTCGCAACCCCATTCGTCGAGCGTCACCGCGCCCACCAGGTCGGGTGCGAGCCCGGGTTCCAGCGAGCGCGCCTCCGCCGCGGAAAGGCGCGCGTGCCGCAGTCCGCCCTTGTGCACGGACGGGGCGTCGTAGGCGGCGAGGAACGCCTCCGTGGCCTCGCGCATGAAGGGATTGCCGGGGTAGAGCGGCCAGAGGAAGGGGATGCGCCACGTCAGGTGCGGCGCGATGCGGCGGATGCGGCCGGCATCCTCCGACGAGTGGCGCGTCGTGGGAACGTCGTAGAGCAGATAGCGCACCCCGCCGTGGATCATGCGCGTCGAGTGGCCGGTCGTGCCCGCGCCCCAGTCTTCCCGCTCGAACAGGGCCACCCGCAGGCCGCGCCGCGCGGCATCGCGCGCGATGCCGGCGCCGTTGATGCCGCCACCGATCACGACCAGGTCGTACCCCATGCGCAAGGCTACGCGCCCGCGCCCACACCGGCAACGCCCCGGCAACGCACTGCCGCCGCCACGACGCCTGCGCCGGACCCACGCCGGGTCGAAGCGGACGCACCGGGCCCTCGCTGGCGGACCCTGCCAGAGCGCATCGTGGTACTATGTGCGCGCGAGGAGCATGGTGGAAACGGCATGGAAACCGGGACGCAACGCAGGCATGGAAGCCGGGATGTCACGCAGAAACGATGAGCTGAATCGAAGGTGGCAGCGCAGCTGGAGCGGCGCGCTGCTCGGTTCGGTCGTGCTGCACATCATCGTGCTGCTGCTGTTCCGGAGCGCGCTGCCCCTGCCCACGGTGCCGACTTCGGCCGCCGGTCCGCGCATGGGTGATCCGAGCGCCGCCGAGGGGGGCGGCCTCGAGGTGATCTCCATGTCGATCGCGACGCCGCCCCCGCAGCCGGCACCGATCCCGGAGCCGCCGACCCCGATCCCGGTCCCGGACGCCCAGGTGCCGGTGGAGGTGGAAGAGAGGCCCGCCACGGCCCCGACGCCCGGCACCGGCACCGATCCCAGTGCCGCTCCCGCGGGCGGCCAGGGCGATCGCCTCGGCCCCGGCATCGAGGGGGGCACCGGCCAGGGCGATGGCGGCGACGCCGCGGAGGGGCTCTACAAGGTCACGCCGCCGAGCCCGCGCGGCCTGATCCTGCCGCCGAGCGACCGGCCCGGCAAAGTGCGCGGGCGGGAGGTCGTCGTGTACGTGTTCGTGAGTGATCGCGGTCGCGTCATCTCCGACTCGACGCGCCTTGCCCCCACCAGCGGCGACGCGAAATTCGACGACCGCCTCCGCCGCCAGGCAGCGGAGTGGGTCTTCAGCCCCGCCCGCAAGTCCGGCGTCCCGATCGCCGAATGGTTCAAATACACGATCGTACTTTGAGGGATAGGGATAGGGATAGACGGCGCGCTGGCCCTCCGACTCTCCACCCCTCGGCCCTGACCTTCCCTATCCCTATCCCTATCCCTATCCCTTCTCTCGTTAGCCTTTCCGCCTGCCCTGCCCCTAAATTGCGCGCAGAGCAACGCCGAACCGGGAAAGACAATGATCCTGAAGCGTTATGGCGCCAGGCTGCAGAGCGTGCGCCCGAACTTCGATGCGCACGCCATGACCGAGATCGGTTTCGTGAAGGACGAGGAGCAGCGCTTCACGACCGAGGAGTTCGAGGTGGCGTACGAGCGCACCGAGGTGCGTGAGCTGCGCGCGAGCGCGGAGGGGCACGTCCAGTCGCTGGCGGAGCACGCGGTGCTGCACGCGCTGGAGGAGCAGGTGCTCGACCTGGAGCATTCGCTCGGCGCCCATGCGGTGCTGGTGATCGAGAACGAGCAGGGTCGCGACATGCCGAAGACACGGCATACGCAGCGGGTGCTGGTCGAGCAGGGCGAGAACCGGCTGCACTTCGAGTTCTCCGTCGATCCACCGCTGCGGCTGGGCATTTACCGCCGTCGTGGCTGACCGGGCGCGTGCGGGCCGCGCTGCCTCCGGGGTACCGGCTCGCCCGGGTCGGGCCGCGCGCGCAGCTGGCGGCGCGCGACGATGTCGCGGACTGGGTCGCCGCCGCGATCCGCGAAGCCGGCTCCCTGCACCGCTACGCGCTCGACCATGCCGCCGGCCGGGTCGCGGGGGGGCGCGGCGTGGTGGCGGTACTGGACACGCCTGCGGGGCGCTGGGCGGTGCGACACTACCACCGGGGCGGAGCTGCCGGTCCCGTGCTCGCCGACCGCTACCTGCGAATGGGCACGCCGCGCCCCTTCACGGAGCTCGCGGTGAGCGCGGCACTGCGCGCCCGCGGCGTCGCGACGCCGGAAGTGCTCGGGGCCGCGGTATACCCTGCGGGCGCGATCTATCGGGGCGACGTCGCCACTGCATTCGTGCCCGGTGCCGCGGACCTGGCGCGGCTCACGCTCGCCGATGACCGCTGGCCGGAGGCCGAGCGCGTGACGGCGTGGCGACACGCGGGCGCGCTCCTCGCCACCTTCTTCGCGACCGGCGCGGTGCACGCCGATCTCAACCTGCGCAACGTGCTGGTCGCGTGGCCGACCGGCGCGGCGCACCTGCTCGACCTGGATCGCTGCACGCGCCCCGCCGCGCCGCGCGCCGCCGCGCGCGCCGCCATGCTGGCACGATTTCACCGCTCGCGTCGCAAGCTGGAGCAGGCGGCCGGCCGTACGGTCGGAGCGGCCGAGCTGGCCGCGTTCGCCGCGGGGCTGGCCGCGTGAGCGCGGCGCTCCGCCTGGACGCGCCGCGCCGCATCGCGATCGTCATGCTGAGCGCGCTCGGCGACGCCGTGCACGCGCTGCCGGTGGTGAATGCGCTCAAGCGGAAATGGCCACGTGCCGAGCTCACCTGGGTCATCCAGCCGGTGCCGCACCAGCTCGTACGCCACCAGCCGGCCGTCGACCACTTCATCGTCTTTCAGCGCCGACGCGGGGTGCGCGGTGCGAAGGCGTTCCTGGAGCTGCGCCGGCAGGCGCGCGGCCGCCGGTTCGACCTGCTCCTCGACCTGCAGGTCTACTTCAAGGCGGGTATCATTACGGCGCTGCTGGATGCGCCCGTCAAGCTCGGCTTCGATCGCGCCCGCGCCCGGGATCTCAACTGGCTCTTCACGACCCACCGCATCGCGCCGCACCCGGTGCAGCACGTCCAGGACCAGTACTTCGAGTTCCTGCACCACATCGGCGTCGATCCCGAGCCGGTCGAGTGGAGCATCGTGATCACGCCGGAGGAGCGCGCCGCGCAGCGAGAGTTCTTCGAGGCCCTCGACCGGCCCGCCTGCGCGGTTGTGCTGGGCACGAGCCGGGCGGCCAAGAACTGGCCGGCGGAGCGGTACGCGCGCGCGCTGGAGCACGTTTACGAGCGTCACGGCCTGCAGCCGGTCGTCGTGGGCGGCCCGTCCGCCGGAGAACGGGAAGTCGCCGAGGCGGTGCTGCGGCTGGCGCGCGTGCCGATCCGCAAGGCGCTCGGCGACAGCGTGCGCCGGCTGATCTGGCTGCTCGATGGCAGCCGGCTCGTGCTCAGCCCGGACACCGGCCCGCTGCACGTGGCGCGCGCGCTCGGCCGGCCGCTGGTCGGGATCTACGGCTACACCAACCCGCGTCGACACGGCCCCTACCGCCGGCCCGGCGCGATCGTGGATGGCTATGCCCGCTACCCGGGCGAGCCGTATCCCGCATCCATGGAGTACCGCCCCGACGGCATGGCGCGCATCCCCGTCGAGGCGGTGACCGCGAAGGTGGACGAGGTCATGAGCACCACCCTGCCGGAACTGGCGGGGTAGGAGAGCCGCATGGCGATCACTGACCCGACCCTGCTGAATCCCGACGCGCGCGGCCTCCGCGGCGACTGGCACCTCTACGCGCGCCTTGCCCGCTACGTCGCGCCCTACCGCTGGCTGCTGGTCGCCGGTTTCTTCACGACGCTCGCATTCGCGGCGCTCGACGCGTTCAGCTTCGTCATGCTGCTCCCGTTCCTCAAGATGCTGTTCGACCAGCAGACGCCGACGTTCGACGAGCCGGGGCGCCTCAACGACCTGCTGCGCGTCACGGTCGGCCGCGTTGTCGACGCCGGCATGCAGCCGCAGGACCTGCTGCTGGTCGTGATCGGCCTGGTGCTGGTCGTGTTCCTGCTCAAGAACATCGTCGACTTCCTGCGCGCCGTGCTGGTGGTGCGCCTCGAGCAGAGCGTCGTGCGCGACCTGCGCAACCAGGTCTATCGTCACCTGCTCGAGCTCGACCTCCGGTTCTTCCACCGCACCCGCGCCGGCCAGATCATCCAGCGGCTCAGCAGCGATGTCGACCAGCTGCGGCTGCTGCTCACCAAGAACCTGTTCACGCTGATCACGTCCGTGTTCCAGGTGCTGGTCACGATCGCGTTCCTGGTCGCGATATCGGTGCCGCTCACGTTCGTGGCGCTGGTCGTCGTGCCGGTGCTGTTCGGGGTCTGGGGCCGCATGTTGCGCCGGCTGCGGCGCGGCGACCGGAACGTGATGATGCTGGCGGGCGAGGTGACGTCGCACCTGCAGGAGACAGTGCTGGGCGTGCGCCAGGTGAAGGCCGCGGCGGGGGAGCCGTTCGAGGGCGAGCGCTACCGCCGGCTGACGCAGCGCTACTTCAAGGCGCACATCCGCAACGAGCGCATCCGCGCGCTGGCCAGTCCGCTCAGCGAGATGGTGGCCGCCCTGGGCACCGCGGTCGTGCTCTGGTACGGCGGTCACCTGGTGCTGGTCGAGCAGAGCATCGGGGGCGGCGACTTCGTGCTGTTTCTGGGCCTGACTCTGAAGATGTACCAGCCCGCGAAGTGGCTCTCCAAGTTCCCATCGATGGTGGGCCCCGGCCTGGTCGCGGCCGAGCGCATCTTCGAGTTCGTGGACACGCCCATCGAGATGGTGGATCCGCCCGACGCCCGCCCTTTCACGGGCTTCGCCGAGGCGCTGCGGTTCGAGGACGTGAGCTTTCACTACCACACGGGCGAGCCGGTCGTGAAGCACGTTTCGTTCACGGTGCGGCCTGGCGAGGTGGTCGCGCTGGTCGGGCCGAGCGGCGGCGGCAAGAGCACGCTCATCGACCTGGCCGCGCGCTTCTACGACCCGACTGATGGGCGCATCACCGTCGACGGCGTGGACCTCCGCGAGTTCGGGGCCCGCTCGCTGCGCGCGCAGCTCGGCATCGTCACGCAGGATACGGTGCTGTTCCATGACACGGTACGCAACAACATCGCCTACGCGCTGCCGGGTGCGACGCCGGAGCAGGTGGAAGCGGCCGCGCGCGCGGCCAACGCGCACGAGTTCATCATGCGCCTGCCCGAAGCCTACGAGACGGTGCTGGGCGAGCGCGCCATGCGCCTCTCGGGCGGGCAGCGCCAGCGGATTGCGATCGCGCGGGCGATCCTGCGCGACCCGCCGATCCTGATGTTCGACGAGGCGACCAGCGCGCTCGACTCGGAGTCCGAGCGCCTCGTGCAGGACGCCATCGAGCGACTGCTGCGCGGGCGCACGGTGTTCGTGATCGCGCACCGGCTCTCGACGGTCCGTAACGCCGACCAGATCCTGGTCGTCGATGACGGTCGGATCGTCGAGCGCGGCAAACACGACGAGCTGATCGCCACGGGCGGGCTGTACCGCAAGCTGCACCGGCTGCAGCTCGGCGCCTCGAGCGTCGAGGAGCCCGCGTCGGCCGGAGTAGAGCGGGTCCGGTGAGCGTCGTCCAGCTGACGGAGCCGCCTCGCCACATCGCGATCGTGCTGCTGACCGGCCTCGGCGATGTCATCCACGGCCTGCCGGTGGTCAACGCCCTGCGGCGTCACTGGCCGGAGGCGCGCATCACCTGGATCGTCGAGCCGATGCCGGCGGGCGTGCTCCGGCCGCACCCCGCCATCGACCAGGTGGTGGTCTTCGAGAAGCGGCGCGGCTGGCGCGGGGTGCGCGAGCTGCGCGCCCGGCTGCGGCCCGAGCGCTTCGACCTGGCGCTCAACCTGAACATCTACTTCAAGAGCGTCTTCCCCACGCTATTCACGGGCGCGCCGGTACGCCTCGGGTTCGATTTCCGGCGCGCGCGCGACGGGGTGTGGCTGGCTGCGAACCGACGCCTGCCGCGGCAGGCGCGCGCGCACACCCAGGACATGTTCCTGGAGTTCCCGGCCGCGCTGGGCATCGACGCGGAGCCGCTCGAGTGGCGACTGCAGATCACGGAGGACGAGCGCGCCATGCAGCGCCGCTTCCGCGAGCAGATGGACGGTGCGCCGTACGTCGCACTCGTGGCCGCGTCGGGCAATGCGCGGAAGGACTGGCTCCCGGAGCGCGCGGCGCAGGTCGTGGACGCCGTCTACAGCGAGTTCCGTCACCGCGTCGTGCTGATCGGCGGTCCCGGTACCCGCGAGCGCGGTCTGGCCGCGATCGTTGAGCGGCGCGCCACGCACACGCCGGTGAACGCGCTCGGGGATGGCGTGCGCCGCCTGATCTGGCAGCTCGAGGCGGCGCGCCTGCTGATCGCTCCGGATACCGGGCCGGTGCACATCGCGCGCGCGCTCGAAACTCCCGTCGTCGGTCTCTACGGGCACACGAACCCGTGGCGCGTCGGTCCCTACCGCGCATCGCAGGACCTCTGGGTGGACACGTACACGGACCCGGGGGAGGAGCCCGATCCGACACGCTTCGACCCGAAGCACGGGCGGATGGAGCGGATCACCGTCGACATGGTGCTCGAGAAAGTGGCGCGGGCGCTGGTGCCGCCGGCCGTGGCGGAAATGGCGCAGGACGCTCGGTGAAAGCGAGCGTCGCCCGGTGAAGCGGCTGCGCTATCGGCTGGAGTATGTGCTGCTGCGCGCGGCGATCGGCCTGCTGAACCGGTTTCCCGATGGACCGGCCGAAGCCGCCGGCGCCTGGCTGGGCGGGCTCGGGTACTGGCCGCTCCGGATCCGGCGCGCACAGGCCGAGACGAACGTCCGGCGCGCGTTCCCGGAGCGCGACGAGAGCTGGGTGCAGCGCGTGGTGCGCGACTCCTATCGCCACCTCGGCCGCGAGACGGTGGTCATGCTGCGGCTGTCGCGGCTGACGCCCGAGCGCGTGCGGGAGCGCACGGAGCTGGTCGACTTCGAGAAGCACGAGCGCACGGTGCGCGAGGGGGGCCGCGGCATGGTGGTGGTCGCGGGGCACCTCGGGAACTGGGAGCTGGGGGCCGCCATGGCGGCCGCGCGCGGCATCCCCATGGACGCGATCGCGGTGCGCCAGAAGAACCCGTTCTTCGATCGCTACATCGTCCGGACCCGGCGCCGCCTGGGCGTCGAGATCATCTACCGGCATCGCGCCAGCCGGCAGGCGCTGCGGGCCCTGCGTGCGGGCCATGCGGTCGCGTTCGCGGCCGACCAGAACGCCGGCCGCTCGGGCCTGTTCGTCCCGTTCTTCGGCCGCCCCGCTTCCACGTTCCGCGGCGCGGCGCTCATGGCGGTGCGCACGGGCGCGCCGCTGCTGCTCGCCGTGCCGCTGCGCCAGCCGGATGGCAGCTACCGGATGCGGCTCGAGGACGTCGCAGTCGATCGCGAAGGTGAGCTGGACGACGTCGTCTACCGGCTCACGGCGGCATTCACGGCGCAGCTCGAGGCCGCGGTCCGGGCGGAGCCCGGGCAGTACCTGTGGCAGCACCGCCGGTGGCGCACGCGGCCGCCCGAGGAACGCCCGGCGCCACCGGGGTAACACGAGATGGCCGGGCGCGGGCAGCCTGACAGCCGCCCTGCGCCGCCCTATCTTGGGGCCGGCCCGAACGAGAGACCGAGCGCGAGGACCGCGCGGCGCCGCCAGGCGGCTGCGGCGGCCGTGCTCCCCGTGTTCAGGAAGAATCCTTGATCTACATCTGTATCGCTGCTCACAACGAGGAGCAGACCGTCGGCGTAGTGCTGTGGAAGATCCGCCAGGTCATGGCGGAGTTCCCCCGCGATTACCAACTCCTCGTCGTCGACGACGCCTCCACCGACAAGACTCCCGACGTGCTCGCGCCCTACGCGCGCGTCCTGCCGCTCACCGTCGTGCGCACCGATCGGCGGCGCGGCCAGGCCGCCGCGGTCGAGATGATGCTGCGGGAGGCGGTGCGCCGATCCGAGTACCCGAAGCGCGACGTCGTCATCACCCTGCAGGCGGACTTCACGCAGGAGCCCGACGAGCTGGTCGGCCTGATCAAGCGGATGGAGGCCGGCGCCGACGTCGCGGTCGGCCAGCCGCAGCCCGACCCGAGCGCGCCCGCCGCGCTCCGCTGGGGACGACGGCTGGCCCGGCGCCTGCTCGGCAGCGGCCGCGTGCCCGAAGGCGTCAGCGATCCGTTCATGGGCTACGCCGCGTTCCGGATCTTTACGATCCGTCGCGCCCTCGAGGAGGCCGCCGGCCGGCTGGTGCACTGGGGCGGCTGGGCCGGCGCCGCCGAGCTGCTCGCCGCAGCCGCACCGCACGCCCGGCGCGTCGACGTGCTCGACATGATCGAGCGGCGCGAGCGGCTGCAGCGCCCGAGCCGCCTGCGGGTGTGGCCGGCCGTCCGCGAGGTGTGGGCGCTGGCCCGCGGCTCCCGGCCCTCCGACCTGCAGAGCCCGGACGAGCTGGACCAGGCCATGCGCGCCGTCGCGGCCCGTCGCACCAGTGAGCTGGCCCTCACTCCCCGTGAGCGGACCCAGCGGCAGGAGCGCTCCGAGGGGACGCAACGCACGGCCCGGCGCCGGGGTAAGACCGAGGAGCGCGGCCGGGACCGCCAGCCGCGCGAACCGGCGCGCAGCGAGCCACGCGCCCGTGGAGAGAACGGCTCCCGTAGCGGCGAGCGGACCGCGCGGCGCCGCAACGGGCGGGCCGCGGGCGCGGCAGCGGCACCTCGGCCCCAGGCTGCCGGGCTCGTAACGGGCCCCGGGGTGGTCGCTCCGGAGGCGATGGCTCCGGAGACGGTGGAAGGTCCGGCCGGGCCGCCGCGCGCCAAACGTTCTCGGCGTCGCAAGCGGCCTGCACGACCGGCCGCCGAGACGCCGCTGAACGGGGCGGCGGCCGCGGCGGAGCTGGCGGCCAGCACGACGGACCTGGCGGCCGGCCATGCGGAGCGGAGCGGGCAGGAGGAAGCCGATGCGGGGGCGCGCAGCCGGCGCCGGCGGCGGGGCCGCCGCGGCGGTCGCCGGCGCAGTGGAGCGAGCGGCGCCAGCGGGGTGGCGGCGGAGAGTGCCGCGGAGCCGTCACCGGCCACTGGCGAAGTACCGACTCCCGTACCAGAGGCATTCGAGGAAGGGATGCAGCATGACTAAGACGCTGATGGTCCTGGCCATGCTCGCGAGCGCTGCGGGCGCCGCGGCGCAGTCGAATTCGGAGCTGGCGGTGGGCCCGACCGTCCCGGTCGCGCCGGTGCCGTTCGGGCCGGGGGAGCTGGCGACGTACCGCGTCACGTACGGCGTGCTCGGCACGGTCGGCAGGGGCGTCGTGGAGGTCGCCGGCATCGACACGGTGCGCGGCCACCCCGCCTATCACCTGGTCTTCCGGCTGAAGGGCGGCATCCCGTTCGCGAAGGTGGACGACGTGCAGGAGTCCTGGCTCGACGTCGGCCAGCTGTACTCGCACCGCTTCAAGCAGGACATCGACGAGGTGAACTACGAGCGGCTGCGGACGCTCGACTTCTTCCCGGCCGAGAAGGTGTGGCGCTGGAAGGAGCGGGAGACCGAAGGCCCGCTCGCGACCGAGCTGCCGCTGGACGACGTCGCGTTCATGTACTTCGCGCGCACGCTGCCGCTCGAGGTGGGCGAGACCTACACGTTCGAGCGGTACTACAAGGACGAGGGCAACCCGGTCACCGTCAAGGTGCTGCGGCGCCAGACCGTGAAGGTGCCGGCCGGCACGTTCCGGACGCTCGTGCTCAAGCCGATCATCCGCACGAAGGGGCTGTTCGCGGAGGGCGGCGAGGCGGAGCTGTACTTCAGCGATGACGACCGGCGCATGCTGGTGCTCATGACCACGAAGGTCGCGAAGATCGGCACGCTCAAGCTGCACCTGGAGAAGTACCAGGCCGGCACGCCGCTCGGGACCACTGCGTTCAGCGCGCACCCCGGCACGTGAGCGACGCGGCGCCCCGCTCCGGCGACGACGCCGCCGCGCCGCCGCTCGATACCACCCGCATCCGGACGGTGCCGCTCGCGCGGCGCCCCAACAAGGTCCGCGCCGAGGAGTTCGCACAGCCGCCTCGCGCGGACCTTTCCTTCGAGGCCTTCCTCGGCTCCCTGCCGGATCTGCTCGAGGCGCGCAGCTTTCTCGCGGTCGTGGACGCGATCGTCGCGGCCGCGCGCTCGGGCCGGGGCGTGCTCTGCATGATGGGCGGGCACGTCATCAAGACCGGTCTCGCCCCGGTGCTCATCGACCTGATGGAACGCGGCGCGGTCACGCACCTGGCGACGAACGGCTCGGCCGTCATCCACGACTACGAGATGGCCCGCTGGGGCGGTACCAGCGAGGACGTGGAAGCCGGCCTGGCGCGGGGCACGTTCGGCATGGCGGAGGAAACCGGCCGGGAGATGAACGAGGCGATTCGCCGCGGCGCGGCCGCCGGCCACGGCCTCGGCGAGGCGCTCGCGCGCGCCCTCGAGGAGGGCCCCGAGCTGGCGCACCCGGCGCTCTCGCTGCTGCTGGCGGCGCGCCGACTCGGCATCGGTTTCACGGTCCACGCCGCGATCGGCGCGGAGATCATCCACCAGCACCCCGCCGCGGATGGCGCCGCCATCGGCGCCACCAGCTACACCGACTTCCTGCGCCTCGCCGGGTACCTGCCGCGCCTCGAGGAGGGAGTGGTCCTGAACCTCGGCTCCGCCGTGATCATGCCCGAGGTATTCCTCAAGGCGCTGACCATGTGTCGCAACGTGCATGACGGAGCGCCGCGCGCATTCACCGCGGCGGACTTCGACATGATCCGCCACTACCGCCCGCGCGTGAACGTGGTCGAGCGGCCGACCCGCTCCGGTGGCGGGCACGGTTACCAGATCACCGGACACCACGAGCTGCTCGTGCCGCTGCTCGGCTGGGCGGTCGCGGCCCGGCTCGGATAGCCGGGCCGGAACGCTTCTTGTAAGCACGGCGCGCGCGCATTCGAGTCAACCAGGGTGGGGGCGGCTGATGGAGTGGTGGGAAGCAGCGGTGCTGGGCCTGGTGCAGGGACTCACCGAGTTCTTCCCCGTATCCAGCTCCGGTCACCTGGTCATGACCGAGCGCGTGCTCGGACTCTCGGTACCGGGCATCATGTTCGAGGTGGCGGTCCACGTCGCCACCCTGATCTCGGTGCTCATCGTCTATCGCGTCCGCATCGCCGCGCTCGCTGCCGGACTGTTCCGCCGCGGTGATGGCAGCAGCTGGCCGTACCTCGGCAAGCTGCTGCTCGCCACCATCCCGGCCGTCGCGCTCGGCTTCCTCTTCAAGGACTGGTTCGAGGCGCGCTTCGAGGAGCCCCTCTTCGCCGGCACCATGGTCATGGTCACCGGCTGCGTGGTCTGGAGCTCACGCTGGGTGCGCAGCAGCGGACTGATCCGGCCGCTCGAGGTGCTGCCGATCCTGCTCGTCGCCATCGTCGCGCTCATCGTCGGCACACTGGTCCCGTTCCTGGCCGTGCTCGCCGTGCTCGGCCTGCTCATGGGACTCGGCCGCATCAGTGCGCAGCGCGACTGGCACGAAGAGCCGCGCGCCGAAGGCGCGCTGCTCATGGGGGTCGCCCAGGCATTCGCGATCCTGCCCGGCATCTCGCGCAGCGGCAGCACCGTCGTGACCGCTCTCTGGCGACGCATCGACCCGGTGGCCGCGGCCGAGTTCTCGTTCCTGATGTCGATCCCCGCGATCCTGGGCGCCGCCCTGCTGAACGTACCCGACGCGCTCAACGAGGGCATGACCGTCGCGCCGGTGCCGCTCGCGGCCGGTGCCATCACCGCCGCGATCGCCGGCGTGCTCGCCATTCGCTATTTCGTGGCGCTCCTGCGCCGCCAGAACTTCCATGCCTTCGCCTGGTACTGCTGGATCGTGGGTGCGCTGTTCGTGCTGCTCTCGGGGTCGTCGTGACGCCACTGACCGGGAGGACACGCGCCCCCACGGCGCAGCGCAACGCCGTGATCGCACCTCGGCGCATCTGCGGGCACCGTCCAGGTCGACTGCCGCCCGGCCTTGCCGGCGCCTCGGGCGGGGTACAGCTTGGGCGAGATTTCCCCTTCGGACATCGGTCTGATGGAAACGCGCACTCTCCAGCACTTCTCGACCTGGACGCTCGCCGATGACTACTGGGCGCTGAGCGAGGAGAAGCAGCGTGCTCTGCGCGGCGACTGGGTCGAGAGCCTCGGGACCGTTGCCGCGGCGGCGCACCACTACCAGACCTTTCCGCTCGAGTCGCGCAGCGACATTCTCGTCTGGCTGGCGGTACGCCCCGAAGCCGCCCACACGCCGGCCACCGTCTTCGACGCGCTGGCCCGGGCGATCCGACCGTTCCGCCGCTATCTCCGGCCGGTCGATGCGCTATGGGGCTTCACCCGTCCGTCCGCGTACAGCCAGGCCAGGTCGCGCCAGGAAATCGATCCCTTCCAGCCGCGCACCCATCCGTACCTGGTCATGTACCCGTTCACGAAGACGGCCGAGTGGTATCTGACCGAGCGGGAAACGCGGCAGACGATGATGAACGAGCACATCGGGATCGGTAAGCAGTACCGCGAGGTCACGCAGCTGCTCGTCTACTCGGTGGGGCTCCAGGACCAGGAGTTCGTAGTGGTCTACGAAACCCCGGACCTGCCGCAATTCTCGCAGCTGGTGGCGGATCTGCGGCAGACCCGCGCGCGCGCCTTCACGAAGAGTGACGCTCCGCTGCACACGGCCCTGTACCGGCGGGCCGATGACCTGGACGCGCTCTGGCCCTGAACGATCGCGGACGACCGCGCACTCCGGGCATCTCTCGGCCGCACCCGACGCCGCTTTTTCACCCTCCTTGTCCGAATCGACCCCGGCGCGTACGATGCGGTGGGTCCGTGTGCCCGACCGGTATCCCATTTCCGACGAGGAGGTGGACGTGGTCGAGTGGCTCGTTCCGATCTGTTTCTTCTGGATCCTGACCTCTCTCATCATCGGCGGCAGCGACCTGGAAATACGAGGCGGCGCCGTGCAGCAGCTGCTCGGCCTGGTCCTGACGTTTGCGATCTACCTGCTGGTCTGGGCGCTGGTCCGGATGGTGGCGCGCGGAACCGGGGTGACGACCTCGGTCCTGATCGCGACGGCGGTGGCCTCGCTGTTGCTCCCCGTTCTCACCAGGATCGGGTTCCGCATCACGGGCGTGCGGCTGTCGAAGCTGGCCGCGCACTGAGGACGGCCGCGGCCACGCGCGGGCCACGGCGCCGCGCGGACCCGCGCGCTTTCGTGCAGCCGAGGACACGTGGACATATCCAGCGCCGCTGTCATCATCCTGGTCGGCCTGGTGACCCTGCGCTGGGTCATCATCGGCGTCGGGGCGGCCCTGCTGCTCCGCCCGGTCCGATCGTGTCCCGCGTGCTTCGGGCCGACGCTGATGCTGCACCGACGCTGGCTGCGCCGGCTGGCGCCCTGGCTGGAGTGGCGCTGGTGCGCCGGGTGCGGCTGGCAGGGCCCGGCCAGGCGCATCACGGAACGGGATCACCTCCCTGCCGCGACCCGCGTGCACGGCGTGCACGGCGAGCACCGCGAGCACGAGCACGGCGAGCACCGCGGCCACCCTGTAGACCGCGAGCAGCACCCGAACTCCTGAGGGGGACGGAGCGGATGGCGAATCTGGAGGAGCGCGCGATCGGCGGGCTGGTCGTGCGGATCGACCGGCTGCTGTGCGTGGGCTTCGAGGATTGCGTCGTCTGCGCGCCCACGGTCTTCCGGGTGGATGAGGAGGGCATTGCCTGCTTCACGGACGATGCTGGGGGGATCGACGAAGCCACCCTCATCGAAGCCTGTCGTGTCTGCCCGGTCGATGCACTCAGCGCGAGCGACCTGTCCGGCCGGCAGGTCGCACCTTGAGCGCGCGCCGCTTCCGCACCTACCACGACGTCGAGCACGACACCGCGTCGGGCATCCTCGAGCAGGTGGTGCAGCAGCGCCAGCGGCTCGCCGACCGGCTCGCGTCCATCCGGTGTATCGTCGCCGTGCTCAGCGGGAAAGGCGGCGTGGGAAAGAGCGCGATCACCGCCAACCTGGCCGCGGTGCTCGCGGCCCGCGGGGCCCGCGTCGGCGCTGTCGACGCCGATCTGAACGGTCCCTCCCTCGCCCGCATGCTCGGCGCCGCCGAAGGCCGTCTCGGGGACGGTGCGGCGGGCGTCGTTCCGGCTGCCGGTGCGGCCGGGGTGCGGGTCATGTCGATGGAGCTGCTCCAGGGAGCGGCCGACGCGCCGCTCCGGTGGCAGGGTCCGGAAGGCGATGCCTTCATCTGGCGCGGGACTGCGGAAGCGGGCACGCTGCGCGAGTTCATCGCCGACGTGGACTGGGGCGAGCTCGACTACCTGCTCATCGACGTGCCTCCGGGAACCGACAAGATCGCGCGGCTGCTCGACCTCGTCCGACCCGACCAGACGCTGCTCGTCACGACGCCCGCGGACATCGCCCGGCGAGTCGTCGCCCGGTCCGCGCGCCTGTTGCGCGAGGCCGGCCTGGAGAGCACGGGGATCATCGCCAACATGACCGCGTACGCTCTCCCCGACGGCACCCTGCAGCCGCTGTTCACGACCGATGGCGCGCGCACGCTCGCACGCGAGAGCAACCTGCAGATCTGGGCGGAACTCCCCTTCGATCCCGCGTTCGCGACGGCCACCGACGCCGGCGAGCCCTATGCGCTGGCAGTGCCAGCCAGTACCGTCGGCACGGCCATCGGGAGACTGGCCGAGCGGGTCGAACGAGCGCCGCGCGGGAGGAATGCGTGAAGTTCCTCTGCCTGCCCTGCGACCGGGTCATGAACTTCGCCGAGCGGCAGGTACCCGGCGACGGCACCCTCGCCGCCGTCTTCTCGTGCGCTTCGTGCGGCCACGAGATGGCGATGCTGACCAACCCCATGGAAACGCAGCTGGTCAGCAGCCTCGGCGTGCGGATCGGCGGCCGGCCCGTTCCCGAGCAGCCCTTCGAGCAGACCCGGTCGACCCTCGCCGGTACGCGCGATGATGCTTTCCACGATTCCGTCGCGCTGGAACCGAGCGACAACCCGCCGCCGACAACGGAAGCGTCCCCACTGACTCCCGGCGCCGTGCGCTGGTCGCACGACGCCGTCGAACGCCTGGCCCGGGTGCCCGGCTTCGTCCGCGGCATGGTCAAACGCATCTATGCCGAATGGGCCGCCGAGCACGGCGTCGTGGAGATCACGCCCGAACACATGGACCGCGCGCGATCCGATCTCGGGCTGGAGGGGATGTGAGCGTGGCCGATGCCAGCCCGCGCTGGCCGGAGGCCCGTGCGCAGAAGTTCCGCCAGGCCGCCTTCACGTATCTCCACGTCGGCCTGCTCTACGAGTTCGCCGTTTTCGTGCTCTGGCGCGAGGGGTTTTTTCCCACCGCCCGAGGCCCCGCCGAGATCTGGCTCCTGCTGGGCGCCGCCATCACCCTGTTCGTCATGTGGGGGCTGCTCCGCTGGCAGAACGTTCACTTCGCACGCCTGATCTGGGCGCTCCACTCGCTGCGACTCCCGACCCTCATCGCAAACGGCTTCTTTCCCAGCCCCGATGCGGCCGTGTCGCCCACCCTCTTCATTGCAGCCATCCCCATCGTACTGCTCAACATGTGGATGCTCGCACGCGCCGCATGGGATCTGTGATCAAACGAGGGTGGGTGCATGATGTCGTCGGCGCTGCGCGTGGCGCTGGTACCGGGTCGGTCGTTGCTCGCGAGCCGACGAGGAAGACCTCTACCCAGGGCCGACCGCGAATCCCCGTACGCGAGAAAGCGGGCTCACCCGCGTCGGCCGGGGCGGCATCGCGCCCCGACTTCAACTGTTTCGCCCTTGACACCCTGCCGGTAGGAAAACCATTCTTGCCCGACCCGGTACCGCATTCGTTTCCACCGGCCGGGAACCGCCTCGGGCGCCGCCCAATCGAGCGCCGGCGGGTCTTCGCAAGCGTCAGGATTAAGTCTCGGGTCCGAAAATAATCTCGGTTCATAGCTGAGTTTTTCGTCCAGGGCGTATCGACGCGAACAGACTTCGAGGGACGTTCGCCGCCGCGCGGCAGCCATTGCGCGGGCGGTAAACGCAGGGCTGGCTACGGCCCGCGTCCGGACGGATACGGACGATCCCCGAGGGTGCGAAACCCGGATCCGAGGCGTCATGTACCGCGAACTCTTCGTCCCTGTCGACAATTCCCGGGAATCCCACCTGGCCGTGGCGCGGGCGCTCGAGCTGTGCGCGCGCGCAGGCGGCCGGATCACGGGCAATCACGTCTATGCGGCGCGGTTGCACGACGTCCGCTTCCGCCAGCTCGAGACCGGCCTGCCCGCGCAGTTCCAGACCCCCGCCGAGATCCGCAAGCAACGAAAGATTCACGACAAGCTGATCGAGAAGGGGCTGCAGCTGATCTCGGATTCGTTCCTCGACGAGACCGCGAAGCTCTGCGAGCGGGCGGGGGTGCCGCTGACCCGCCAGTTGCTGGAGGGCATCAACTACGAAGAGATCGCGAAGGAGGTGAACGGCGGGCGCGGCCGGCTGCCCAGCCTGATCGGCTTCGATCCGAACATTGCGGACAAGTACGACGGTGGCGACACGGTTCGCAGCGATGTGCGGATCGGCGCGGACGGGCGCCTGATCGAGGAGGAGGAAGAGGCGGACGAGAAGCTGGCGGGCACGAGCGGCCGGCACTACGACCTGCTCTGCATTGGCGCGCACGGGATCGGGCGCCAGCCGTACTCGCAGCTGGGCGGTGTCGTATCGCGCGTGCTGCGCAGCGTCGAGAAGGACGCGCTGATCATTCGGGAGGGCAGCCCGCTCGAAGGCGGCCGCTGGGTCGTCTGCGTGGATGGCTCGTCGTACGCGTACAAGGCGATGCGGGTGGCCCTGGAGCTGGCGCGCGAGTTCGGCGCGACGCTCCACGTATGCTCGGCTTTCGACGTGGAGTACCACCACGTCGTGTTCGGCAACATCAAGGACGTGCTCAGCGTGCAAGCTTCGAAGGTGTTCAAGTTCGAGGAGCAGGAGGAGCTGCACAACAACATCATCGACAAGGGGCTGCTCAAGCTGTGCCAGGCGAACCTGAAGCGTGCGCAGGTCATGCACGACACGGAGTTCGCCGACGTGCCGATGGAGACGCAGATCCTGATCGGCAAGCCGTTCCAGTGCATCCTCCAGTGGTGCGAGGAGGTCCAGCCGTCCCTGCTGGTCCTGGCGCGGCACGGCGGCCACCGCATCGACGGCACGGACATGGGCTCGCAGGCCGAGAATCTGCTGCGACTCGCCCGGACGAACGTGCTGCTGATCGGCACGACCGACGTGCGGCCGGACGAGATCCCGTGGATCGAGGAGGATGGCTTCGCCGGGCTGGAATGGGCGCCCGAGGCGGAGGTCCGCATCCTCCGGGTGCCGCCGTTCGCGCTGGGCATCGCGCGGCGCGCCGTCGAGGAGTTCGTGCTCGACAACTACGGACCGGGCGCGAACGGCACGTATGCCGGCGAGGCCACGGGCGCGGGCCGTACGGCCCCGGCGGACGGAGCGTCGACGAACGGCCCCGGTGCGACAACCGGCCCCGGTGCGCCGAATGGCAACGGCGCGGCGAGCGGCCGCGGCGCGCCGAACGGCAACGCCGCGACGAGCCTGCCGACCGTGACGAACGAGCGCCTCGACGAGGCGATCCGGAGGCTGCTGCCGACGCACATGCAGCTCATCATGGGTATCGGCACGGCCGAAGAGCTGGCGCTCGCGGAGGTGAAGGCCGAGCAGGCCATGGCGCGCACGGTGGTAGAGGGCAACGACACCGACGTCGTGCCCGCGGAGCCGACCATCACGGTCAGGTGCCCCTACACGGGTCATTCGCAGGTCCGTGCGCGTACGGTCGCCGATCCGGTGGTGTGGACCGCGGAGGCCTTCGACCGGCTGGCCGCCGTGCCGCTCATCGCCCGCCCGCTCGCCCGCAACACGGTCGAGCGTTTCGCGCGCGATCACGGGCTGTGGCGCGTCACCACGTACGTGATGGACGAGAACAGGCAGGCCATGATCGAGGCCGACGAGTTCGACATGGACACGATGCTGGTCATGTTCCGCGAGCTGCAGACGAAGCAGCTGAAGGCGGCCGCGGAAGGAGTGGACGGCCTCTCGCCGGAGATGCGGCGGTTCATCGAGGAAGCCAGGGCGCAGGGCATCACCCGCTGTCCGATCCGCGACGTGGCGGAGCAGGCGGAGCGGTGCCCGGTCGATTTCAGCACGGCGACACCGGCGCAGGCGAAAGCGGCGATCGAGGAATACATGCAGAGCCAAGATGCGCGCAACGGCAGCGATTGAGCTGAGCGCGGCGGCCGCTGCGGCAATCCGTTCCGGCCCCGGCCGAATCGCGTTCGGCGGCGCGCCCGAGGCACGCTCGTCGTGAGGACCGGATTGCCGGTCCTGGACGGCGTGGCGGACATGGGCATCGGCCTCGCGCCGCACGCACCGCTCGACGTGCCGCAGCCGGCTACGGCCGTGCGGACCGTCGCGCCGGAGACGTTCGTGCCGCATGTCGTGGCCTGGAATCTCACGCAGCGCTGCAATCTCGCGTGCGCCCACTGCTACATCGCGGCCGGCTCCTGGCACACGGCGGCGAATGAGCTGACGACGACGGAATGCCTGCGGATCACGGACGAGATCCTGTCGATCAGTCCCGCCCCCATGTTCATCCTGTCGGGCGGCGAGCCCCTGCTGCGCGACGACCTCGAGCAGATCGCGGCCCATGCCGCGGCGGGCGGTGCCACGGTCGTGGTCGGCACCAACGGCACGCGCCTGACGCGCGAGCGGATCCGCTCGTTGAAGGCTGCGGGCGTCCGGGGCGTGGCGATCAGTGTGGATTCGCTCGACGAGCGGTACCACGATCGGTTCCGCCATGGCACCGGGGCGCTGGGCGACACCCTGGCCGGCGTGGCTCGCCTCCGCGAGGAGGAGCTCGACTTCGTCGTGCAGACCTCGCTCACCCGCGGCAATCGTGCCGAGCTGGATTCGCTGGCCGCGTGGGCCGAGCGTTCCGGCGCAGTGTCGTTCAACGTCTACTTCCTGGTCTCGACGGGCCGGGGCGAAGGCATGAGCGGCCTTTCGCCCGCCGAGAACGAGGAGGTGCTGCAGCAGCTGGCGATCATGGAGCGCCGCTATCGGGGCCGCATGCTGATCCGGTCGAAGTGTCAGCCGCAGATCATGCGGCACGTTCACGCCGCCGATCCCGAGTCGCCGCTGCTCAACTACGGCACCCGCTGTCCGTGCGGCGTCCACTACTGCCGGATCACCCCGGAGGGGCGCATCACACCGTGTCCCTACATGCCCGTCGCGGCGGGGGACCTGCGCGCGCACTCGTTCGTGGAGATCTGGCGCGACTCGCCCGTGTTCGCCCGGCTCCGGCAGGGCGAGCCGGGCGGCAAATGCGGGCGCTGCGAGTACCGCGCGCTGTGCGGCGGCTGCCGGGCACGCGCCCACGCGGATACGGGCGACTTCATGGCCGAGGACGGCTCCTGCGCCTACCAGCCGAGCGGCGACGTGCCCCTGATCGAAGCGCGTAGCCTCACCTACGGCGGCGCCATCCAGGCGCCCGCGATGACCTGGAGTCCGGATGCCGAGGCGCGGCTCGCGCGCATACCCGGCTTCGTGCGCAGCGTCGTGGTGGAGCGTATCGAGACGTTTGCGCGCGCGCGCGGCTACGACGCCATAACGATCGACGTCATGGCAGAGGTCCGGCGGAGCATGCCGGTCGATTTTGCGAAGCGAATGCCGTTCTTCATGCGGGGCGACGGCGACTGATCCGCGTCGCACCGCCCAACCCGTTGCCGTCGGGAGGTGGCATACCGTGATGAGTGCCCGATCGGTGGACCTGCAGCGCAGGCGCAACGTGTATCTGGCCTCGGCCATCACGCTGATCGCGCTGAGCTTCCTATTCTATCCGGGGACCGAGGGGATGGCGTGGATGATGTGGCGGGATGCACCGGCTCTCGCCGGTGCCATGGCGCTCGCTGGCCTCGCCTTCGGGGTGGCGTGGTGGCGGACGCCGCGCTCGTGAGGGGCTGCCCCCGGTATCGGCTGGCACGCGTCGGCCGCCCCGCGGCGGTCGCCCTCGGCGCGCTGACCGTCGCCGCCCTGCTGGCCGATCCGCTGCTCGCGCAGGGCGCGGCCCACGGGGCGCGCGAATACGGCAACTTCCCCGTCATCGGCAGCCGCGCCGCGGTCTGGGTCGCCGCCCAGGTGCACCTCATGTTCGCGGCGTTCGTGCTCGGTGTGCCGATGTTCGCGGTGGCGGTCGAGGCGATCGGCATAGTCACGAAGGACGCGAAATACGACAAGCTGGCCAAGGAGTTCGTGCGGCTCCTGCTCATCGCGTACAGCGCGACCGCGATCTGGGGCGCTGTCCTGACGATGTTCCTGGTCACGCTCTACCCCCGGTTCTGGGCCCACCTCTCCGAGATCTTCGAAGTTTCCATGTGGATCTACGTGGGCCTGTTCTTCATCGAGTCGTTCACGCTCTACCTCTACTACTACGGCTGGGACAAGTGGCAGCGGGGCCGGGCGAAGCTCGCGCATCTCGGTCTGGGTGTGCTGCTCAACCTCTTCGGTACCGCGGTCATGTTCATCGCCGACTCGTGGCTCAGCTACATGATGAGCCCGCCGGCGAGCGTGACGCCCGACACCGCGCCCGGCATGGTCCGGCTGTGGAGCGCGGTCGCGAATGCCACCTGGATGCCCATCAACATCCACCGCATCATCGCCAACGTCGTGTTCGGCGGCGCCATTGCCGCCGGCTATGCCGCGGTCCGGTTCCTCAACGCGAAGACCGACGCGGAGCGCGCCCACTACGACTGGATGGGCTACATCGGCAACTTCATCGCCATCAGCGCCCTGCTCATCCTGCCCTTCGCCGGGTACTGGCTGGGCCGCGAGATCTACGAGTACAACCAGTCCATGGGGATCACCATGATGGGTGGCTTCATGAGCTGGCTGTGGATCATCCAGGCGTTCCTGATCGGCGTGCTCTTCCTGGCGGCGAACTACTACCTCTGGATCGGGCTGGGTCGCATCCCGGGTGGCGAACGGTTCGTGCCCTACACCAAGTGGATGATGCTCGTGCTCGTGGCCGGCGTGATCGTATGGGCCACGCCGCACACCATGATCGCGAACCGCGAGGAGCTGGCGCAGATGGGCGGCACGCACCACCCCTTCCTCGGCGTCCTCGGGGTCATGAGCGCGAAGAACACGGCCGTCAACCTGATGATCCTGACCACGTTCCTCTCGTTCCTCATGTACCGCCGCGCGAACAAGTCCCTGACGGTGCCGTGGGCCAGGACCGGTACCGCGGCCCAGGCGATCCTGTTTGCGCTCGCCGCGGGCGTAGTGCTGTTCTACGGCGTTTACGGCTACTTCGTGTCCGCGATCGTCCGCATCGGCTTCAGTGTCTACCAGGTGCTGGCCGTGCTGATCACGATCGTGCTGGTCACGCTGATCGACATCAGGCTGTCGCGGAACGCGGAGTCGTACGGGGAGATCCGCTGGGGCGCGATGCCGGAGCGGTCGCAGTACGCGCTGTTCATTCTGGTGGTCACGTTCACGTGGCTGATGGGGCTCATGGGCTTCGCGCGCAGCGGCATCCGCCAGCACTGGCACATCTGGGAGGTGATGCGTGACACGAGCGAGTGGGCGGCCACCCCGGCGCTCGGCTACGCCGCGGTCGTGATCAGCTCGTGCGTGTTCATCTTCCTGGGCATGATCGCATTCATCTTCTGGCTGGGCGGTCTGGTCGAGAAGCCGACCCTGGTGGCCAGTCCGGGACACGGATCGCCCGTGCTGTCGCCGGCGGCCGGCGACTGACGCGCATGACAGGGGGCCCTTGGGTCCGCGGCGGTCGGCCGCGGACGAATCCGGGAGGCGCATGGCGAACCTGAAGATCTTCATCGTCGTGGTCGTCACCATCGTGTTCTATACGATGCTGGCCAACGCGATTCCGCAGGTGCAGTCGCAGGTGCCGGAGGACATTGCGTTCGGCGCGAGCGTGACCGCCGACGAGCTGATCGCCGCCGGCCAGCAGATCTACGAGGGTGCGGGCGGCTGCACGGCCTGCCACGGTCTGGGGACGCGCGCCCCCAACCTGCTGACCGACCAGGGCGGCACCGGTCTGATCGGCGAGCGCTGCGCGACCCGGGTATCGGGCCAGGACTGCAAGACGTATCTGCACACTTCGCTGACGGATCCGAACGCGTCCGTCGTGGCCGGGTTCCAGCCGATCATGCCGGACGCGCGCCGGACCCTGTCGGGCGCCCAGATCTGGGCGGTGGTCGCCTATCTGCAGTCGGTCGGCGGGGAGGTCACCGTCACCGGTGATGATGTCGCGGCGGCCGGCGATGACCAGGCCGTCGCCGGCGCGGCCGGCGCCACCGGCGGCACGGCCGGTGCTTTTGCCGGAGGCTCCCTCGAGCCGGCCGCGCTGCTCCAGGCGGGGACCTGCCTGACGTGTCACCAGCTCGGTGGCGAGGGCGGACCGATCGGGCCGCCGTTCGACGGCATGGGGGCGCGGCTGAGCGCCGATCGCATCCGGCGCGGCATCCTGCTGCCGAACGCCGACACTGCGGAGGGATTCGCTGCCCTGGCCGGCACCATGCCCACGACCTACGGCGAACAGCTCAGCGCCGCGCAGCTCGAGGCGCTGGTGCAGTTCCTCATGGCACGGAAATGAAAGGTCGGACGCCATGAAGTGGCTGCGGCATCCGTTCTGGCAGGCGATTCTGATCCTGTTCCTCGCGTGGCTCATCTTCGAGTTCGGGATCGGCTACATCCCGCCACTCTTCGGCGCGCGGAGCGCGCCCGCGCCGGGCAGTGTCGTGCTGCAGTTCTTCGTGACCGTACTGGTCGGCATCCTGCTCTACGTGAGCGCGGACGAACGGCGCTGGCAGAAGTTCCAGGAGCCGATCCGCACCACCATGGTCGATCCGGATCGCAAGCTCATCCGTACGATCCTGCTGGTCGCGATTCCCCTGCTGGTCGGATTCGTCGCCTTCGACCGGGTGCGCCCGCGCGTGCAGGCGCCGCCATCCCTGCGCTCGATTCATCCCGCGCCCCCGACACAGATCACGTTCCGCGGCCGGACCATGAACCTGGCCACGACGGTGAATCCGCTGCGCGGGCGCGGCGACAAGGCCGGGCATTACGCGGAAGGCAAGCGCGTCTACTACCAGAACTGCCTGCCCTGCCACGGCGACTATCTGGACGGCAAGGGACACTGGGCGCACGGCTTCAACCCGCCACCGCTCAGCTTCCAGGACAACGGCACCATCGCGCAGCTGGCCGAGAGCTTCGTCTTCTGGCGAGTGGCGAAGGGCGGTGTCGGCCTGCCCAATGAAGGCGCACCCTGGAACTCCGCGATGCCGGCGTGGGAGGACATCCTGACCGAGGACGAGATCTGGGCCGTCGTCATGTTCCTCTACGAGCAGACCGGCTGGCAGCCCCGCGCGTGGGAAACCCACGACGGCGAGGGAGGAGAGCACTGATGCGTGCGTGGCGCTGGTTCAGCACCGTCGCGGCGTGCGGCGTGCTCGCGGGGCCGGCGACGGCGCAACAGGCGGAGCATGCCGGCAAGCCGGTCTACGACAAGTGGTGCGCCGGCTGCCATGGTGTCGACGGCCGCGGCCGGGGTGACGCGGCGCCGTACATGCTGCCGCGCCCGCGCGATTTCACGAAGGCGCTCTACCAGATCCGTACCACAGCATCGGGTTCACTGCCGACGGACGCCGACATCCTGCGCGTCATCAACGAGGGCATGCCCGGCTCGTCCATGCCGGGATGGGAAGACCAGCTGAGCCGGGGCGAACGCGAGAACCTCGTCTCCTACCTCAAGACGTTCTCCCGATTCTTCGAGACGGACCAGCCGCAGGTCGTCGAGTTCGGCCGCGCGCCCGGAGTCTCCGACGAGCGCCTCGTCGAGGGCAAGGAAGTGTATCGGCGCATGGAGTGCTGGCGCTGCCATGGCGACGCCGGCCGCGGCGATGGTGCGTCGGCGCCGACCATGGCGGACGACGACGACTTCCCGATCCGGCCGGTGGACCTCACCGAGGGCTGGTACTTCAACGGCGGCGGCAGCGCCGAGGAAATCTATCGACGGTTCCGTACCGGACTCGACGGTACGCCCATGCCGTCGTACTCCGATGCCCTCGCCGAGGGCGTGGTGACGGATGACGAGCTCTGGTCGCTCGCCCACTACGTGAAGAGCATGAGCGGTGACGCGCCGCGGGTCCGCGAAGTCGTCGTGGCCAGGCGCATCGAAGGTGCGCTGCCGACGTCGCCCGCCGATAGCGCGTGGGCCGGGGCGGAGCGCTTCTACGTGCCGCTCGTGGCCCAGATCATCGTCCCGCCGCGCTGGTTCGCGCCTTCCGTGGATGGCGTCTGGATCGAGGCGCTGCACAACGGGGACGAGCTGGCCATGCGCTTCTCCTGGTCGGACCCGAACGACAGTCCGGCGCCCGCGTGGGTCGAGTGGCGCCAGCGCGTCGCGGCGGTGATGGAGCCCCACGAGGATGCGGCGATCGCGCCCGCGGTGCCGGCCGCGTCGCCGGAGGGCGCCGCCGGAGCGGCCGATGCCGGAGCGGCCGACGACGGAGCCGCCGCCGGCGTGCCATCAGGAGCGGGCACGCTGGCGGGGGGGTGGCCCGATGCCCTTGCCGTATGGTTTCCGCGCACGGTCCCGGCCGGCATGCAGCGACCGTACTTCTTCATGGGCAGCACGCGGGATCCGGTCTATGTCTGGCACTGGCAGAGCCGCGGCGACGCGGTGACGGAACGACAGGGTCGGGGACCCGGCCAGCTGGACGCACTGTCCATGTCGAATGGCCTGGAAGGCAGCGGCGAGTGGGAAGCGGGCCAGTGGCGGGTCGTCTTCCGGCGCCCGCTCGGGGCCGCGGATTCCGTCAACGCACTCACCTTCACGACCGGTCAGCCGATCCCGATGGCCCTGTTCGCATGGGATGGCGACAACACGGAAACCGGTCTGCGCGGCTCCCTCAGCACGTGGTATTTCGTGCAGCTCGAGGAGCCGGTTCCGATCACGACGTACGCCACTCCGATCCTGGCAGTCCTGCTCACGGCGGTCCTGGGCGTCCTCGCCGTGGGACGAGCGCAGAAGCGGGAGCGATCGGGCGGCACCGCTCATGCGGCTCCGTTCCAGCTCCATCCTGAACCCGAAGGAGAAACCAGATGAGGGATGTTCACGAGAGCAACCGGTGGACGGTCTTCATGCTGGCCGGCGCCCTGGCCGCGTGCGCCGGCGGCGATGATGCCGGCCAGGGTGCGGCCGGCACCGATGATACGGCGGCCCCGGCGGCGGCCATCGAGAACGCGGGCATGATCTCCGGCATGGTCACCTTCGCGGGCCAGGCGCCCGCACCCGAGCCCATCGACATGTCCAGCGAGCCGACCTGTGCGGCAAAGCACGGCTCGCAGCCCATGAAAAGACCCGTCATCGTCACGGATGGACACCTCGCCAATGTGTTCGTCTACATCAAGGAGGGCCTGTCCGGAACCTACGCCACCTCCGGCGATGCCCCCGAAATCGACCAGGACGGATGCATCTACATCCCGCACGTGATCGGCGTGCAGACGGGACAGCAGGTCACGTTCCGCAACAGTGACGGCCTGCTCCACAACATCAAGGCACAGCCGACCAACAACCGCACGTTCAACATCAGCCAGCCGACGAACATGACGTCGAGGCAGACGTTCAGTCAGCCCGAGATCATGATCCCGGTGCAATGCGACGTGCACGGCTGGATGACCATGTACATCGGGGTCACCGAACACCCGTACTTCGCGGTCAGCGGCGAGGATGGCAGCTTCACGCTCGAGAACGTACCGCCCGGCACGTACACGCTCGAGGCCTGGCACGAGCGCTATGGCGTGACGACGCAGCAGGTCACGGTGGAGCCGAACGGCGCGGCATCGGTGACGTTCGAGTTCAGCGCAGCGATGGCCGGCGCCCGCGTACCACTGGGCCAGCCCATCGATCCGCATGGCGCACACGGTCACCCTGTCGGCGACTAACAGCAAGTGACGGTGGGCGCTACCCGGCCCGGGGTCGCGCCCACCCGGATTTCCGGCCAGCGGAGGACGAATGGACGGATTCTGGCGGTTGCCCGCGAACATCTCGACGTTCGGCGCCGAGATCGACAGCATGTTCCTCCTCATCGCGGTCATCACGGGCATCGTGTTCGTGGCGGTCGAGGTCGTGCTCATCTTCTTCCTGATCCGCTACCGCTGGCGGCCGGAGCGAAAGGCGTTCCACACGCACGGCAACTCCAGGCTCGAGATGATCTGGACGGGTGCCACGGCGGTGATCGTCGTGATCATCGGCATGATGAGCCGGGGCCTCTGGCTCGATATCAAGGATGAGCGGCGCTTCCCGCCCGCCGGTCTCGAGGTGATCGTGACGGCCAAGCAGTTCGAGTGGAACGTGACCTACCCGGGCGCGGACAATCGGCTCGGCACCGCCGACGATTTCGTGACGCGCAACCAGCTGCACGTCCCGGCCAACATCCCCGTACACCTGGTGCTCCGGTCGGAGGACGTGATCCACTCCTTCTATCTTCCCGAGCTGCGCCTGAAGCAGGATGCGGTCCCCGGCATGGATATCCGGGCGTGGTTCGAGGCGACGCAGCCGGGGCAGTACACGCTTGGCTGTGCCGAGCTGTGCGGCCTGGGCCACTATCGCATGAAGGGCGCCATGACGGTGCATACGAGCGCCGACTGGGCGACGTGGAACGGGCAGCAGATCGCCGCCGCCGCGGGGGACGCTGCGGTGACCGCGGCAAACGCAGCCGGCAGCGCTACCGCGACCGACGCGAACGCCCCCGGCGCCGCTGCGGCCACTACACCGGCTCGCACTGCGGCCACCACACCGGCCGCTGCGCCCGACGGACCCACTCCGGGCCTCGCGGCCGCGGACCACGAGCATCATTGACGCGACGCGAATGCGGGAGATGAGCCGATCATGAGCACTGTAGTCACCACGCCTGACGCACCGGCCCGGCAGACGCACGGCCAGCACCAGGAGCTGCCCTTCCTGCGCAGGTATGTCTTCTCCACCGATCACAAGATCATCGGCATCCAGTTCCTGTTCATGAGCCTGTTCTTCCTGGTTCTCGGAGGGCTGCTCGCGATGGCCATGCGCTGGCAGCTCGCATGGCCGTCGAACCCGGAGATCCCGCTGCCGGGCGGCAGCCTCCTGCCCGAAACGATGTTCACGCAGGGGATCATGCTGCCGGAGTTCTATAACGCCGCGGTCACGATGCACGGCACCATCATGGTCTTCTTCGCGATCATGCCGCTGCTGGTCGGTACCTGGGCGAATTACCTGATCCCGCTGCAGATCGGCGCCGATGACATGGCCTTCCCCCGGCTCAACATGATCTCCTTCTGGCTGGCCGTACCGGCCGGCCTGCTCATGCTGGCGAGCTTCGGTGTCGTCGGCGGCGCGGCCAACGCCGGCTGGACCGGCTACACGCCCCTGAGCACGCAGGACGTCTACAGCGGCGTCAAGACCGGCCAGCAGCTGTGGGCGCTCAGCCTGACGATTCTCGGCTTCTCTTCACTCGCCGGGTCCGTCAACTACATCACGACCATCGTGAACATGCGCGCCCCGGGCATGACCTGGTTCCGCATGCCGCTCTCGACCTGGGCCCTGTTCATCACGTCGATCCTCATCCTGCTGGCCATCCCCGTCCTGGCCGGGGCCATGATCCTGATGTTCTTCGACCAGACGATCGGCACGAACTTCTACGACCCGACGACCGGCGGGCAGCCATTGCTGTGGCAGCACCTGTTCTGGTTCTTTGGACACCCCGAGGTCTACATCCTGATTCTGCCCGCCATGGGCTTCGTCTCCGATATCCTGGCGAACGGGGCGCGCAAGCCGATCTTCGGCTACGCGGCCATGGTGTGGGCGATCATCGCGATCGCGTTCCTGGGCTGGGTGGTCTGGGGCCACCACATGTTCATGAGCGGCATGAACCCGATGCTGGGCGGCGCCTTCATGATCACGACCCTGATGATCGCCGTGCCTTCCGCCATCAAGACGTTCAACTGGCTGGGCACCCTGTGGCGCGGCAACATCCACTTCCACTCGCCGATGCTGTACGCGCTCTCCTTCGTGGCGCTCTTCGTGGTCGGCGGTCTGTCGGGCATCTTCCTGGCCGCTACGCCCGTCGACATCCCGCTGCACGACACCTATTTCGTCGTGGCCCACATCCACTACGTGCTCTTCGGCGGCAGCCTGTTCGGCATCTTCGGCGCGATCACGTTCTGGTTCCCGAAGATGTTCGGCCGGCTGATGAACGAGACGCTCAACAAGGTGCACTGGCTGCTCACTTTCGTGCTTTTCAACATCGTCTTCTTCCCGATGCACATGCTCGGCAGCGGCGGCATGATGCGACGTCTCTACGACCCGTTGCAGTACCCGCATCTGCAGGACATGCAGGACACGAACGTGCTGATCACGGTGGCCGCGCTCGGCCTGTTCACGGTGCAGCTGCTGTTCGCGTTCAACTTCTTCTGGAGCCTGTTCCGCGGGAAGGTCGCGGATGCGAATCCGTGGCAGGCGAACTCGCTCGAGTGGTCGGCCCCCTCGCCGCCGCCGCACGGGAACTGGGGCGGTGCCCTGCCCGTGGTACACCGGGGCCCGTACGAGTACAGCGCACCCGACCGCGACTCCGATTTCTGGTTGCAGGCGGACCCGGAGGGCGGCACGGCCCACGCGGCGCACTGATTCAACGGGACGCTAACCCGACCCCAGGAGGGACTCGACATGAGCCAGGCAGCGGCGGCGACGCTCGACCGGTCCACTTCCGGCTTTGGTGTCTACAACCTGAAGCTGGGCATGTGGGTGTTCCTGCTCTCGGAGGTGATGTTCTTCACCGGGCTGATCGGCGCGTACATCATCCTGCGGTTCGCCAATCCCGAGCAGTTCGCGGAACCGGGTGTCGTGCTGAACGTACCGCTCACGGCGCTGAACACGTTCATCCTGATCTGCAGCTCGGTGTCGATGGTGAAGGCGTTCGCGGAAATCGAGCGCGGTAACCAGAAGGGGCTCCGCATGTGGCTGCTGGTCACGATCGCCCTGGGCATCGTGTTTCTGTCCATCCAGGCATACGAGTACAGCCTGCTCGCGCACGAGGGCTTCGTGCCGGTGGCCGATGCGTACGCCGCAATCGGCCGTCACGGCGGGGAGACGATCGTGGGCGGCCCGCTGTACGGGGCGACGTTCTACACCATGACCGGATTCCACGGCGCGCACGTCACGATTGGGGTGCTGTGCCTGATGTTCACCGCGTTCAAGGCGTTCCGCGGCGGCTATTCGGCGCAGAACGTGGGCGGTGTCGAGATCATGGGATTGTACTGGCACTTCGTCGATCTCGTCTGGATCATCCTGTTCACGATCGTCTACCTGATCTGAGCCGGCGGCGGACCGCTCCCGACGGGGCGGCCGCGGCCAGGGGGGGAAGGTACCATGGAAGGACATACACATTCATCTCCGCCGGCAGCATCCGGAACGTCGAGTGCGACGACGCCCGCGCCCGAAACGTCGCACAAGGCGCCCAATTACTACCTGGTCTGGCTGTTCCTGGCCGTGCTGACCGTGGCCGAGGTGGGCGTCGCGTTTCTATCAGCCATCCCGAAGCAGGTGCTGGTGATCGCCCTGATCCTGATGGCGGTGTGGAAGGCGCTGCTCGTCGCCCTGTATTACATGCACCTCAAGTTCGAGCCGCGCCGGCTGTGGCTGATCGTGGCGGCGCCGCTGCCGCTCGCGATCATCCTGGTTGCGGTGGTGCTGCTGGAGCAGTGGTGACGTCGTGATGCACGAACTGATGGCCGGCATGTTCTGGGGCGGCCTGCTGATGGCGATCCCGCCGGTGGCCTTGAGCATCGGCGTGATCGTCTACTTGCTCCGCGAGCAGGCGCGGGAGGCGGCGAAGCGGGACGACGGCAAATAGGGGCACGAGCCGGTCTGGCCGGCACCGCCGTGGGGCGGTGCGGGCGGAGGCGGCGAGAGCGGAGGCAGCCATGCAGCGACCCAGCCAGACGACGAGGCGAGGAGCGATTGCGGGACTGGTCGGGGCGACCACAGTCGCGGTCTGGTTCCTTTTGATCGATGCGTTTCGTGGCGAGCTGTTCGCCACTCCGACGTTCGTGGCGAGCACGCTGCTCGGCCTGGATGGCGCGCTTCCGACGCTGCCGCTCCTGATCGGCTATACGGCCGTACATGTGCTCGTCTTCGTCGCCATCGGCGTCGTCGTGGCCTGGGCGCTGGCACGGACGCACCTGCCGCCTTATATGGCGCTCGGCCTGGTGTTGGGATTCCTGCTCTTCGACCTGATCTTCTATGCCGGAGTGATCATCACGGGCGCGAACGTGGTCGCGGCCCTCGGCTGGCCGCAGGTGCTGGTCGGCAATATCCTCGCGGCGCTCGCGCTCATGGGCTATCTGAAGGTGACCAGTCCCGAGAAGACGCCCGGACTGCGGGACCTTCTGCGCGATCATCGCACGACTCGCGAGGGGCTGATCGCGGGTGCCGCCGGTGCCGTCGCCGTGATGGTCTGGTTCTTCGTGCTCGACCTGGTACGCGGTCAGCTGCTGTTCACACCGAGCGCCCTGGGATCGGCGGTCTTCTACGGCGCCCGCGGCGTCGCCGAGGTCCAGACGAATGCCACGACCGTAATCGGATACACCCTGATCCACATCGGCGCGTTCATCTCGGTGGGTCTGCTGATGTCCGCACTCGTCGAGGCGGCGCGCCGCAATCCGCCACTGCTGCTGGGCCTGGCGCTCTTCTTCGTCACCTTCGAGGTCCTGTTCATCGGCCTGATCGCGATCATCGCGACCTGGCTGCTCGATGCCATGGACTGGTGGACGATCGTGATCGCGAACCTGGTCGCTGCCGTGGTCATGGCGGGGTACCTCCTGCACCAGCACCCCGAGGTGGCGGAGAATCTGTCACACGATCTGGAAGAGGACCTGGTTTCGACGGAATGATCATTTCCCTGGTCGCATTCCATCGCTTTCTGATCGCCGCGGCGATCGTGTTCTGCCTCGGCTACGCCGGCTGGGAGATCCATGCGTGGCGCGAAGCCGGGGCGGGTGGTGTGCCCGCGCTGGCCCTGCTGTTCCTGGCGCTGGGCGTCGGTCTCGCGCTGTATCTGAAGCGGCTCGGCCGTTTTCTCGGGTACGACCGCGAGGCCGGACCGCCGCGCTGAGCGGCGTCCGGGGCGCGTAGTGTCCGCGGCAGCTGGCCCGGAGCGGCGCGAGATCGCCCTCATGGCCGGGGTCGGTCTACTCCTGACCGGCGCACTCGTTGCCCTCACCCTTCGGACGGAAGCGCCGCCCGCGCACGCCCCCAGTACACCGGCCCCGCTCGAGGTCGGGGCGGCCCTGGTCGGCCCGATCACGTGGACGATAGATGCGCGCTCGACGGACGCGTGGGCGTTCTTCGACTTCTCGCGCGGTTCGACGATCGAGCGGCCCGGCCCGACCGACTGGGACCTGGCCGTGCGCCGCTTCCGCATCATAGTGAACGGGGGCCCCGGCTTCGCGGGCGATGGGGCGCTCGCTGATCTCGGGGAAGTGCCCTTCGACAGCGTGCGGACCGCCCCTGCCGACGGGTGGATCGAGAGCACCGGCGTACGGGTCGACTCGACGAACAGCGCCGTGCGGAAGTGGTACGCGTACGGCTTCACGAGTCATCTGCTCTCTCCCCTGCCGCGCGTCTGGGCGGTGCGCACGGCCGACGGCCGCTACGCCAAATTCGAGATTCTCGGCTACTACTGCCCGGGCGCGCAGCCGGGCTGCCTCACCATCCGCTATGTCTACCAGGGGTCGGGCGAACGCAGCTTCGTGCCGGACCCGGAATGAGACCGTCCCGATCCGGTCCCGCTCCCGATTCGCCCACGCCCGGCCGGCGCAACGACAGTCCTGCCAGCTCGCGCGCGGGTATCGCGATCACGGTTCCGGGCGTGCTCGGCACGATCCTCGTCTTCTCGATCGCGGCGCTCTGCGCTCGGCTCGGCTTCTGGCAGCTCGATCGCCTCGAGGAGCGGCGCACGCGCAACGCCGCGCTGGCCGCCCGAC
>DATHVV010000135.1:0-47018 GCA_035461105.1 Longimicrobiales bacterium | reverse complement strand
CTTGCGCACGTGGGCGTGCTGCTGCACCTCGACAGCCTCGGCTACGACCCGGACATCGTCGTCGGCAACAGTATGGGCGCCGTGATCGGGGCGCTGTACGCCGCGGGCTACGATGCGACCGAGATCCGCGAGCGCGTGGCGGCCGTGAACTGGGGCGGCATGTTCGATCCCACGGCCACTCTGCTCGGCCCGCAGCGCGGAGCCGAGCTGCCAATGGTCAGCTTCGGCCTGGACCTGAGCGAGCCGCGCGTCAGCCGCGGGCTCTTCGGCGAGTGGCGCATCAACCGGATCCTGGCGCGGCTGCTCTTCGAGGCGAACGCCCGGGCGCGCGGGGATTTCGACCGGCTGGCGCGCCGCTACCGCACCGTCGCCGCGGACCTCGAGAGCGGCGAGAAGGTCGTGCTCGACGGTGGGGACCTAGCGCTCGCGGTGCGCGCGAGCATGGCGTTCCCGGGGTTCTGGGCGCCGGTGCGCTGGGGCGATCGTGTGCTGATCGATGGCGGCGTCGTGGACAACCTGCCGACCGCGGAAGCGCGGCGGCTGGGCGCATCCCACATCGTCGCGGTGGACGTGAGCCGCCCATCGCGCAGAGTCTCCTCCATCGAGGCGCTCGCGGTCGCGCAACGCGCGCTCAACCTGATGCAGCAGAACCTGCACCCCGACCCCGAGCCGCCCGACGTGCTGGTAGCTCCGCTCGTCGACTCCGGGCTGCTGGGCGCCGCGTTCCCGGAGGATCCGTCGCTGATCGTGGCGATAGGGCTCGACGCCGCCCGGCGGGATGCGCCGAACCTGCCGACTGGCGGGCGCGCCGGGCGCTCGCTCCCGCCCGCACCGGCCCGCTACGACGCGCTCCGCATCGAGGCGCCCGACCCGGCGCTGGCCGCGATCACGCGCGAGGCGTTCGCGGGCGTGGCGCCCGGCGAGTGGGATCCAGAGGCAGTCCTCGCCGCGATGGACCGACTCTTCAGTACGGGCCTCGTCGAGGCCATCTGGCCGCGCGTGGCGGATCCCGATACGGCGGGAGCGGGGCCCGCGCTGGTGGTGCGCGTGGATGCGCCCGCGCGGCTCACGCTCTCCGGCGCCGCAGGGTTCGAGAACGATCGGGGCGGTCGCGCGTGGGTCGCGCTCGAGCGCTACACCGCGCTCGGCCGGCGACCCGCGTTGCTCTCGGCCGCCGCGTTCTCCGACGGACTGCGGCGCTGGGCCGCGCTGGCGGCGCGTATCCATCTCGGCGGCCGGTTCGGCATGGCCTGGAGCGCGGGCGGGCACGCGCAGGAGGTTTCGGTCCGCACCTTCCGCGATGACACGCGCGAGACTGCGGAGGTGATCCGCACGGGCGGATGGGCGGGTCTCGAGCTGCCGCACATCCTGCGCGACCGGGTGATCACGCTCACCGGCCGCGCCGAGTGGGTAGACCCGGAGGACACGCCGGCTGGCGAGTCGTACGGGCCAGTGCTGCGCATCGCGTCGCGGCCGACGGACGCGCGTATTGTCGGCGTACCCCTGCTGCTGGAAGCCGAGGCGCGCTGGGGCGCGTTCCGGTACCGGCAGGCGAGCGTCGCGGCATCCCGGACGCTCGCCCTCGGCACACTCCAGGCCGCACCGTTGATCGACGTGCGTACCGTCAGTCACGACGCGCCGGTGGACGTTTATCCCGCGCTCGGTGACCAGCACGCGGTCCCCGGACTCCGCTGGGGCGAGCAGCGCGGCCGCGCACGCGTCGTGGCAGGCGCAGACGTCGCCTTGCCAGTGGCGTTCGGTGGATTCGCGCGGCTGCGGCTGCGATCCGGCACCGTGGCCGAGCGGCCTGCGGCCTGGAACGATGCGCGCTGGATCTCGGGGGCCCAGATCGGCGGGTTCTGGCGCATTCCCTTCGGGACCCTCGAGGCAGGGTATGGTCGCGCCACCAGCGGCGACGGCCGCTTCGACGTGAGCGTCGGCCGGCGTTTCTGACTCGGCAACATGCCACCTGGCGTCCGCGCACCCTAGGGCATTTCTACCAATGCGCTCCGAATTGCTCCGGCTTACCTTGGCTGAAGACCAGTCCGCAGCCCTGCGGTGCGGTCCGCGCAACGGCCCGGCCTGAGTCCCATCCCGCAACCGTCAGCCAGGCGGTGATCCCATGCGCACCCCCCACACGCGACTGCTGGCACTTTCCTCGCTCCTCCTCGTCGGCGGCTGCTGCAACCCCGAGGTCATCGGCAGCGTGCCGAACAACCTGCGTCCCCAGGAGACCAACAACTGGTGCTGGGCGGGCGTCACCCAGATGCTCGCGGAGCACCTGGGCGTCGCGACCACGCAGTGCGCACTCGCCAACCACCGCTTCGAGGAGACGACCTGCTGCAATCCACAGAACGAGGGCGCCGACTGTCCGAAGACCAACGTCTGCAATCGGCCGGGCTGGCTCGAGCTGGCGTTCCTCGGCATCACGGCCGAGGAATCTTCCGACGCGCTCAGCTGGGGCTCGGTGCGCTCGCAGATCTACTGCCGCAAGAAGCCCATGGGGTACGCATACGGCACTCCCGGCGTCGTCGGTCACGTCGTGGTGGTCAAGGGGTACGTCACGGTGGGTGGCACTGACTACGTCGTGCTGAACGACCCCTGGGCCCCGTGCGTCGGCTCCGAGCGGCTGCTGACCTACGCCGATTACGCCGACCCGCCCGGCACCGCCACGCACTGGAATACCTGGTACGACATCGCCGTCGAGTAAGGTCTCCAACACGCGGGTGACATCATGAGAACGCCACTCGGAATCTGCGGCTGCCTCGCGCTCCTGCTCGCGAGCGCGACGGGCTGCCAGAGAGAAGGGGGTATGCCGCGCGATCGGGATAACCTGCCCCAGCACTTCGCGTCACAGGAGGAGTCGGTGCGCAAGGCCATGGCGGATTTCCTCGAGGTGCTCCGCTCCGGCGCCGACGTGCAGATGGGCGTGGACGTCGCGACGCTCGAGCGGGCGCAGCCCGGGCCGGCCGTGCGGCGCGTCGACCTCGACTTCGCGCGTCTGCTGACCGCCGACACCGCCACCAGCTTCGACCAGCTCGTCGCGGGCGAGCGCAACCTGGTCGTGCCGCTCATGGCCGATGGCCGCGTCGCCACCATCGTCGAGATCGTCAGGGACGAGGCCGGGTGGCGCGTGGTGGGTCTGGCCGGTCAGGACATCGCGAGCGACCTGTCGGCCGTGCTCGGCGTGGCCGCCGACACCGCCGCGCGCGTCACGCTCTACGAGGTGCCCAACCTCCAGGCCCGGGTCTACGGCGTCCAGACCGCGGCCGGCGAACGACTCTTCACCGATTACCAGGGACGCTTCAGTGTACGCCAGGGCGTCGACGCGGCGACGCTGCTGCCCGTGCTGCGCGCCGACGCGCAGACGTTCGAGCGCACCTACGGTGACTCGCTGCGGACCGGCCGTCTGCTACGGTAGTCGAGCATGGGAACCATCGGCCGCCGCGCGTTCGTGCGCCGCGCCTTCGGCCTCGCGGCGCTGCCGGCGGCCGGCTCGCTCTCCGGCTGCCAGTCTCTGTTTCAGGCCCTCAGCGAGTCGTGCCCCGAGACCGACGACGACTCCGGCGGCGTCACCTGGATCCCCGACGTCATGCACCCGGTGTTCTACGGCCACCAGGACATCGGGACCGCCGCGGGCGCACCCATCAACCTGCGCATCTGGTACCCGAGCCCGGACGGGTCGCCCGCCGGCGCGCCCGTCCTGAAGCTCTGTCTCGCGCGCTACCCGGTCGTCCTGTTCCTGCACGGACAGGAGCCCTGCCCGGCAGCCAGCGAGTATCACAAGCACTGGTTCGCCATCCCCGCGGTCCTCGCGCGCAGCGGCTACGTCGTCGTCGTGCCGCAGTATGCGACGTCGCTGCCGGTCGCCGGCCACCCCAACATCGCCATGGCGCTCGACGTGCTCGACTGGGTGCGCGACGGCTGGAGTGAGCGCAGGTGGCTCGATGCGCGCCGGCAGGCCACAGCCGTGGCCGGCCACTCCTACGGCGCGCTGCTCGCCGCCCGCGTGGTCGCCGCGCGCCCCGAGCTGGCCGCCTACGTCGGGCTCAGCGGCCCGTGGGACGAGCTGAACGACCGCAACGCCGTGCTGGGCGGCCTCGACCTCCCCAAGCTCATGGCGTGGGGGCGCGATCTCTTCTTCGAGAACCTCGAGTCGACCTGGCCCGCGATGTCCCAGCCGCGTCACGCACTGGATTTCGAGGGCGAGCACTTCGATTACAGCGCCAACCACCCGTCCTGTGTCGAGCCCCGCGGCCCCTGCACCGCGCTCCAGTTCGGAATCGCCGATCTGATCGCCCTGTTCCTCACCCGCTACGTACCGCCGGCCGCGTCCGGCACCTCGATACCGGCGAGCCTCCAGCCGCCCGCCGCGCCGCTCAGCGAGGCGCAGCAGTTCTACGCCGGCGGCCGCCTCGCCGGTCTCCAGGGCCTCGAGGCCTCCGCGTCCTGCGACGTGCGGCTACGCTGGCAGGACGGAAGCGCGTCGGGGTCCAGGACCTTGTGACGTTCGCTGTGTGTGCGCGCGCAGTGCGCTGAAATGACGAAGGGCCGCCCGTCGATTTCGACGGGCGGCCCTGGTATTTGGGATCGAAATGTCCCAACTCCCGCGAGAGGACTCGAACCTCTGACCCGGCCGCTCGATGGCGCCGAAGAACTCGCGCATCGCCGCGACGTTGGCCTCCGTCGCGCGGAAGCTCGCCGGCACTGGAACAGGACCGCAGTCGCGCGCAGCAGCCGTGCACAGGCGGTGGTCGCCGCCCAGGCACGCAGAACGGTGCGGTTCAGGCGGAAACCACCGGCCTCGGCGCGGGCGGACGGCGGGAAAGGCTAGCGCAGCCGGCGGTACGTGCTGCTGGTGCCGAAGTGCGTGATCACCTGCCAGGCCTTCATTGTGAACTCGAAGCCGGCCGGCGCCTCGGCGCGCCAGCGCGCGAGTGTACCCGGCGCAGGCGGATCGTAGAACGTCTGCTGGACTTCGACGACGTCGAAGCTCCGATAGTAGGCAGCGGCACCGATGGTGAAGCCGCACATGCCGAGCCTGATGGCCATGGCCGCGGCCCGTGCAATGGGTGCGCCAGCACCGCCGCGCCGCCGCGCCGCGGCCAGCACGAGCTGGTTGCACGACCACACGAAGCGCCGGCGCCGCGCACGGCGCCGGCGCTTCCTGCTTTCGACGCCGCAGGGCGCCGGGGCTTTCCTGCTTCGACCGGAGAACCGTCAGGCCGCGCTGAGATCCTCCGCCGTGGGCGGGTCGATGAGGTACTTGGGCATGGCGGCGGCTCCGCTGAGGGGGATGTGGAATGGCCAGGAGCAAGAGGGCCGCGGCGGTCCGAGGGGCGGCAAGAGCCGTGCGGCAGGCGGCGGCCAGCGCGGCGCCGCGGGTTCGGCGCAGACAAGTCGCGGGCCGGGCCGCGAACCCACCGCTGCCTTCGAGTGTAGTGCTCTCACCTACCGGTTGCAGAACAGGAGCCCGCCATGCCACAGTCCCGCAAAGCCTCGCCCCCGGGGCGGCAGCCTCGTGCCACAAGTGTCCGACGTCTCCTCTCCCCCGTCCTCGCGACGGTGCTGCTCGCGCTGCCCGGCGCCACGCGGGCGCAGGTCGTCACCGGTCGGGTACTCGATGAAGCCAACCGCACCGCCATCGGAGCGGCTCGAGTCGCGGCGCTCGACACGATGGGCGGGGAGCACGCGTCCGTCCTGACCGACAGCGCGGGCAGGTTCCAGCTGCCGCTCGCCCCCGGACGGTACTCGCTGCGGCTCGAGCGGATCGGCTACCACGCGTTCACCACCGTGCCGCTCGAGGCGCGGCGGCGGGAGACGATCACGCTTGAGCTTCGGCTAGGCGCCGAGGCGGTGCCGCTCGAGCCGTGCTGATCGTGGGGCGCATGCGCGCCGCGCTCGGCAGCGAGGCTTTCTACCGACGCGCGGCAATTCACGGGCGGAGCGGCATCGGCCGGTTCTACACGCAGGCTCGGCTGGACTCCATCTCCTCCGTGAACGTGCACATGCTGCTCGCACGCGATCCGGCGGTGAGGGTGGTGCGGGGGCGGTTCAACGAGTACATCGTGTTCAGTGCCCGGGGTCGTCAGTGCCTGCCAGGGGTGTTCTACAACGGGGTGCGCCTGCGCTACGACCCGGAGACCGACCTCACGACCCAGTTCCAGCCCGGGCAGATCGAGGGAATCGAGATCTACCCCGTCGAGGCGTTCGTCCCCCCGGAGCTGCACGTCGAAGGGTGCGGATCGCTCGCGATATGGACGCGCTCGCCGACCGAAGGCAACCCGTTCACGCGAAAGCGCCTGCTGACCGCGGCGGGCGTGGCGGCCGGACTGATGCTGCTGCTCCGCCTATGAGAGGACGCGCCCTGGAACCCCGGGAAGAATCCGCGCTGGCAACCCTACGCCAGCCGCTCGCGACCAAGGTCGCGAACGAGCGCCTCTGGCGACGGGCGCTGGCCGCTACGGCGGTCACAGCCGGTCTCGCCGTGTCCGCCCCCACCGAGGCCCAGGTCGTGATCGGCCACGTGCTCGACGAGGCGACGCGCGCCCCGCTTGCGGCCGTCGCCGTCACCGCGCTCGATGCGTCGGGCCGGGAGCAGGCGTCGGTCGGGACGGACAGTGCGGGCAGCTTCGTGCTGCCGCTCGCGCAGGGCCTGTATGCACTGCGCCTCGAGCGCCTCGGCTATCACGCGCTCACCACGGAGCCGATCGAGGTGCGCGGGCGCGAGACGATCACGCTGGAGCTGCGGCTCGGCGCGGAAGCGATCCCGCTCGAGCCTCTGGTCGTGGTCGGACGCGTCCGCGCCGCGGTGGGCACCGCGGCGTTCTACCGGCGGATGGCCTACTACGGGGCGAGCGGAGTAGGGCGGTTCTACACGCGCGCGCAGATCGATTCCGCCTCGACCACGGACATCCACACGCTGCTCAAACGCGATCCGGCGGTGCGCCTGCTCCAGAGCCGCTGTACGCTGGGATCGTCGCGAGCGTCTGCCAGCTGCTTCAACGACGTCGTCATCTTCGATACCCGCGGCGTGAAGTGCCTTCCCGGCCTGTTCGTGAACGGCGTCCGCATGCGCAATGATGCCGAGACGGATCTGACCACTCTGTTCCGTCCGGGGGACATCGAGGGAATCGAGGTTTATCCGAGCGAGGCGTTCGCGCCGCCCGAGCTGCACGTCGAGGGCTGCGGCTCGCTCGCGATCTGGACACGCGCACCGGAGGGTGGAAACCCGTTCACGCTCAGGCGCATACTCACCGCGGCGGGCGTCGCGGCCGGGCTCCTCCTCATGCTCCGGCTCTGATGCAGCCGCCGGGGAATACCGACGGTGCGGCCGCAATGGGGCCGCGCGGCACGTTCCTGCCTGACTTCTCCAGAGAACAGGAGACGCCAATGCGAGCACGAAGCGACAGACGGGGAGAAGGGGCGGGCACTTCACGCCGCGCCGGGCAGCGGCTGCTCGCCGCGGCCGCGGTCGCAATCCTCGGCCCACTGACGGCGCCGGTCGTGGTCCGGGGCCAGGTGATCGAAGGCCACGTGCTCGACGAGGCGACGCGGTCACCCCTGTCGGACGTGCGCGTCGCCGCGCTCGACAGTGCCGGGCAGGAGCACGCGTCGGCAGGGACCGACAGCGTCGGCGGGTTCGAGCTGCCGGTCGCGCGCGGCCGGTATTCGCTGCGACTCGAGCGCATCGGCTACCAGACGCTCACCACCGAGCCGTTGCAGGTCGGCAGGCGGGAGACGGTTACGCTGGAGCTGCGACTCGGCGCCACGGCGATCCCGCTCGAGCCGCTGGTGGTCATGGCGCGCGTCCGCGCGGCGATCGGCAGCGCGGCGTTCTACCGCCGCATGGCGACTTACGAGCCGCTGGGCGCCGGGCGGTTCTACACCCGGGCGTGGATCGACTCGGTGTCCAGCGCGAACGTGCACATGCTGCTCGCGCGCGACCCCGCGGTGCGTATCGTGCGCGGCCGCTTCCACGACGTCGTCATCTTCGACACGCGCGGCACCAGGTGCCTGCCCGCCCTGTTCATCAATGGCGTGCTCATCCGCAACAACGCGGACACGGATCTGTCCACATGGTTCCACCCCGACGACATTGAAGGAATCGAGATCTATCCTTCGAATGCGTTCACGCCGGGCGAGCTGAACGTCATGGGCTGCGGCTCACTGGCGATCTGGACGCGCTCGCCGGGGCTCGGCAACCCGTTCACGCTGAGACGCTTGCTGACGGCGGGTGGTGTGGCCGCGGGGCTGCTGCTGCTGCTCCGCCTCTGATTGAGTCACGTGAATCGCGCCGAGGAGATCCGGGAGCTGTTCGCATTCAACCGATGGGCCAACGCCCGGATCCTGCATGCGGCCGTCGGACTGCCCGAGGAGCAGCAGCTGCGCGACCTGGGCAGCAGCTATCCGAGCATCCGACACCAGATAATTCGTTGCCGGCCCTCCACTTATCCCAGCTCCCGCGAGAGGACTCGAACCTCTGACCCGGTGATTAACAGTCACCTGCTCTACCAACTGAGCTACGCGGGATCGTCTCTTTCGAGCCTTCAAAGCTAATCAGCGCCCGGGTGGGGGTCAACCCGATGACGCCCCGATCAGGAGCACGCCGAGGACCTTCGGGACGGTGGCTGGTGCGGCCGGCGGCGGGTGCGGCGATGGCTCCGGGGCGGGAGGCACGATCGCTTCGGGAAGCAGCGATTCGACCCGGTCGCAGAGGTCGCCGAACGACAGGGTCCCGAGCTCTCTCCGATGCCGCTTCAGGAGGATCTCCGTGCCGGCGGAGCAGTCCTGGAGTGCGCGCAGCAGTACGTCGAGGCGATCGCACTCGGCCTGCGTTGCACCTCCCGGCGCGCGCTCCAGGAGTGCATGGAGCCTTCGGCGCAACGCCGGGATGACCTTGGGCGGTCGGGGGACGGGCATCTCGCAGATGCGGGGGGCGCGCTCCGCGGCTCGCCGCGCGGCGCGCAGGTGCCGCACCGCGATCGGCGTCGGGGCCGCGTCATCGAGCGCCGCGAGCAGTGCGCTTCCGGTGAAGCGGTCGTCAGCGACATGCGAGCGCCCGCGCAGGACGAGGGCACGCTGCGCACCCGGGGCCGCCAGGAATACGCAGATCACCGGTCCGCGGGCACGGGCGAGAGGCCGCGGTATGTCGAGCCGGGCGGATAGCCGCGCGATGGCGGGCCCGGTCTCGGGCGCGATCGTGCCGTTGTCCTGGGGGAAGAGCGGCAAACCGTCGGTGGCTGCTGCAGCGGCGCGCTGGCAGGCCACCCGCAGCCGCTCCTCGATGTCGCAGGTGAGTGCGTCCTGCCGCTCGATCCGCTGGAGTGCCGCGGCGTCGCCCCGGAGCGCGCCAGCCAGCTCCCGCGTGCGGCCCAGCACGTCATCCTCGACGCCGATCGTACAGTCGATCGCGCGCAGCTTGCGCCGCAGCCGGCGCATCAGGCCGAGGGTCCGCTCGAGGTCCCGCTCGGGCACGAAATGGTAGCTGCGGATGCGCTCGTGCGTGGAACCGAGCCGGTCGATGCGGCCGACCCGCTGGATGAGCCGAACCGGATTCCAGGGCAGGTCGTAGGAGATCACGTCCGCCGCATCCTGCAGATCGAGACCCTCGGCGAGCACGTCGGTCGAGATCAGCAGCTCGATGCGCTCGCGCGGCGGCGGCGGCCGTACTCCGTTGGCGCGTGGTGCAAAGCGCTCGATGACGGTTCTCCGCGCCGCCGGCGAGCTCCCGAGCAGCGCGCCGCCGCCGTGCACGAGGCCGGTACGCAGCTGATTCCGGAGCTCGCGGTGCAGCTGCACCGCCGTCGTGCGGAACTCCGTGAAGAGCACGACCGGCCTGCCGCGGAGGTGCTCCAGCAGGTCGCGCAGCGCGTCCAGCTTCGCGTCCGGCTCCGAGCGCACGGCGTCGAGCGCCTCGGCGATGCGCTCCAGGTCGCGGCGGGCGGCTCGCTCCATCGCCACCCGGTCGAATCCGCGGGGCAACGGTCGCAGCAGCAGCGCATCCATGGTGAGCTGATCGGCTGGCGCACCCGGCGCGCGCGACACGTCACGGGGATCGAGCCCGCGCGCCACGGCGTCCAGGGCCCGCGACAGAGTGCCGTGCAGCGCCGTGAACGACGCCACGGCCGCGCCGGCGCTCGACTCCGCCCTCCGGAGCAGCGTCATGCGCAGCAGCAGGTCCGCGCCGTCGCGCGTCTCGGTCCAGCCGTTCAGCTCGAGATCCTCGATCACCCTGAGCACACGACGCCAGGCTGCGGGGCGGCGGTAGCGCACGGGTACCGGCGACTCTCGACCGGGGAACCGCAGCTGTCCGGTGCCGAAGTCGAGGCTGCCATGGACATCGACGAGCAGGGATCGGGTTCGGCGCACCATTACCTGCGCGAGCACCGTCGGTATCCGCCCCGGTCCACCGCTCCGTTCCGCGTGCCGGAAGCACGCGTAGAGGTCGGGCACGCCCGCGGCCGCGAACGTGCCGTCGCCGGCGAACAGGCGCAGCAGCCAGTACAGGTCGCGCAGGGAGTTGTTGACGGGAGTCGCGGTGATCAGCAGCAGGCGGGCCCCACGCGAGAGCGAGGCGAGCGCACGATACCGCCGCGTGAGCGGATTGCGGAACGCGTGCGCCTCGTCGACGACGATCAGGAGCGATCGTTCATACCTCGTCCCGGGTCTCGTCTCGGGTCTCGTCCCGGGCGCGGCGCGGCTGAGCGTGGCATGGCTGGCGAACCGCACGCGCGGATCGCGCAGGATACGCTGCCACTGGCGGCGCAGCGACGGCGGCGTCGCGATGATCACGGGGCTCCCCGCGGCCAGCGCCCGCCGCGCGATCGCGGCACCGATGTGCGTCTTGCCGAGACCGACGCTGTCGGCGAGGATGGCGCCCCGGTAACGGTCGAGTGCGGCCTGCAGCCGGGCGACTGCATCGCGCTGGAAAGCCGCGAGATCCGGCTCGAGCCCAGCGGCCGGCACCTGCGGGCCATACCGCGCCTGGAGCACCCGCAGTGCCAGCATACGCGCGCTGACCGGGTCGAACATCATGGACGCGCCCGGCTCACGCGCCCCGCGCGCCCAGCTCGGCGCGGATCACTTCCCGCACGTCGTGTCCGGCGCGCCAGAGCCGCTGGAAGTGCCGGGACAGACGCCCGACGGCAGCGCCCGTCAGCACAGCAGTGAGGCGCGGCATCGCCGAGCCCGGAATACCGCCCAGCTGGTGCGTACCCAGCAGCGCGATACCGGCCTGCACCCCATTGCCGTTGCGGTGGACGGAGAAGTCGGGATACCACCGGAGCAGCCCGCCGGTGCGTATCTCGAGCCGCCCCGAATCCAGGAACTCGGCGAGCACCCCGATCCGCTCCTGCGACCGGTCCGCGCCGAGGTCGGCGAGCTGATCCGCGTCGAAACGGCCGAGCAGCAGGCGGCAGCGCACCCGTGCCAGCTCGGTGGCGCTGAAATCGACCGCGGCGAGTCGCACGTGCTGCACCGCGAAGTCGCTCCGGGATGCGCTGGTCATCAGCGCACCGATGACATCGCGCAGTGCGGGCGGGCGCTCGTCCTCGATCAACGGCGGCAGGCCGTCGATCACGCCGGCCTCCCGCGCAACCACGCATCGAAGCCGGCCAGCACCTCGAGATCGCCCTCACCGAGCCCGTACGCCGCACCGACGATCCGGTCGAGCTGCCGCGTCTGCGTGTCGTCCAGCGACTCCTGCTGGTGCGCCTGCCGGGAGAGCGCCAGCAGGCGGCCGGCGTGCGCGCCCCGGTCCCAGCCGGGGGGCAGGGGCAGGGCACCGACGGTCCAGGCGAAGAACCGGAAGTGCGCGTCTTTCGCGCGCTCCGCGATCGCCCGGGCGTACACGCGCAACGGCAGCGAGTTGAGGTATGCCGCCAGGAGCAGCGCGGCGTCGGCGCTGTCAGCAGGCAGGAAATAGGTCGTGTTGAGCGGTACGATGGGGACGTCGGCGCCGGCCTCGCGCACGCGCGCCGGGATCGCCACGGCGCGCAGATCCTGCGCGATGTCCTGCCATACGACCTTGTGTCCGAGCGTTTCCGGGGCGAGCCGCAGCAGTCTGCCCGCCGGGTGGCCGGCCGCAGCGCCCGTGCGCCGCGCCAGCACGTCGCGGTGTCGCGCCAGGTAGCGCGCGAGGCGCGGTCCCGGTGGCGCACCTGCCTGCTCATTGACGGGCGTCCAGATGATCCGCTGCGGGGTGCGCCAGCGCCATGCGCGCACGTCGCTGCCGCGCAGCAGCGGCCGCAATGCAGTGCTCTCGATCCACGCCGTGTACGCGGCCGCATCCCGCACCGATCCCCGGCGGCGCAGCCGCGCCCAGCCCTGCGCGTGCACCCGGGCCAGACCACCCAGCCGGTGCTCGTGCGCGACGACGACCAGAACGTCGTTCGCGCCGGTAAGGACGCCGCGGCGGATGCGCGCGCCGCTGCCGTGTCCCAACAGAATCCCGACCTGTTGCATCCGGCGCAGCACGCGGGCCAGGTCGGGAGGCGCGAGCAGCCACGGTGATCGCGCGTCGGAGCGCTCGAGCGGCAGCTCCGCCGTGTCCATGACGAACTCGAGCGAATCCACGCCGCGCCGCACCATCGACACTCGCACGGGCGGGGCGACGGACGTCGCCGGGCGAGCCGGTGCACCGGACCGTGCGTGGCGGCGCGCGACCAGGGCGACCGTGAATGCGTCCGCGCGGAAGATGGAGCGCTGGTCGAGGCTGTGGTCTTCGATCTCCAGCACGGCGGCCTGCCGCTGCAGCAGCTCGCGGGCACCCCCCGCGAAGAGCGAGCGGAGTAGCTTGGCGGGCAGCAGCATCGCCAGCACGCCGCCGTCCGCCAGCAGCCCGAGAGAGCGCTCGAGGAAGAGCAGCGCCAGGTCCACCTGTCCGCCCGTCGCGGTGCCGCCATCGCCGCGCCGGCCGGTGGCGCGCGCCGCCCGGCACACGTGATAGCGCTCGCGCACGGCGCCCGCGAGTGCCCCCGGCCACCGGTGCGCCCGCACCCAGGGTGGATTCGACACGATCACGTCGAAACCGCTCCGCTCGGAGGCGAAATGCACGAGAAAGCTGAAGAACGGGAGCGCGGCGGTGTCGCGCAGGTCCGCGAGCAGCCGCTCGACTTCGATCAGCCGCGCACTCAGGCGATCGACGTCGCGAGCGGCGCGCTCCGCATGCAGGGCGGCCTCGCCCCACAGGTCACGGTCGGTAGCCGCGGCGCGGCTCGCGCGCAGCGCGGCCGCCAGCCGGTCGCGCAGGGACTCGAGCCAGAGCCGGGCGAGCTGCACCTCGTGGCCGCGCAGCCGGTCGTGCAGCTGCGCGCGCTGCTCGGGCTCCGCGCTCAGATACGCATGTCCGAGCGGAGTGAGCGTGCGGATCGCCTGCCGGACCGCCGGATCGAGCGCGGCGCCCCGATCGGCCCCGCGCGCCCGGACGGGCGTGAGCAGGTCGAGCGGGTCGAGCAGGGCGTCCCCCTGGCGGATGCGCCGGTCCAGGTTCGGCAGCGGCGGCACCGCCGCCCCGGGCGCGGGCGTGAGCGCGAGCCAGAGCCGCAGCGAGCAGAGCAGCGCGGCATCGTCGAGCAGGTCGACGCCGTGCAGCGCATTCGCAACGACGTGCTTGCGGAGCGCCGCCCTCGACGAGCTGTCGGACATCGATGCCGGGCGTGTCCGGAGCGCTGACCGGGCGCGTGTGATGCGGGCCAGCGCACCGAGCAGGAAGGCACCGGACCCGCAGGCCGGATCGAGCACGCGCACGTCCCGGAGCGCTGCCTCTGCCCGGCGGCGCGCGGCCGGCGTCGCATGCTCGGCTCTGCCCGCGACCAGTGACGCCCCGAGCTCGACCGACAGTCCGGCTGCCCCTGCCACGTAGTGCGCGAGCGCACTGCCGACGAGCCGATCGACGACCGCGGGCGGCGTGTAGAACGTCCCGGTCTCGCCCCGCCGCACCGGATGCATGAGGGCCTCGAACGCGCGTCCCAGAACCTCGGGATCCAGGCTCGCTTCGGTACCGGCCGTATCATCCGCCGCATCGTGGCCGGCGTAGCGGTAGCGCTCGAGCAGATCCGCGAATACCGCGAGCAGCGTAGCGTCCGGGAGCCGCAGCTCCGGGAATCGCCGTTCCAGGGCATGCACCTCGAACAGCCCGCCGTTCAGGTAGGGCAGGTCGCCCAGGACCCGCGCCTCCGGGGTCCGTCGCTCCGGCCGCGTGTTCAACGCGCCGAAGAACAGCGGGCGAATGACGCGCTCGTAGAGGGACCCCTCGCCCGGGGCCGTGCGCGTGCGCCGGAGCAGCGCCGCCAGATAGTCGCGACCGCCCAGCAGGTGACCCCGCTGCTGCAGGAAGTAGAGGAACAGCAGCCGGCAGAGCAGCAGCAGCGCCAGCTGCTCGCGCTCGCTGCGCAGCCGTGCCGGGAGGCCCTGCCACGCCCGGGCGATGGCATCACGCTGCGCGCGCAGCTCGCGAAAGAAGCGAACGCCGATCGTCGAGCGGTCGAGCGTGCGCGCCCAGTGCAGCGACGTCGCGAGCGCCGATGCGCCCGGCTGGATGCGCAGCTCCTCGAGCAGCTGCCGGTCCGCGCACGTGGGAGCCAGCCGGTCCACCGCGGCCAGCCTCAGCTCCCCGCCCGCCGTGAGGCAGGCGAGCAGGAGCACGCGGTCGCGCGGTGCCGCGCACAGCAGCAGGCTGGGTGCGTGATCCGGGACGGACAGGGAACGCGCCAGCTCCCGCAGGTCGGCCGGACCGAGCGGTCGCGCGAGGCCGACGAGCCAGACCTGGGGGCCCCGGCCCTGAAGGCGGCTCACCGCGCGCGCGCCGAGCCGGATCAGGCCGCGCGCGCGCAGCTCCGCGCGCCCGGTGCGGCTGACCTCGCCCGTGATTCCGAGACCGCGCAGTAGCGCGGCCATGCCGCGCTCGCTCGAAGCGCGCCTGAGCCGGGCGGCCAGGTCGATGGTGCGGGGGGCGGTCGTAGCGGTCATGGGACCAGTAACGTCCGCCGGCCGGGGCGCCGGAATGGTCCGAGCGGTCGTCACGGCTGTCGGCCGCCGCGGGCGTGCCCCTGGAGGGGGCCGCCTTGCCTCGCGACCGAGGAAACGCCACCCTCTCCCGTTCGTCCCCGCACCGTGAGATCGATGCGACGTCGATGCCCCACCCGCGCCACGCTCCCCCCGCTGCGCCTCCTCCTGGCGCTGCTCGCGTGCGCCTGGCCCTCGGCGCTCGCGGCGCAAACCGCGGAAGCGGCCGCGGACAGCGCCTGGCGCAGCGGTGACCGGGAGCGCGCCTACGTCCTCTATAACGAGCTGCTGGCCGGCGATTCCACCCACACCGTTGCCCTTCACCGCACCGCGCTCGTGCACGCGTCGGCGGGCCGGTACCGCGAGAGCCTGCACCTGCTCGACCGGCTGCTCGCGCTCCAACCGGACGACCGTGCGGCCGCGATGACGCGCGCCACTGTGCTGCTGTGGCGCGGCGACCTGATTGCGGCGGAGGTAGAGTGGCGCGCGCTGCACGAGCAGGACCGGGCGGATCAGCTCGCGCTCGCGGGCCTGGCGCGCACGCTGCGCTGGCAGGGGCGCGATGCCGCCGCGCGCGAGCTGCTGATGCGCGGCCGGCCGCCGCTGCCCGATGAGCTCGAGGTCGGCGAGGAGATGCGCCGGAACCGCGTCGCGCTGCGGCCGCACGCGCTGCCGGCGCTCTGGCATGAGCGCGACTCGGACCGCGCGCGGATCACCACGCTGCGAAGCGAGTTCGCCTGGCGCCCGGAGCCTCGCCTGCAGCTCGGCGTGGACGGGTACGTGCGGCGCGCGCGTCGCGGGGCCACCGCCGCCCGCGCCCAGGGCGCCGCGCTCACGGCATGGCGCCAGCGCGAGCCGGGCTGGGCATTGCGCGCGGCCTTGGGCGGGAGCGTTTCCGACGTGGCGGACGCGGCTCCGTTCCTGATCGCCGCGATCGGGGCGGAGACGCCGCTTCGCGAGCGCTTCGGCGGCACGCTCGACGTGCGCACCGGGGCATTCGACGTGACCGGGCCGCTGATCGAGAACCAGGTCCGGATCACGGAGGCCGCGCTCGCCGGGTGGATCCGGGGCGTCGGCTGGCGGCTGGATGCGAACGCCTCCCTCGCCGAGCTGTACGCCCGTGCGTCGCGCCAGGACAACCTGCGCACCGGCGCCAGCCTGGCCTTCATGACCCCGCTCTCGGCCCTCGTAACGGTCGGCGCGCGCCTGCACACGTTCGGCTTCGATGACGAGCTCGCCGACGGGTACTTCAGTCCCGAGCGCTACTCGCTCGCGGAGCTCGTGGTGCGCGGCGGCGGCGAAGTGGACCACTGGTCGCTGAGCGGCGATGGCGCGGCCGGCGCGCAACGCGTGAACGGCGGTGCCCTGACCGGCTCGTGGCGCGGCAGCGGCCGCTTCGCGTTCCGCCTGGCCCCCGGTCGCGAGGTCGCGCTGCTGCTCAACGCGGCGCGCTCGGGGCTGGAATCGGTCTCCCCGGACGGTGACGCCCCGGGGCACAGCTACCTGGCCGCGGGCCTGAGCATGACCTGGACGTTCTGAGCATGGCGCAGCCGCTGTTCCATCGCATGACCGACGGTATCCGGATCACGGTCCGGCCGGTGTTCTCACCGGAGCACTCCGACCCGCTCGAGCCGCGCTTCGTGTTCGTGTACTTCATCCGCATCGAGAACCTGGGGGATCGCACCGCCCAGCTGCTCTGGCGCCACTGGTACATCCACGATGCGGTCGCGGGCGACAGCGAGGTCGAGGGCGAGGGCGTGGTCGGCGAGCAGCCCGTGCTGGCCCCGGGCGACCTGCACGAGTACAACAGCTTCTGCGTGCTGCGCGGACCGCTCGGCCACATGGAAGGTTACTACGAGTTCCAGTATCCCGACGGCACGCAGTTTCGTGCCGCTATCCCGCGCTTTCTGCTGAACGCGGACGACACCGGCGGCCGGGTCTCGGACGCCTGAACGAACCGAGGTGATCATGCATCGCAGACACGCAATCAAGCTCGGCATCGCGGGCGGCGCCGGGCTGCTGCTGGGCGTGCGCCCGCTGCACGCGACGGATCCGCTGGCGACGCGTCGCCTGGAGCTGATCCGGCGGGCCATCCCCTCGTCCGGCGAGCTGCTGCCCGTGGTCGGGCTCGGCACCGCGCGCACCCTCGAGGCGGCGGCCGGGGATGCGGGGCAGCGCGCGGCCGCGAAGGAAGTCATCCGCCAGTTCGTCGAGACGGGCGGCACGCTCATCGATACGGCGCCATCGTACGGCCGCGCCGAGCTGTTGCTCGGTGAGCTGGTGCGCGAGCTGGGCGTGGCCGAGCGGCTGTTCACCGCCACCAAGGTCGGTGCGCGCGGGCGCGAGCAGGGGATCGCGCAGATGGAGGAGTCCATGGCCCGGCTCGCCCCCCAGGACATCGACCTGATGCAGGTACACAACCTGACCGACGTGGACACCCAGCTCGCGACCCTGCGCGAGTGGCAGCAGGCGGGCCGCATCCGCTACCTGGGCGTCACCACCTCCTCCGCCCGGCAGTACGAGCAGCTCGAGGCGGTCATGCGCCGCGAGACGCTCGATTTCGTGCAGCTCGATTACTCGATCGACAACCGCGGCGTGGAGGAGCGGCTGCTGCCGCTGGCGCAGGAGCGCGGCATGGCGGTGCTCGTCAATCTCCCGTTCGGGCGCGCGCGCCTGTTCCAGCGCGTCGCCGGGCGCGAGCTGCCGACGTGGGCGCGGGGGCAGCTCGGCATCGAGAGCTGGGCGCAGTACTTCCTCAAGTTCATCCTCGGTCACCCCGCCATCACCGCGGTCATCCCGGCCACGTCCAATCCCAGGCACGTGGTGGACAACCTGGGTGCGGCGATCGGCAACCTGCCCGAGCCGGAGCTGCGCGCGCGCATGATCCGGGACTTCGAGGCCGGCTCCGCCTGAGCGACAGGCGGCCCACCCAGGCGATCAGGCTCAGGCGGGCGCCGGCTCCGAGTGCGCGAAGAACTGGCGTGCCGCCGCGAGCCGTTCCGGGGTTCCGATCTCCAGCCAGGTCGCGTCGCCGATGTCCCAGGCCGCGATCAAATGGCCCATGGCGGCCAGGCGCAGGTAGGCGTCGATGATCGAGAATGCGCCGCGCTCGGTGATCAGTCCGAGCATGGCAGGCGAGATCACGTGCACACCCGCGAACGCGACCAGGCGCACGTCGTCACTGTAGGGAGCATGCACCTCGGCACGCGCCGCGCCGCGCCGGTCGAGTCGGCCGCACAGGCCGTCCTCGGAGAAAAGCAGCAGGCGGGACGTCGGCCGCTGGTTCACGGCGAGCGTGGCGAGCGCCGGCGAGCTGGCGTGCTGCGCGTACAGCTGCGCCAGGTCCAGGTCGCTCAGCACGTCCACGTTGTGCAGGAAGAACGGCGCATCGACGCGGAACAGCGGCGCCGCGTGCAGCAGGCCGCCGCCCGTCTCGAGGGGGGCGTCGGGCTCCTCCGAGAACACCACCTCGACGCCGAAGCCGTGGCGCGCCGCCACGAAGTCCACGATCTGCTGCGCGTGGTGGTGCACGTTGATGATCAGCCGGTCGGCGCCCGCGCGGATGAGTCTCTCGGCGACGCGCTCCAGCGCCGTCCGGCCGGCGATCGGAACGAGCGCCTTCGGGATGTGCCGGGTGATCTCCTCCCCGAGCCGGCTGCCCACGCCGGCCGCCAGGATCATGGCGTCCATCAGGCCTCGTGGATGCCGGCGGACGCGGCGGAGCGGCCCCGTGATGACGGCGTCTGGGCGCCCGGCTTTCCGCTCTCCGGCGACTGCCCCACGGGCGGACCGGCTGCTGCTGCGGACTCCTTCGATTCCGACGGGGATTCCTCGGGGCGTGGCCAGTGCGATTCCTCGCGATGCCGCAGTCGTACCGTCACCTGCGGATAATCGCTGCGGACGTGTGCCGCCAGTCGTTCCGCGAAATACACCGAGCGGTGCTGTCCGCCCGTGCACCCGAACGAAACCGTGAGCGAGGCGAAGCCGCGCCGCAGATACTCCTCGATCTGCCGGTCGATCAGCGCGTGCACGTTGCGCCAGAACTCGTGCGTCTCGGCTCTCCGCTCGAGGTATTCCACGACCGGGGTATCCTGGCCGCACTGGTCGCAGTACTCGAGGTGGCGTCCCGGGTTGGGCAGCGCCCGGCAGTCGAACACGTAGCCGCCGCCGTGCCCGCCCGCGTCGTCGTCGGGATACCCGCGCCGGAAGCTGAAGCTGTTGACGATGAGCGTGAGTCCCTGCGCGGAGCTCGACGGCGCCGGCTCGCCCCACCGCGAGGCGATGCGCTCGAACGCGTTCCGCAGCTCCGGCACGTCGATGGGCAGCCCGCGGTCCAGGATCTGCTGCAGGTTGCGCGCGGCGTAGGGCACGCTCTGGAGGAAGCGCGCCTTGCGCTCGAAGAAGCCGCGGTAACCGTACGCTCCCATTGCCTGCATGATGCGCACGAGCACGTAGCCGCGGTAGCGCTCCAGGAACCGGTCGCGCTCCACCGGTACGTGCTGCGCGAGCGCGTCCAGGTAGTGAGCGAGCAGCTGGTCGCGGACCGGGTCGGGAATGGCCGCCTTCGCGTCGTAGAGCAGCGAGGCGATGTCGTAGTGGGGTGCGCCGCGGCGGCCGCCCTGGTAATCGATGAAGCGCGGCCCGCCCGCATCGTCGAGCATGATGTTGCGCGACTGGAAGTCGCGGTACAGGAACAGCGACGTGTCGGCCTGCAGCAGGAAGTCCGCGAGGAGCTCGAAGTCGCGCTCCAGCCGCTCCTCGTTGAACGGGATCTGCGCCAGCTTCAGGAAGTGGTACTTGAAGTAGTTCAGGTCCCAGACGATCGATTGCCGGTCGAATGCCGCCCGCGGATAGGCGTGTCGGAAATCGATCAGCCGGGCCCCCTCGACCTGGAAGCGCGGCAGCCACTCCAGCACCCGGCGGTATACGGGCAGCATCGACGCGGGGAAGTCGCCCGCCTCCCGGCGGCGCGCCTCCACCAGCGCGTTGAACAGCGTCGTGTCGCCGAGGTCCTCCTCGAGCCAGACCCGGGCGCGCTCGTCCGTGCCGTACAGCTCGGGTACCGGCAGGCCGCCCCCGTGGAACGCTCTCGTGTACTCGATGAACGCGCGGTTCTCCTCCCGGTCCGGCCCGAACGCGCCCACCGCCGTCTGGAGCTCCCGGCCGATCATCCGGAAGTAGCTGCGGTTCGAGCCGTCGCCGGCAATCTCCAGCACGGAGCGCGGCGGGTGCCCGAACCGCTCGACGAAGAGGCGGATCAGCGCATCATGCATGCTGCCACGGTCGGCAGAAAGCGCGCCACGCGGCATCAGCGGTGCCCGGCAGCCGGCTCGGGGCGCCCCAGCAGGTCGGCCGTCAGGGCGCGGCCCAGCGTTCCAATCATGAATCGGTTCCGATCGGGAGGGTGAATGGAGGCATGATAACATCCGCACCGCGCGGAGGGGATGCCCGGGCTGCGCGTCCGCCGTGCCAACGGGCACGTCACCGCAAGCGCACGGCGGACCTCGCCTTGCGGCCGCGCCCGTCGCATACGCGCGCACGGATGACTGGCGCCTGCGCCGCGACCGGCATTATCCTGCCTCCAATGAAGCGACCGACGCTGGCCTTGCTTTCGATCTCGTTCTCGCTGCTCACCGCCTGTGCCCATGGTGAGCAGCTCGCGCCGCGGCCCGCCGCCGCCCGTACTCTCGCCGTACCGCCCCGGCCATTCGACCCGAACGCGCGCGTTGTCACCGACGTCGCGCGCACCCGCTGGGAGCGCGCGGCTCGCAGCGCGCTGCACGCTGCCGTGCCGGTGCCGACAAATTTCCGCGAAGTGCTCTCACTCCCCGGCGACGAGCCCCACGTCCTCGCCTACGAGCTGGCGCTCGCGGCCGGCCAGCGGATCACCGTGGCGGCCGAGCGCGGCGCGAGCGCGGCGCCGCTCGCGCTCGACGTGTTCCAGCGGGTCGCTCCCGACTCGTTCCGTCACGCCGCCACCCTGCCGGCGGGAGCGAGCGCCGAGTTCGGCGCGGAGTCCGCGGGACGCTACGTGCTGCGCCTGCAGCCGGAGCCGGGCGGCGGTGAGTACACCGTCAGTGTGCGTGGCGAGATGGCGCTGCGCTTTCCGATACCCGGACACGACGTCGACGCGATCCGGAGCGGCTACGGCAGCGCCCGCGACGGCGGGACGCGCAGTCACGAAGGCGTCGACATTTTCGCACCGCGCGGCACTCCGGTGGTCGCGGTCGCGGCGGCGGTCGTGACGGCGGTGGAGACGACGCGCTCGGGCGGCAGGGTCGTCTGGGCGGAGGACCCGGCGCTCGGGCTGACGTACTATTACGCCCACCTCGACGAGCAGCTCGTGAAGCGCGGCCGGCGGCTCGTCGCGGGCGACACGATCGGCCGGGTCGGCAACACCGGTAACGCGCGCCGCGCCAGTCCGCACCTGCACTTCGCGATCTACCGTCCGGGCCTGCAGCCGCTCGACCCGACACCCCTGCTCGCCGGCGCGGCGTCCGATGATACGGATTCCGTTGCGGAGCCCGCGGCGACGGCCATGCTGGGCGGCTGGGCGCAGACGCGGGGCAGCCGGGTGCGCCTGCGCGCCCGCCCATCGACGGGCGGCCCGATCCTCGCCGAGCTGGCCGAGGGCACCCCCGTCCGGGTGCTCGGTGCGCTCCGCGACTGGCACCGGGTCCGGCTCGTGGACGGCACCTCCGGCTTCATCGCGGAGCACCTGCTCGAGCGCGCCAGCCTGGCCACCCACTAGCTACCGCACGGCCAGCTCGCGGAGGAACTCGAGCACGGCCGCACCGACGACTTCCGGTTGTTCTTCCTGCAGGTAGTGTCCGGCCTCCGCGATGCGAATGACGCGGATCGACGGCAGGCTCGCCATCATGAGCTCGATATCCGTTTCCGACGTCGCGGCGGCCCCCGCTTCGGCCCCGACCAGCAGCAGCACCGGTGCATTTAGCTGGGGCAGCCTGGGCCGCAGCTGCACCGGCTCACGCGAGTCCGCCATCGCGTTCAGCGTCCGCAGCGCCGCCGTGAGGTCGCGGTAGGGCGTCGTGTAGGCGCGCACGATCTCCTCCGTGACCCACGACGGGTCCGCCGCGCTCGACCGCAAACCGTCGCGCACCTTGTTGCGCGCGATCCGCTGACCGCCCAGCAGCTTGAGCAGCGGGGCCAGCCGCAGTGCTCCTTTCACGCCCGCGGTGGCGGCGCGCTCGTCCGGGCCGCCGTTCAGCAGCACCAGCGCCTGTACCCGGTCGCGATCGCGCAGCGCGAGCCGCATGCACATGGACGCGCCGACGGAATGGCAGACGAACCCCGCCGAGCCGACGCCCAGCGAGTCGAGTGCGGCCGCGAGCCGCGCGGCCTGGGCCTCGAGCGTGTAGTCGGCGTCGCGCGGACGCGAGGAGGCGCCCGTCCCGAGCGGCTCCAGTACGATCGCACGGTGGCCCCCAACCGCCAGCAGCTCGATCAGGTGACGGAACCCGTACGCGTTGCCGAGCAGGCCGGGCACCAGCACGACCGGCCGACCTTCGCCCGACACGGTCACTGCGAGCGTGTCCCCCGGGGCGAGCACGACTCGCGATTCCCGGATCGGGCGCGCCGTGACGAGCTCGCCCTGCGCGGCGGCACGTCCCGGGAACGCGGCCAACACCGCAAGCATCACGATCCACTTCATTCCAACGATCCTGGCGCGGCCGCATGAGATGAAAGGAGCCGCCGCGACACAGGGCCTGCGCGTCGCGACGGCCGGGAGCGAGGGCACGGGAGGAGCCCGTGCCGCTCAATCGGGGAACAGCGATCGATCGAGCCCCGGAATGATCTTCAAAGCGTTGCCGTAGTACAGCTTGCGAAGCACCGGATCGGGCAGGTCGAGGCCGTACATCTTCCAGTGCGCGTGATAGTTCCGGTACCAGTCGAAGTACTCGTCGCCCGTCTCCAGGATCCGGAAGTAGGTATGGTACTCGGGCGGGGCCCAGGTGTCCTTGCCCAGCATCACCCGGTCCTGGTACTCGATCAGGAACGCGCGCGCCCGGCGCGGCTGCCGCCCCAGCTCGTAGGCGACGGCCGCCAGCTCCGTGTACACGTTGGGCAGGCTGTCCAGCTGCGCGCCCAGCCGGTCCAGGTCGTTGCCCAGCCAGCCCAGGTGCGCGTTGATGAAGATCGTGTTCGGGTGCTTCGCGAACATCGACCACTGCTCCTGCATCACCTCTTCCCACGACGGGTAACGCGACGGCGGCCGGGCCCGGTCAGGGTGCAGCTTCAGCTCCAGCCAGCGTTCGTTGAACTGGTCCACCGGCTCGAAGAACGGCGCCGGCTCACCGGTATGGATCAGGACCGGGATGCCCAGCTCGCCCGCCTTCGCCCAGACCGGATCGATGCGCGGATCGTCGGTACGCACCCGATTGCCACGGCTGTCCCGCACCGTCAGCCCCAGGTTCTTGAAGATCTTCAGGCCGCGTGCGCCGTGGACCCTGACGTCCTGCTCCAGCTGGCGGACCGCGCGCTCCGTCCACCCCGGCTCATCGATGCCGCTGAAATCCACGTTCGTGAAAACGAGAAACCGGTTCGGGTATCGAGAGAAGAGCTTCACCTTGTCCGCGACCCGACCGTTCGTGCCCCCGCTCAGATCCACCAGCACGGCCAGGTTCAGCGCGTCCATGTGTGCCACCATCTGCGCCAGCTGCTCCGCCGTCTGCGTCGGCCGCTGATGATTGTGAACGTCGATGAACGGGTACTTCGCCCGCACGAGCCGGTGCTCCGGCACCCGCAGCGTCGAGCGCGGGGTGTACTCCCCCACACTCAGCTCCGGCGCGCCCGCCGTGCTCTGGGCAGCCAGCACTCCGGGCATCAGGAGCAGCGTCAGCACGCTGCGCCGAATCGCCAATCGCATCGCGACGTCTCTCCGGGGTAAAGGATCGTGTGATATAACCCCGAGCCCGCGCAACCGGAAGCGCCGGCGTCATGTCACTTGCCAACTCGTTGACGCAGAACTACCTGACAGGCAAGGAGGGGCCGGACCGCAGGGCTGCCGGGTTCAGTCGTCGAGCAGGCCGCGCAGCACGTCCTCGATCTGGCGGAGGCGCGCCTGCTCGCTCGGCAGCTCGAGCAGCAGCTGCCGCCAGCGGACGTCGATCTGGATGGCTGCCGCCAGGGCGAAGGAGATGTCGCGGTCGGTATCGAGCACGGGGGTGCGCGTCCCCGGCCCGCCGGCCCGCTGCATCGCCGCCGAGAGCAGGCCCTGCACGTTGCAGCGGCGGGAGGGCAGGTCGGCGGGCGGCTCGGCGTTGTCGGCGAAAGGCTCGACGAGCGCCTCCGCGTACGGCTCGCCCGCCTCGATGCCGTCCACGACGCGGAACCGATCCACGCCATGCGCCAGCAGCAGGGATCGACCGTCGGGCAGCGGGTGGAACCTCTCGATCTCGGCGACGCAGCCGATCTCCCCTTCCGTGATCTCGTACTCCGGCCGCTGCTCGAAGTCGTTGTACAGGATGCCGAACCGCCGGTCCGCCTCGAGACAGCGCGCGATCATGCGTCGATAGCGCGCCTCGAAGACATGGAGCGGCATGACGGTGCCGGGGAACAGCACGACCGGGAGCACGAAGAGCGGCAGACGTCGCATGACGCAAAGCTGGGCGAGATCGGCTCCGCGTGGAAGACGGCGCGGCGGCGCAATCCCGCGCGCCCTCCAGGGGGTTGGCCCAACGCGCCGCCCCAACGCCACTTGCCTCGCGGCCGACGGCACGCTTAGCCTTCTCCGTTCCCCGCTCCCGAAAGGCAGACATATGCCGCTCGATTCTCTGACAGCGGCGATTGTTGCCGGCGACGTGGCCGAAGTGCGATCGCTCCTCGCCCAGCACGCGCCCCTGGCGCGTGGTGCTGATGCCCGCGGCGTCCCGGTGCTGCTGGTCGCCTGCTACCACCGACAGGAGGAGATCCTGGGGCTGCTGCTGGAGGCCCGGCGCATGCTCGACGACCCGCTCGACGTCCACGAGGCGGCCGCCGTGGGCGAGGCTCACGAGCTGCTGATCGCTCTGCGGATCGTTCAGGGCGGCCCCGATCACTGGAGCGCCGACGGCTTCACGCCCCTCCACCTCGCGGCGTTCTTCGGCCGGATCGACAACGCGCGCCTGCTGATCGAGCGCGGCGCCGACGCGAACGCGGTCGCCCGCAACCCGTCGCAGGTGCAGCCGCTGCACAGCGCCGCGGCGGCCCGGCAGCTCGAGATCGCCGGCATGCTGGTACGCGCGGGAGCGGACGTGAACGCCGTGCAGCAGTCCGGCTGGCGGCCGCTGCACGCCGCGGCCGCGCACGGCGACGAGGCGCTGGTTCGACTGCTGCTGGCCGCGGGCGCCGAGGCGGAACTCGGCAACGACCAGGGCCTGACACCGGGAGAGCTTGCGCGCCAGAACGGGCACGAGGCGGTGGCCTGTCTGCTGGAGGCCCCGCTTCCGCTCCGCTGACGCGGCGGCGGCGTCGCCGCCGTCGCGCCCGCGTCGTTCAGGGAGCCGGTTCCAGGATCGCGTCGATCGTGTTCGCCGAGACCGCGTGATAGGTGGGCCGGGCACGGGCATAGATCGCGAGTGCCATGGGCCGCCCCCAGGATGTGGCGGCCAGGTCCGTGTACAGCGGTGCCAGGAACTTGCGCCGACCCTGCGATGTGAGGAACCGCTCGAGCGCGGGGAACGCCGGCTCGTAGCGGTGCCGTATCGCGATGCGCAGCCACTCGAACAGGATCTCGCTGTTGCCGCTCGCGGTGAAGCGGAACGCCGTGTCGAGCGCGGCGAGCTGGTCGCGGCTGAGCGTGTCCGGCAGCGCGCGCAGGAAGTGAAGCCACTCGTGCGTGGTCCAGTCCTGGGTCTCGAGCTGGGCGGGTGCCGTCCCGGACGTGAGCGCGGCCAGCTGGCGGTCGACCGAATCGAACGCCGCCGCGCTCACCCGCGGTGCATTGTCGGGCAGTCCGGGCTGGAACACCCACTCCTGCGCGCGCACCTGGGCCGCGAGCGCCTCGTCGCCCCGGAACAGGGCCGTATTGAGGTGCTCGAGGAAGAGCTCCGACGTCATCGGCTGGAACGCGAAGCGGTCGAAGTAGTCGCGCAGGAACCCGTCGAGTCGGTCGCGGCCGACCGCGGCCTCGATCGTCTGCAGGAACGCGGAGCCCTTCTCGTACGCGACATCCGTCATTCCGTCATCCGGGTTGCGCCCCGCCAGGTCGAGCCGGAGCCGCGTGTCGGGCGCTCCCGGGCCGCCCGCCTCGCGGATCGCATCCTCGAGGTCCTGCCGCCCGAGCTGGCGGAGCATGTCCGCGTATTCCCGGCCGCGCAGCTCCTCCATGATCCGACTCTCGATGTAGGTGGTGAATCCCTCGTTGAGCCAGAAATCGTCCCAGACCGCATTCGTCACCAGGTTGCCGGACCAGGAGTGGGCCAGCTCATGCGCGATCAGGCTCACGAGCGAGCGATCGCCGGCCAGGATCGTCGGCGTCGCGAACGTGAGGCGCGGATTCTCCATCCCCCCGAACGGGAACGACGGCGGCAGGACCAGGATGTCGTAGCGGCCCCAGCGGTACGGGCCGTAGAGCCTCTCCGCCGCATCGATCATATCGTCCACCTCGACGAACTCGCTGGCGGCGTTTGACACCACGCTCGGCTCGGCCCACACCCCCGTCCTGGGCCCGATCTCGCGGAACGCGAGATCGCCGACCGCAAGCGCGAACAGGTACGGCGGGATGGGCTCGGCCATCCGGAAGCGGAACGTGGTCCGTCCCTCCGGCCCCGGCTCACCCTCGGGCGTGAGCAGCTCGGCGCTCATCACCGCACGCATGCCGCTCGGCACGTGGATCGTCGCGTCGTACGTCTGCCGGATCCCGGGACTGTCCTGCGTCGGTACCCAGGTCCGTGTCAGGATCGCCTGTCCCTGGGTGAACAGGAACGGCAGGCGGCCGCCGGCCGTCTGCGCCGGCTCCAGCCACTGCACGGCCTCCGCTTCCGGGGCGGTCCGGTAGCGCACGACGAGCGTGTCGCTCTCGGAGAGACGGATGACGAGCGGCGTACCCAGCACCGGGTCGGCTGCGCCCGTACCATGCTCCAGGCTCGCCCCGCGCGCGTCCGTCACGGCCTCGATGGTCAGCCCCTGCACGTCCAGGATGATGCTGTCGGCGCCCGTGGCCCGCTCGATCACGAGCCGGGCCGTGCCGGCCAGCCGCCGGGTCGCGAAGTCGGGCGTGAGGTCCAGCGACACGTGCCGGACGCGCGCCTCCTGCGGACGCGCGAAAGAGTGGACATCGGGAATGGCGGGCGCCGGGCCGGCGGACGTCCGCACCGCCTGCTCGGCGCAGCCGCCGAGCAGCAGAAAGACCAGCGCGACGGGCGCGCGCCCGAGGATCGATCGCTGACTCATCACATCCCTGCTTGCTGAAGTGAGCCTGTCGAGGCCTACAGCCTAGCAGGGCACCGGTATGCCCGGCAAAGGGAGTGTTGCCGGTGCGCCCGACCGAGGGACCATGTCCCGATCATCGCTCTCCACGCGTTCCTTTCCGAGGTGTGTGTCCATTTCCACCCCGGCTCGCTTACCCGCACGCTCCCGGGCATGAACGCATTCGGGCTCTCCTCGACGAAGCTGCCACTCCGGCCTACCGGCCGCGGCGACCGGATCCAGGTCGTCTACGAACAGCTGCGCACCGAGATCGTGCGTGGTCGGCTGGAGCCGGGCGCCCGCATCGTGGAGACCGAGGTCGCGGCCTCCCTCGGGGTGAGCCGGACCCCGGTGCGTGCGGCGCTGCAACGGCTGGAGGCCGAGGGCTACGTCTTTGCCACCGGTCACGCGCAGTCACGCATGTGTGTCGCCCCGCTCACCGTCGAGGATGCGCGCGAGCTGTTCTCGATCGTCGGAGAGATCGAGAGCCTGGCGACGCGCCATGCGGCGGCGGCCGCGCCCGCGACTCGCCGCCTGCTGGTGGTGCGGCTGCGCGCGATCAACACGCTGCTGCGGCGCGCCGCCGCGTCCGCGACGCTGGATCCCGGCCGGGCGCTCGAGCTGGACCAGGCCTTTCACGACGTGATCGTCGCGGCCGGCGCGGGCCCGCGACTGACGTCGCTGCATGCGGCGATCAAGCCGCAGATCGAGCGCTACGCCCGGAGGTATGCTCGTGCCTTCGTGGCGGAGGCGGCGAACTCGGTCGCCGAGCACGAGCGCGTCGCATGCGCCCTGGAAGCCGGCGATACAGATGCGGCCTGCGGGGCGATGCGACAGAGCTGGCAGGACGCGACCCGGCGGCTCGCGCGAGTGATCGAGGGCCCGGCCGTCGCGAGCTGGTGACCGGCGCACGAGCGCGGTGCGCGAGCGCCGCGCTGGTCCTCGCCCTGCACGCGGCCGCGCCCGGAGCGCGTGCCCAGGACAGCATTCCCGCCGCTCCCCCCTACAGCGAAGCCGCCGCCGCGCTCGTCGCGCACGTCGAGCGCGCCCGCGCGGACCACGACATCCCGGCAATCAGCGTGGCGCTGGTCGCGGACGGGCGCATCGTCTTCGCGCGCGGTTTCGGCTGGGCGGATTCGGCGGGGGGACGGCCGGCGAATGCGACCACGCTCTATCGGGTCGGCTCGATCTCGAAGATGGTGACGGCGCTGGCGTTGATGCGCCTGGTAGCTGAAGGGCGGGCCGCGCTGGATGCTCCCGTCGCCACGCTCCTGCCCGAAGTGCCGACCGGCATCACGCTGCGTCAGCTGCTCGCACACCGCTCCGGCCTCCCGCGCGAACCGCCTGCCGGCCACTACTTCGATGCGACGTCGCCCTCGCTGGCCACCGCCGTCCTCAGCCTGCGCGGCACGCCGCCGGTTTTCCAGCCCGGCACGCGCTTCAAGTATTCGAACGCCGCATACGCAGTCGCGGGCCGTGTCCTGGAGCGGATCACCGGTGCGCCGTTCGAGCGCCACCTGCGGGACGCGGTGCTCGAGCCGCTCGGCATGCGTGACTCCGGCTTCACGCTCGCCGTGCGCGATACCGCCATGCTGGCCCACGGCCTCTCGGTCGGTGCCGACGGTACCCGGCTGCCGGCACCCCGCTTCGACATCGGCGCCGCCCCGGCCGTCAACCTGGTTTCGAGCGCAATCGACCTGGCCCGCCTCGCGGCCGCGCTGCTCGACAGCTCCACGGTGGTGTCGGTCGCGACGCGCGACAGCATGTGGCGGCCGCAGCTCACAGCCGCAGCGCTGCGCACCGGATACGGCCTCGGCTTCCGGGTCGGCAGCCTGGACGGCCACTCCCGCATCGGCCACTCCGGCGCCGTGCACGGTTTCGTCACGGAGCTCGCCATGCTGCCCGAATCGCGCACCGCTGCGGTCGTGCTCGCGAGCCGGGACCTGGCCGGGCCGGTCGTGCGCGGGCTCGCCGACGAGGCGTTGCGGGCGCTCCGCGGCGAGGTCAACGTGCCGCCCGTCAGACACCCGGTTCCGGACTCCCTTGCGCGTCTGCTCTCCGGACGCTGGGCCGCCGGTCCGGACACGATCCAGGTACGGCGGCGTGGCGGGGCGCTCGTGCTGGATCGCGCCGCCGGCATCGCCCGCGTGACTCTGCGCGCCGCGGGCGACACGGTGCTCGTTCACGATGCGCTCCAGGTCGGTCCCCGGCTGCTGGTGAAGGACAGCGCGCGGCTGGCGATCGAGGGCGTCACCTACACCCGGGTTGCGGATCCCCGGCCTCCCCCGGCCCCCGCGCAATGGCTTCCGCTGATCGGCGAATACGGTCCGGATCACGGCGTGGCTCACATCCTCGAGGCGAACGGCCGTCTCACCCTGCAGATCGGCCCCTTCCGCGCGCCGCTGCGGGAGCTCGCGGCCGACACGTTCGCACTGCCGGATGGCCTGTTCGCCGGTGAGCGAGTGACGTTCGCGCGCGGGGGCGGCCGCCGGGCGGTGCGCGCCACCGTCGGCGGCATGGCGCTCGAGCGGCGGGAGCTCGACGGCGAAGCGGGCGCGACGTTCCGGATTCGCCCGCAGCGGCCAGTCGAGGAGCTGCGCACGGAGGCACTGGCCGCGGCCCCGCCGTCAGAAAGCGGCGAGTTCCTGGCGAGCGACCTGGTCGAGCTGCGCGGGCTCGATCCCTCGATACACTACGACATCCGCTACGCCGGCACCGACAACTTCATGGGCGCGGTCTTCTACTCGAGCGAGCATGCATTCCTGCAGCGCCCCGCGGCGCTGGCCGTCGTGCGCGCGGCGGCGCGCCTGCGCGACCATGGCTACGGCCTGCTGATCCACGACGCATACCGGCCGTGGTACGTCACCAGGATGTTCTGGGATGCGACTCCTGAGGCGCTGCGCGATTTCGTTGCCGACCCGGCGCGCGGCTCGCGCCACAACCGCGGCGCGGCCGTGGACCTGTCGCTGTACGAGCTGGCCAGCGGCCGGCCGGTCGAGATGGTGAGCGGCTACGATGAGTTCTCGGCGCGCGCCCATCCGGAATATCCCGGCGGCGCGTCGCGCGAGCGGTGGCACCGTGAGCTGCTGCGCGATGCCATGGAGGCGGAGGGGTTCACGGTCTACCCCGCGGAGTGGTGGCACTTCGATTACCGCGACTGGCAGCGCTACCGCATCGACAACCGCGTCTTCGAGGAACTGGTCCGCTGAGCCGCTCACCCGGCAGCCAGCGTCGCACCCCGCTCTGCGAGCTCCTGCAGCATTGCGTCCAGATCGGCGACGCTGGTGCGCGGGTTCATCATGGTCACGCGCAGCACGCGCAACCCCGACAGCACCGTGGTCGTGATCCAGCCCGTGCCGGCGTCGTTGTACTCTTCCCGCAGGCGCTGGTTCAGCTCGTTCAGCGCGCGTTCGCCGGTGGCCGCCGCCGGACGATACCGGAAGCAGAGGATGTTGCAGTCGGGGCGGTGGAGCGCCTCGAAGCGCGGGTGCGCCGCGATCCGCTCGTGCAGCGCGAGCGTCAGGTCGCACAGGTGATCGAAGAGCAGGCCCGGACTCGCGGTACCATGTCGCAGCAGTGCCGCCCACAGCTTCACCGCGTCCGCCCGCCGGGAGCACAGGAAGCTGCGCGGCCCCTGGTCCCAGCGTCGGCCCTCCGACGCGTGGAAGATGTACGGCGCGTCCTGGGAGAAGGCCGCCTCCAGGTCGCGCTCGTCGCGCGCGAGCAGGACGCCCGCGCTGAGCGGCAGCAGCAGCGTCTTGTGCGGATCCCACGCGACGGTGCGTGCCCGATCGACGCCCGCGACCAGCGCGCGACGCCGCGCCGAGAGTGCCGCGCTCATCCCGTGCGCGCCATCCACGTGCAGCCAGTGGTCGTGGCGGGCGCACAGCTCCGCGATCGCGTCCAGGTCGTCGTAGGATCCCGTCGGCGTCGAGCCCGCGGTCGCGACCACGGCCAGTACCGTGGTACCCGCGGATGCGAGCGCCTCCAGCGTGCGCGCGAGCGCGGCCACGTCCATCCGGAACCGGGTGTCCGCCGGGACCGTGCGGACGCTGCGGGTCCCCAGCCCGAGCTGACCGGCCGCCCGCGTGATCGCGTAGTGAACGTGCTCGCCGCACACCAGCACCGGGACACGCGCCGGGTCGATCCCGTCCCGCCAGGCGTCCGGCAGGGCGCGCGCCCGCGCGGCGAGGAGCGCAGTCAGGTTCGCTTCCGTGCCCCCCGACGTGAACGTGCCGCCCGCCGTATCCCCGAAGCCGAGCTGCTCACGAAGCCAGTGGATGAGCACGTGCTCCACTGCGTTCGCAGCCGGTGACATCTCATGGATGGCGAGCGACTGATTGAGCGCGGCGATCAACGGCTCCGCCCAGACCGCGACCGGGAGCGGGGCCGACACCTGGTGACCCATGTAGCGCGGGTGGTTGAGCCAGATCGAATCCGCGACCAGGCTGCGGAGCGCATCCGCGACCTCGCTCACGGGCCGGCCCCTGGCTGTCGGCCGCACGACCCCGACCACGAGCGCCTCCGCGCTTCGGCGCGTCGTGACCGGACGCGCTGCCGCACCGCTCGCGGCGAAGTACTCGGTCGCCACCCTCGTGAGCTGCAGCGCGGCATCCGCGCCGCGATCCGTTTCCAGCGCCTCCAGCAGCGCAGCGAGCTCTTCGTTCATGGCCGGCAAGCTAGCCGGCGGCGAGCCCCGGCCGCGAGCGGCCCCGCACGCGAAAAGCGCCATCCCGTGGTTCGTCGCCCTCGGGCGCGGCCCCCGGCGTCCCGGGGCGAAAGTCTCCTGCCACGGGCGCCGTCCGACCTCCGGGCGGAAGCTCCACCGCCATGGGCGCCGTCGCCGTCCGGGCGGAAACTCCACCGCCACGGGCGCCGTCGGCGTCCGGGCGAAGTTCCACCACCACGGGCGCGCCCCTTGCGACGGGTCCCGCGCCACCAGGAGGGTGCCTCATGCACATTCGCATGCTGATCGTTGCTGTGCTGCTGGCCTCGTGCGCGAGTGCCGGCGAACGCAGGGAAACCACGTCCCCGGACCCCGGTACGCCACCGCCGCTGTACGATCCCTACGTGCTCCCCGCCGGCGTGTTGCTGGATGTGCAGCTGGCCGACACCATCCGGGCGGAGACGGCCCGCGTGGGCGACCGCTTCGCGGTCACGCTGACCGGCGACCTGACCACCGTGGACAACCGCGTCGCTCTGCCCGCCGGTACCGTGATCACGGGGCTGATCACCGGTGTCGACGACACCGATCATCCCGGCGATCCCGCCTACGTCCGCCTGAACTTCGTTCGCATTACGGTCGAGAAGTCCAATCACCCGTTCGCGGCGGAGATCGTAAGTACCAACGTGCGTACCGAAGCGCCCGCCGACCTGGAGGACGCGGCGGAAGCGGCCGGCATCGGTGCACTCGCCGGTGTGGTCGGAGCCATCATCAGCGGGGATGCGCGCACTGCGCTCGAGAGCGCAGCCCTCGGCGCCGGCGCCGGCACCGTCATCTCCCTGGGAACGGATGCGGAGCGCGCCTTCCTGCCTGCCGGCATGCCGCTCACGTTGCGCGCCACGTCACAGGTGGACCTGCGTCGTTGACCGGCCGCCGGGCCGGGCCGCGGGAACCCCGCCGGACGCCGGGGCGTACGCAAGGCAGCCCCACGGCGCAGTGGGCAGACACCTGCAGCAAGGAAGGGATATGAAACGGCTCGCCATGATGCTGTCAGGCCTCGCGGTCGCGCTCCTGGCCTCGACTGGCGACGTCAGGGCGCAGGGCATCGCGCTCACACCCACGATCGGCGGTTACGTCCCCGCCAGCGACTTCTACGAGTTGCGCGACGAGGCCGACCGGCTGCGCGTGGAACGCGATCCGGCCCTCGCCCTGGGCCTGAACGCCGAGCTGGGCTGGCTGCGCGGCTCGCTCGTCTATGCCACGGGCGCGCGGCTCACCGGCGACGGACTCGCGTCCGAGGGGCAGATCGGGGAAGGCAGCCTGCTCGCCGCCAGCGCGGACCTCGTGCTCAGACCGGTGCCGCGGCTCATCATCGTACAGCCGTACCTGCTCGGCGGGATCGGCGTCAAGAACACGAGCTACGACTTCGACGAGGACGGCGCCGGCGCGGCGTTCCCGGACGGACGCACCGATACGGCCCTGCACATCGGTGTCGGCGCCGATCTCATGCTGGGCGGGATCGGCCTGGTGGCCGAGGTCAGCGATTACATCAGCAAGGATGGCAGCGGCGACTTCAGGGCGCACGACGCATTCGCCATGGTCGGCCTGAAGTTCCGCCTCGGACTGTAGGCGCTCAGTCCGCATCCGTTTCGGGAGTGGTCTGGTGCGTGACGGCCTGGATGCCACGTGCCAGCTCGGGGAGGATGCCGAGCCGCTCGTAGATCGGACGGACCTGGGCGCGCAGCACCGGCAGGTGCCGCCCGAAAACCGCGGCCGCGGCGAGGCAGGCGCTGCCGCCCAGGGCGATCGTGAGCGGCGTGCCGAGCCGGGACGCGGCAATGCCCGCGAGCAGGCTGCCGATCGGGGCCGTGCCCACGAACGCCATGGTGTAGAGACTCATCACCCGCCCCCGCTTGTCATCCTCCACGATCGTCTGCAGCACCGTGTTCGACGACGCCATCTGCGTCATCATCCCGAAGCCGGCCAGCAGCAGCAGCGCGAGCGAGAGCCAGAGCGTGCGCGAGAGCGCGACGCCGACCAGCCCGGCGCCGAACAGCAGCGCGGCCAGCACGATGACGCGCCCCAGCCCGCGCACGGTGCTCCGGGTGGCCAGGAACAGGGCGCCGCCGAGCGCGCCGAGTCCGATCGCGGACATCAGGAAGCCCAGCGTCTCCGGGCCGCCGCCGAGCGTCTCGCGCGCGATCACGGGCAGGAGCACCGTGTAGGGCACCGCGAGCAGGCTCACGGTCGCGACCATGAGCAGGATGGATCGGATCGGCGGAAAGCCGAACGCGTAGCGGAAGCCCTCCGCCATGTGCCCGAAGACGGCGCCATGCGACCCGCGCGGCCGACGCGGCACGCGCATCAGCAGCAGCGACGCGAGTACCGCGATGTAGCTCACGCCGTTCAGCAGGATGACCCAGCCTTCGCCGACCAGCGCGATCGCCAGCCCGGCCATGGCGGGCCCGACCAGCCGGGCCGCGTTGAAGATCGACGAGTTGAGCGCGATCGCGTTCGGCAGGTCCTCCCGCTCGCCCACCATCTCGATCAGGAAGGACTGGCGGGCGGGAATGTCGAAGCCGCTCGCTGCCCCAAGCAGCGCCATCAGCACCACGATCCAGCCGATCGTCACGCGGCCCGAGAGCACCAGCCCCGCGAGCACGAACGCCTGTACCATCATCAGCACCTGCGTCGCAATCACGATGCGGTGCTTGTCGTAGCGGTCCGCCAGCACGCCGGCGAACGGCGCCAGCAAGAAGCCCGGTCCCTGGCTGACGAAGCCCACCAGCCCGAGCAGGAACGGCGAGTTGGTGAGGCGGTACACCAGCCAGCCCACCGCCACCTGCTGCATCCAGGTGCCGACCAGCGAGACTGACTGGCCGAACGTGAACAGCCGGAAGTTGCGATGGCGCAGGGCGCGCAGCGCGAACCCGATGCGTCCCGCGCCGCCCTTCATCGCGAGCGCGGATCAGTCGGTCGCGGGCGCTGGCTTGCGCGGCATCATCTCGTCGCGCATCGCCAGGTGATACGCCGTCGCCGCCACCACTACCGCCGCCTGCTTCAGGTCGTCGATGATCAGCTGGTCGTACGTGTCCACGCTGGAGTGATGCGTGCGCAGCGAATACTCGATCGGATCCTGGATGAAGTTGAAGCCGGGGATGCCCGCGCGGTCGAACGACAGGTGATCCGTGCCGCTCGTATTGCCGCGCCGCACCGCCACCACGCCCAGGTCGCGGAACGGGAAGAGGATCTGCTCGAAGACCGCCGTCGCCTGCTCGTTGCCCTGGTTCCAGATACCGCGGATCCTGCCCGTGCCGTTGTCCACGTTCAGGTACGCCGAGATCTGCCCGTGCAGGTCGGGGTGGTTCTGCACCCAGTGGCGCGAGCCCAGCAGACCCTGCTCCTCGCCGCTCCACAGCGCGATCCGGATCGTCCGACGCGGCTGCACACCGAGCGTCTTCAGGATCCGCATCGCCTCCATCATGACGACGCTGCCGGCCGCATTGTCGGTGGCGCCCGTGCCGCCGTGCCAGGAATCCAGGTGCGCGCCGATGATGACCAGCTCGCTCGCCCGGTCCGTGCCCGGCAGGTCCGCCAGCACGTTGTACTCCCGCAGGTCCTGCGTGTGGAACCGGGTCTGCACGTTCGCCTCGAGGTGCACCGGCACGCCCCGCTTCACGTTGCGGTAGATCTGGTTGTACTGCTCCTGCGCGACCAGCAGCACCGGAGCGGCGATCGGATCGGCCGGATTGCGCGAGCCCGCTCCGCCCACCCGCAGCACGCCGTACTGCCACGGGGACGGACGCAGCGCGACGCCCCCTTCCGCGCGCAGCAACGTGTCGAGCGCCCCGTTCAGCGCGGCCCGCAGCTGCATGCGCTGGCGCTGCTCCTCGCTGAACTGCGGCCGCCCCGACGGCGGCGACTCCTCCTGCGCCACGTCCCGGTCCTCAGGCAGCGCCACCCGCGGCAGCAGGTCCGCCGCATCGAAGCGCCGCTTCCAGCCCCGGAACTCGGGGTCCATCTCGATCGGCTCCTGGGTCAGCACGAAGCTGTTCTTCAACCGGCCCCGGTACTTCGACTTCAGCTCCTCCACCGAGCCGGCGTCTACGATGACCGCCGCCCCCGTCACCGTCCCGGACGTGCTCCCCGTCCATGCCATGGGCAGCGCCTTCAGCGCCTGCACGTGCGGCCCCGTGACCCGGCCCGCGTAGCTCACCAGCTCCCAGCCGCGCCCGAACTCGCCCCACGGCTCGATCACGACGTTGGCGAGGCCCCACCCCCGAAACACCTGTGCGGCCCACTCGTTCGCCTGGCGCATCTGCGGCGATCCGGTCAGGCGTGGACCGATCACGTCGGTCAGGTGGCCGGCCAGCTGCTCGACGCCGGACCGGTGGAGGCCCTCGTCGCGAATTCGTTGCACGACATCGAGATCCAGCCGTTCCTGGGCGACTTGCGCGGGCAGTGGGGCAGCGGCGCCGAGCAGTAGCGCGAGGGCGAGGCGGGCAGCCTTCATCGGGGTCCTCCAACGGCTTTCAGGGAAGCCGGAAAACGCGCGCTCATAGTGGGCCCGCGCCGGCGTCGCGAGCCAGCGGGAGACCGCGCCGAAGTGCGCATCTCTGGACAACTCAAACACTTCGCTTGTATACTCTGGGTACGGCCAAGCCTGGCAGTCCTCCCCCTGTCGGCCCGTAATTTCGTGGATCGATGGGCGCTTCCCCGGCGTCGCGGATCGGTCCGGGTTCTGAACGCATCGCAGCTCGCTGAAGAGAGTCATGGTTCGAGCCGTTTCACTCGCGCTGCTCCTGGCCGCCATCGCGCCACCCGGCCACGCCGCCGCCCAGACGCTGCGGGGCTCGCGCGTCACGATGGAGCGGCAGAACGAAGTCGCCCGGTCTCACGACTACACGTTCCTGCGGACGCCCGCGCAGGTGCGTCGCTTCGTGGACAATGGACTGCTGGTGCGCGTGCCCGGCAATGCCGACTACACCCTCGCAAGCGTTTCCCATCCCTACGCGCGCCCGGCCGTGAAGACCTTCCTGGAGCGGCTCGGTGCACAGTACCGCGCCGCCTGCGGCGAGCGCCTGGTGGTGACCAGCCTCACGCGGCCCGTACGCCAGCAGCCGCGCAATGCCTCGGACCTCTCGGTACACCCGGCCGGGATGGCGGTGGACCTGCGGGTGAGCAACCGCTCGAGGTGCCGTACCTGGCTGGAGCGGACCCTGCTGAGTCTCGAGGAACGCCGGGTCATCGACGCCACCCGCGAGCGCCGGCCGGCACACTACCACGTGGCGGTTTTCCCGACCCAGTACCTGGCCTACGTGCAGCGTCTCGAGGGCGACCGTACGCCGGTCCGGCTCGCGTCGTCGAAGGCGAAGGCGCCGGCGCGGATGGCCGCCCTGCCGCCGGAGCCGGAGCCGGTGGCGATCGCGGACCCCGCCTTGTCGCAGGCGGATGCCTTCGATGCTGCCGAGGAAGCCCTGGCCATGGCGGATGGCGACGTTCCGCCCGAGGCGGAAGGCCAGGAGAACGGCGGGGTGGGTGAATACCGCGTCAACCGCGGCGATACGCTCTGGACGATCGCGCGGCGCCACGGTACCACCGTCGAGCAGCTCAAGGAGCTGAACCAGCTGCGCACCAGTCGGATCGCGGCCGGCCAGGTGCTCACCGTGCCCGCCGAGGCGGCCACCCACTGAGGTCCCGTTCGAGCTGTCGTCGCGTGCCGTTTCCTCCAGCGAGGGGACGGCACTTCGTGCATCCGGCCGCGGCGAAAACGAGTCCGCTTCTTGCACTTCCAGCAACCCGATGGCGAACTCAAAAAGAAACCGGAGGGAACATGCCGCTGGAATCCTTGCAGGACCTTTACGTGGAAGAGCTGCGCGACCTGTACAACGCCGAGCAGCAGATCATCACCGCGCTTCCGAAGATGGCTGAGGGCGCGAACAATCCAGAGCTGCGCGCGGCGTTCGAGGAGCACCTCGCGGTGACGCGTCAGCAGGTGGACCGTCTCGAGACCATCTTCAAGGACCTGTCGCAGAAGCCGACGGGCAAGAAGTGCAAGGGGATGGAGGGTCTGATCGAAGAGGGCAAGGAGATGCTCGAGGAGGGGCGCGATCCCGACGTCCTCGACGCCGCGCTGATCGGCGCCGCGCAGCGCGTCGAGCACTACGAGATCGCCGCGTACGGCACCGTGCGCAACTTCGCTCGGCAGCTCGGCCTCGACCGCCACGTAGCACTGCTCCAGCAGACGCTCGACGAGGAGGGCGAGACGGACAAGCGGCTCACCTCGCTGGCCGAGAGCGGCGTCAACGAGCAGGCGCTGACCGGCCGCGGGCGGGACGACTAGCCGCTACTTGGCTGGAACTCGCCGGGGCGCGATTTTCCTTACGCGCACGGCGCCAGGGCGAGCGGGCGATGCGACACATCGCCCGCTCGCTGCGCTTTCTCCAGATCTGTGGAACATGCTGAGAACCGGACTGCTGCTCGCCCTGCTCGTCGCCGCCTGTGATTCGGGAGGTGGATCCCCCCAGGTGGTCGTCGCGGACACGTCCGCGGGCACGCTGCCCGCCGTACCGGTGGTGGAGCCCGCGTCCGAGCCCGAAACCGACGCCGCGGCGCAGCCTGCGCCGGGGGCGGCCACCGGCCACGACCAGGGTCCGCGGACGGAGCTGCCGCCGAACGAGGAGGGCCAGATCGCGATCCTCGAGTATCACCTGATCGGTGCCGAGAACGGGCGGTGGACGGTCACCGCGGAGCAGCTGCGGCAGGACATGGAGCTGCTCTGGCAGCGCGGTTACCGGCCCATCACCATGATCGAGTACGTCGAGAAGCGCATCGACCTGCCGCGTGGCACTTCACCGGTCGTGTTCACGTTCGATGACGCGTCGCCCGGGCAGTTCCGCTACCTGGAGGACGCCTCCGGCGAGCTGCGCATCGACCCGACGAGTGCAGTCGGTGTCTGGCTGGACTTCGCCCGGACCCACCCGGGTTGGGGCAACAAGGCCGTGTTCTGCGTGCTGAGCGGTGCCGAGGCCGGCCGCTCGTTCTTCGGCAACAAGGGCATCGACGGCCAGAAGACGGAATGGCGGCATCGCAAGATCGCGTTCCTGGTCGAGCAGGGCTTCGAGATCTGCAATCACACGCTCTGGCACGCCACGCTGTCCAGGTACGACGACGCGGTCGTGCAGGAGCAGATCGCCCGGCTGCAGCTGGCGGTCGACTCCGCCGCGCCCGGCTATCGCATTCGCAGCTTCGCGCTGCCGCTCGGCGAGTGGCCGAAGAACCGCGCGCTGGCGCACGCCGGTTCCTGGACCGACCCGAAGACGGGACGCCGCGTCGAGTACCGCCACGACGCGGTGCTGCGTGTGTCCGGCGGTCCGGCGCCCGGGCCGCACCACCCGAAGTACGACCCGCTGTTTCTGACGCGCACCCAGGTGTACGCCGACGAGCTCGAGCGTACCCTCGACCGGCTCGATCGGGAGCGCACGCGCTACGTCTCGGACGGCGACCCGGCGACGATCGCGCAGCCGCAGCCGACTGCGGCTTCACCCTGACTGGTGCGGCCGGTGCGGCCGGCCGCGTCGTCACGACGGATGCGATGAGTGATTCCCCGGCCCGGCGACCCCACGTCGTGATCCTGGGCGGCGGCTTCGGCGGCCTCTACTGCGCGCGCGCGTTGCGGCGCACCGACGTGCGCATCACGCTCATCGACCGGCAGAACTTCCACCTGTTCCAGCCGCTGCTCTACCAGGTGGCGACGGCCTCGCTCTCCCCGGCCGACGTGGCCAGTCCGATCCGCAGCATCCTGCGCCGTCAGCGCGACCTGCAGGTGTGGCTCGCGCGCGCCGAGGCGGTGGACCCGGGCGCGCGCGTCGTCACGCTCGCGGACGGCGCGATCGGCTACGACTACCTGGTCATGGCGACCGGCGCGACCCACGCCTACTTCGGACATCCGGAATGGGCGGAGCATGCCCCAGGCCTCAAGACCATCGATGATGCGACCGAGATGCGACGCCGGTTCCTGGTGGCGTTCGAGGCCGCCGAGCGCGAGGCGGATGAGCTGGCGCGGCGCCGTCTGCTGACGTTCGTAATCGTCGGGGCCGGCCCGACCGGCGTCGAGCTGGCGGGCGCGATGGCCGAGATCGCCCGCCGGGCCATGCCGCAGGACTTCCGCTCGATCGACACCACCGCCGCGCGCATCCTGCTGCTCGAGGGCGCCGACCGGGTGCTGCCGCAGTACCCGGCGGAGCTGTCGGAACGGGCCCGGCGCCAGCTCGAGAAGCTGGGCGTCGAAGTGCGCACCTCGGCACTGGTCACGCACATCGACGCGCATGCGGTCCGCATCGGCGACCAGACGCTGGCCGCGGGAAACGTGTTCTGGGCGGCGGGCGTGGCGGCCTCGCCGCTCGGTGCGTCCCTGGGGGCGCCGCTCGACCGGGCCGGCCGGGTGCACGTCGAGCCGGACTGCTCGATACCGGGACACCCGGAGATCTTCGTGGTCGGCGACCTGGCGCTGCACACTCACGACCAGGGACGCCCGGTGCCGGGAGTGGCGCAAGGCGCGATGCAGATGGGGGAGCACGTCGCACGCATGATCGACAACGACCTGCACGGCCGCGCGCGCGCGCCGTTCCGCTACAACGACAAGGGCAATCTCGCGACGATCGGCCGGGCCGCCGCGGTGGCCGAGATCCGCGGGCTGCGGCTGTCCGGCTTCGTCGCGTGGCTGGTCTGGGTGTTCATCCACATCGCGTACCTGATCGGGTTCCGCAACCGGGTGCTCGTGATGGTGCAGTGGGCCTGGGCGTATCTCACCTACCAGCGCGGCATCCGGCTGATCACCGGTGATGCCAGCTTCGAGCTGTCGCGCGCCCGGACCGGGGCGGCGCCATGACCATACTCGCGATCGCGGTCATGGTGATCGCGCTGTTCCTGACGCCGCTCGGACTGCCCGGCAACTGGATCATGATCGCGGTACTCGCGGGTGGCGCCTGGTACGGTGTGATCGGTGCGTTCGTGCTGATCACGTGCGTGCTGCTCGCCGGCGTCGCCGAGGTGGTCGAGTACATGCTCGTGCAGCGGCTGAACCTGAAGTACGGCGGATCCAGCCGCGCGTTCTGGGGCGCGATCGCGGGCGGGCTCGTCGGCGTGATGGTGGGCGTGCCGATCCCGGTGCTGGGGTCGATCATCGCGGGGTTCGTGGGGTCGTTCCTCGGCGCCGCGCTGGTGACGCTGCACGAGACGCGCTCGCACGGCGCCGCCGCGCGAGTCGGCTGGGGCGTGCTGCTCGGCCGCATGTGGGCGGCCGCCGCGAAGACCGCGGCCGGCATCGCGATCCTGGTGCTGGGCGCCGCGGCCTTTCTCCTGTAGGCACCGGAGGTGCGATGTCGGAGGTCTCGCTGAGGCCGGCCGCTCCCGCGGATCTGGCCGGCGCGCAGCAGCTGCTGGCGGACAGTGATCTGCCCACCGAGGGTGTGGCCGAGCACTGGGGTCCGGAGTACGTGGTCGCGGAATGGGAGGGCAGGGTGGCGGGCGTCGCCGGCATCGAGCGCCACGGCGATCACGGGCTGCTGCGCAGCGTGGCGGTGAGCGCTCCGCTGCGCGGCAGCGGACTGGGCGCCCGGCTCGTCGACGACCGGCTGCGCTGGGCCGAGCGTCAGGGCATCCGCGACATCTACCTGCTCACGAACACCGCCGCGACCTGGTTCCCGCGCTACGGCTTCGTGCCGGTCACGCGCGCCGACGTGCCCGCCGTGGTACTGGCTGCGCCCGAGTTCGCCTCGATCTGCCCCTCGTCCGCCACCGTGCTGGTGCGCCGGTCGGCGTAGTGCAGCGCGCCGACCAGCGCGAGCGCCCACGACAGCCAGCCCGAGCCGCGTACGATGCGCGCCAGGACACGATCGTGCTCGAGCGCGTCCATCTGGATCAACAGCCAGGTCCAGTCGTGATCGGAGCGGCTGCCGGTGATGAGCGGCAGCTCGCCGGCACGCGCATCGCCGATGTAGGCGGCCAGGTTGAAGAGGCTGGCGGTGAGCCAGAACAGCACGATGCACGCGGCGTAACGGTCCGCGCGTCGCCAGAAGTAGGCGATGAAGAGCGCCGGCACCATCAGCTGGAACAGCGAGCCGCCCAGCATCATCGCGAACTCGCCGAACGGCCCGAATACCACGTGGCCGGCTTCATGGATCGCCAGGATGCCCTCATCCAGCAGCGTCCAGGCACGCTCGCGGCCGGCGTAGCGGACGAGCAGGAAGAGCGCTCCGCCAGCCGCGAGCAGGTAGCGCGCCCGGGTCGCGGCATCGCGGTTACGAGAGCTGGGGTGCATGCGTCGAATCTAATGCGCAGCGCCGCGGCCGCGCGACGTGCTCTCCGGGGACCACGGGCGGATGCGCTTTGCGCTCAGCGGAAGCGCGCGGGAGTCGGCACCCGCAGCAGATCGTCGGTACGCTTGCCCGGTCGGTAGATCGATTCCGGGCGGCGAGCGAACACGCCGGCCAGCCCATCGCGCTGCGCATTGCGCAGCAGCGTCGCTGCATCGGCCCCGGTCGCGGCCAGGCGCACATGCGGGATGCGACGTCGGGCGAACAGCGTGCGCAGCGCCTCCTCGCGCTCGCGCCACGGCCGGGTCGCCAGCGGCTCCTCGCCGAGCAGCAGGATGTCGAGCACGTGCAGCACGGACCCGTGCCCACCCTGAGCCGCGATCTCGCCGTCGAGCACGAAAGCGGTGCGCGCGCGCTTCGCGAACGCTTTCAGCGCATCGGCGACGTCGCGCAGCTTCGCGCTGCGGTTGCGCCCGTGCTCGTCGAACAGTGCCGCGGCCCCCGCGGTGACGAACGCGAGCGCCCGCTCGCCGCCGTGCCAGGCCTGGAAGACCCGCTCATCCTCGGGAAGCCGCCGCACCGGCATGGCCCGCATCGGCCGGATCGCATCGGGGTCGAGCCCGACGCCGGAGGCAGCCTCCGAGCGCGGTGCGCCGGCCCGGGGCGCGCCCCGGTTGGAGCGCCACACCCGGTCGCGCTCCTGCGCAATCTCCTCCATGGTGCGGCCGGTGTCGACCGACGTGATGTGCTCCGCCGCGATGTCGGCACCCCGGCGCGCGTGCCTGTCGCGGTGCTTGATGAAGAGCCACTTCGGCTTCGCCCCCGCCTCGGTCCGCACCAGCGCCCAGGAGCCGCGCAGGCGCTCGCCCCGGAAGGAGATGCTCATCTTGCCGGCGCGATACTCGCGCCGCAGCACGCTCGCCGCGTCGTCCCCGGCTCCCGCCTCGTCGGCTGTGTAGGTGCCGCGGTCCCACAGCATGACCGTGCCGCCGCCGTACTCGCCGGCCGGGATCGTGCCCTCGAACGAGTTGTACGCCATGGGATGATCTTCGACCTGCATCGCGAGGCGCTTCACGGACGGATCCACGCTCGGGCCGCGTGGTACCGCCCAGCTCTTCATGACGCCGTCCAGCTCCAGGCGCAGGTCGAAGTGCAGGTGGGAGGCCGCGTGCTTCTGGATGACGTACTGGAGACCGCGCGCGCGCCGGCCCGGGGTTCGCTCGCCCGACGGCTCCGGGGTCCGCCCGAAGTCACGCTTGCGACGATACTCCGCCAGCTCGCCGGCCGAGCCCTTCGCTCGTTTCAATCACCCCTCCTGGCCGCGATCCGGGTTGCGGAGCCGCGCAAGAAGGCGGCCGGCAGGGAGCCGGCCTCGGCCGGGAGCTGCGCGCGCGCGGCTCAGCGCTGGCGGGGGACCTGCACGCGGCCGCGCACGCCCTCGTGGCGGATGCTCCCCGAGCCGTCGGCGTCGACCACGAAATCACCGCCGACATCGCGCACCCTGATCGAGCCCGAGCCATCGTCGACAACGCGCACAGAACCGGTGACTTCGCTGATGTCGATCTCACCCGAGCCGTCCTTCACGGTGACGTCGCCGCGCACCTGCCGGATTCGCATCCCGCCGGAGCCGTCGTCGATACGCACTCCGCCGGTCACGCCTTCGACCAGGATGTCCCCCGAGCCGTCGTCGACCTCGACATCGCCGGTGATGTTCGTGATCGTCAGGTCGCCCGAGCCGTCCTCCACTCGCAGCGCGCCCAGGCCGTCCAGCACCACGCTGCCGCTTCCGTCCTCGATGGTGGCGGCCATTCCCGCCGGCACCTCGACGACCAGGTCCAGGTAGGCGTAGCTGGCGTTCCAGTCGCGGTTGCGCGACTCCGGGTAGCGCGCCCGCACGCGCACCCGGCCGTCCGAGGCGTCGCTTTCGATCGTCAGCTCGCTCAGCAGCGCCTCGGTCGCCGCGCAGGCGCGACCGCGGACCCGCACCTCCTCCAATCCGGCGCGGCCTTCCACGCGCAGCGCGCCGGCTCCCGCCTGCAGATCGAGGAGCGCGCCACGCGGGGCGCGCACCGTTGCCGAGCGCGTCGCCTCGTGGGCACACCGCTCGCGCACCTGCCCCCGCAGCTCGGCCGGCAGTGCGGCGGCGAAGAGCATGAGCAGCACGGTCGGGTGGATCGTAGACATGGGCATTCTCCGGGCGGTGGGTGGCATGCGCGTCCTGCCCGCTATTGGATAGCGCACGCCCTGGGATCGTTGGTGCCGGGGTCTACGGCCGGTTGCGCGGCGACCGGCCCGCGCCGCATCGTGCCGGGATGCAGGATCGTGTCGCAAGACAGGCTCAACCGCTCCCCTGGAACGTGTCGATGGCAGCGTCGCGAAAGCCGCGACCCGAAGCGGCGGCTCGTGCGCGGGCTCTGCGGCGCGCGGCGCCGGTCGTGCTCCTCGGTCTGCTGGCCGGCTGCGGCAACCGGGTGCCGGCGGTGCTCGACGACCGCGAGCTGCCCACGCCCCGCCCGGAGGCGCTCTCCCTGCTCAGCCGGCCGCTCTACCGACCGCCCCTGCCGGCCGAGCGCGAGCGCACGCTGCAGGCCCAGCTCGATAGCGCCGCGCAACGCTACATGGACGATCCCGAGAGCGCCGACGGCGTGCTGTGGCTCGGGCGCAGGCTCGCCTACCTGGGCCGTTACCGCGAGGCCATCGCGGTGTTCAGTGCCGCGCTCGAGCGGCACCCGCAGGACGCGCGCTTCTACCGCCACCGCGGCCACCGCTACATCACCACCCGGCAGCTCGACCTCGCCGTCGCCGACCTGACGCACGCCGCGAACCTGACCCGCGGTCAGCCGGACGAGCTCGAGCCCGATGGCCAGCCCAACGCCGCCAACGTGCCGACCAGCACGCTCCAGGGCAACATCTACTACCACCTGGCGCTCGCCCAGTACCTGCGGCGCGACTTCGAGGCGGCGCGCGCCGCCTGGGAGCAGGCCCTGGCTCGCGCCACCACCGATGACATGCGTGTCGCCGTGAGCGACTGGCTCTACCTCACTCTGCGCCGCCTCGGCCGCCCCGCCGAGGCAGAGCGGGTGCTCGAGGTGCTGACTCCGGACCTGACGATCCTGGAAAACCAGGCCTATCACAGCCGCCTGCGCCTCTACCGCGGCGAGCTCCCACCCGACTCGCTGCTCGACGTCCACAACGCCGATGACGTCCAGATCGCGACCTATGCCTACGGGGTGGCGAGCTGGTACCGGCTCAGTGGCCAGCACGCCCGCGCCGAGGCGCTGCTGCGCAGGATCCTGACGACCCCGAACTGGGCCGCTTTCGGGTACATCGCGGCCGAGGCGGAGCTCGCCAGCCGGCGCGCCCCGCCTCGCACGTAATCCGTCGCTTTCCACCACCCGTCCCGTTCCCGCCCGCTGACTGCGATCTCAGCTGCCGCGCAGCGCGCGCCGTCGCTCCTCCACCTCCCGCTCCAGGCTCCCGCACACCAGGTCGCAGATCCGGAAGATGCCCTCGTCGGTGATGTGGTAATAGACGTTCAGCCCTTCCTTGCGCCGCTCCACCAGCCGGTGCCGGTGCAATAGACCCAGGTGCTTCGACACGTTCGCCTGACCGGCCCCGGTCTCGTCGACCAGCTCCGTCACGGTCTTCTCGCCGGTACGCAGCGCGTTCAGGATCCGCAGCCGCATCGGCTCCGCCAGGATCTTGAAGCGTCCGGCGATCATCTCCAGCAGCTGTGGTGTGTAGTCGCGCGGCATCGATACATTCCTTTGCGACAATATAGCGATGCGGCGGCGCGCACGGCAGGGTCGCCTTATACTGGGTCGGCGATCGCGGGGCATGAGAGATGGAGGCGACATGATCGTCAAGCGGCTCTATGACGAGAAGCTGGCGCAGGCGACGTGGCTGGTGGGCTGTGCTGCGACCGGGGAGGCCCTGGTGGTGGATCCGAACCGGGACGTGGCTGCCTGCACGTCGCTGGCGGAGGCGGAGGGTCTGCGCGTGACGCACGTAACGGAAACGCACATTCATGCGGACTTCGTCTCCGGGCTTCGCGAGCTGGCGACGGTGACCGGAGCGCAGGCCTACCTGTCGGGGGAGGGTGGGCCGTCGTGGCAGTACGGGTTCGCGGAGGAGCTGGGCGCGGTGCTGCTGCGGGATGGCGACGAATTCCGCGTCGGCAACATCCGCGTGCAGGCGCTGCACACGCCGGGTCACACCCCGGAGCATCTCAGCTTCCTGGTGACGGACACGGCGGGCGCGGATCGCCCGATGGGCGCGTTCACGGGCGATTTCATTTTCGTGGGCGACGTAGGGCGCCCCGATCTGCTCGAGAAAGCGGCCGGGCTGACTGGTACGATGCAGGCTGGCGCCCGTGACCTGTACGCATCGCTCCAGCGCTTCAAGCAGCACCCGGACTGGCTGCAGCTGTGGCCCGGGCATGGGGCCGGCTCGGCGTGCGGCAAGGCGCTCGGCGCAGTGCCGCAGACGACGCTGGGGTACGAGCGGTTGTTCAACTGGGGGCTGGCGTCGCCGAGCGAGTCGGAGTTCATGAACGGCGTGCTCGCGGGCCAGCCGGAGCCACCGAAGTACTTCGCGGCGATGAAGCGGGTGAACCGGGAGGGTCC
>DATHVV010000134.1:0-37477 GCA_035461105.1 Longimicrobiales bacterium | reverse complement strand
GGACGCGTTCCTGAGCCGCGGCCCGAAGAGCGAGTGGGACGTGTGCGCGGGCGCCCTGATCGTCGCCGAGGCCGGCGGCGTAGTCACGGACCTGCTGGGGGAGGAGCCGGGGTACAACCGGGCCGACCCGTACGTGCACGGTATCCTCGCGGCCGCACCCGGGACACACGGCCGGCTGCTCGAGGCCTGCCGGGCGCTGCCGCCCACGGCGCGTCTGCGTGCCGATCCGGGCCGCGGGACGTGAGCGTCCGCCGGCCTGGTACGCGGCGGCTGGTCGGGTCGGGATGAGTTTGCTCGTATCGAGGGGCGCGCCGCCGGGGTTGCGCCCCAGGGATGGAAAGGAGTGGGCCATGCTCTGGATCATTCTCGGCGCGGCCGTCGCGCTGGGCGGTGGCATATACGTCGGACTCGGGGCGCCCGGCATGCCGGGACGCGAGGACCGCGTGCTGCCGCCGGGCTCCAGGCCGCGCCGCCTCGAGCGCCGGCGCATCGACTGGCTGCGGCCGCCCCGCCGATGAGCCTGTCCCCACGGTTGCTGTGGAGCGGTGCCGTCGGCGTGCTCGGGGCCGGCCTCGCGCTCGTCTTCGCGGCCGTGCTCGCGCGCGGCCTCTTCCTGCCGGGCGTGGTGCTGATCGATGCCGGGCTGGTGCTGCTCGCGGGCGCGGCGCTCTACACCCTGCTGCGCGCCCCGGGGGCGACCTGAGCGTGCGCTTCCAGCACCGCGTACCCGTGCGCTTCCGCGACCTGGACGCGATGGGCCACGTGCACCACAGCGCGCCGCTGCTCTACATCGAGGAGGCGCGGGCGGCGTACTGGCGCAGCGTGGCCGGTCGCGCGAGCGTGGCCGACATCGACTACGTGATGGGCGAGGTGTCGCTGCGCTTCCACCGGGAGATCCACTACCCGGCCGAGCTGGTGATCGGCCTGCGCGTGAGCGAGCTGGGTGGGAGCAGCTTCCGCATGGAGTACGAGGTGCGTGACGAGGCAGGCGAGTTGCTGGTGAGCGGTACGAGCGTGCAGGTGCTCTACGATTACGAGGCCCGCCGGAGCACGCCGATCCCCGCGGCGCTGCGGGGGCGCATCGAGACCTACGAGCGCGGCCCGGCGGCCGAGCGGGTCCCGCTCAGCGGTTGAAGAACCAGGAGACGCCGGCCGAGAGCAGGCCGATGCCGGCGCCCAGCACGTAGCCGAGCCGCACGATCAGCTGCAGCTCGCGCTCGGTGACGCCGCGGATCAGCGCCTCCACCTGCGCCGTCGGAAACTCCAGGATCTTCTTCTCCACGCGTGTCACGATGTCGATCCGCTGGGCGACCGCGGGAGCCTGGTCCTGCAACCACTGCCAGAGCGCGGGGCCGAGCGCGCGCTCGACGCGCGCGGGCGCCTCTTCCGAGATGTGGTCGGCGAGCCGGCCGATGGGGCGGTGCAGCAGCCACTCGACGGCGCGGCCGGCCAGGTCCCGGTAGAGCGCAGCTGCGCGCTCGCTGCGGGCGGCGCTCACGACCGCACGCGCGACCCGGTCGGGCGGCAGCCGGTCGAAGATCTCGCCCCAGGTTCGCTCCTCCGCCTTCTCCAGCATGGCGCGCAGCTTCTCGACCAGGAACCCGCGGGTGGCGGGGTCCTGCGCGAGCGAGAGGATCCAGTCGGTCGCGGTCGCCTTCGCCCCCTGCACCGAGGGCTCGTCGGCGGTGCCGAGCACGGACACGACGGGCCGCTCCAGGAACTCGACGATCGCGCTGTTGACGCCGCGCGCCATCGCGTCGCGTACCGCCGCATCCTGGAGCAGCTCGGAGATCTTCGCGGCGCCCTCGGCCTCGATCGCGCGGATCACGCGGTCGATCGTGTCGGGGGTAATGAGCAGCGATGCGACCAGGCGCTGGTGGAACTTCAGGTCGCGCATGAAACGGTCGAGCAGCTCGTGGAGCACGCGCTCGACGCGCTCGCGCGCGCCCGGGTCGTCGAGCAGTCCACCGAGCCGCTCGAGTGCAATGGGCAGGTAGCCGGCGATCGCGCGCTCCACGCCGGCGACGAGCCCGAGCGGCAGCAGCTGCTGGAACGTGCGCTCCGGCTGGAGCAGGCGCACCGCGAGACGGTCCACGTAATCGGCAACGGCGCGCTGGAAGCTCTCGCTGCCGGCCACGTCGGCGAGCCAGCGCTCCGCGGCGCCGGTCCATGCGGCCTCGCGCTCGGGCGTGATCAGCTCCGAGAGCGGCCGGTCGCGCAGCTCCGCCGCCAGCACCTCCACCCAGCCGGTCACGGCCTGCTGGAAATCGTCGCTTTCCAGGTACTCGTCCAGGCGGAGCAGGCCGCGCTGGGCGGCCTCGTCCAGGACCTGGCGCAGCTCGGTGGTGACCGCCGGGGGCAGCAGCTCGACGAGCGCGCCCCGGCGCTCGTTGAAGACCGAGCGCAGGAAGGAGGCGAGCCGCTCGTCGAAGGCGGCGCGGAAGCCGGGCTCCGAGAGCGTGCGGGTGAGGTCCTCGGGCGTGAGCAGCTTGGTGCCGACGGTGCGGCCCATGGCCTTCGCGAGCCGTCCCTGGTTCTTGGGGATGGCACCCTGGAGGAACCGCAGCTCGCGGCCGAACAGCCTCGGTGGGCGGTACGGATGGAACAGCATCCAGACGGCGATCGCGTTCGTGACGCCGCCAGCCATGGCGCCGAATGCAACCGTGACCAGGACCTGCAGCAGTCGCTCGCTCACGCCGACGCCGGAATGGAGGTGCCGCCCCAGGCGGCCGCAGCCGCGCCACGGCCGACCCGGCGATGGCTCACTCGGCGGGGTCCTGCTGCGCGGTCCCGGTGCCGCCGCTGGCCGCGCGCGGCTGCGCCGACCCCGACCGCTTGGCCGCCGGACGCCGGGCATTCGACGAGCGGCGGCCGAGCAGCGCGAGGTGGATCACCTCGTCCATGCGCTCCACGAAGTGGAAATGGATGGAAGTGCGCACGTCCTCGGGCACGTCGCGCAGATCGCGCTCGTTGCCGGCGGGCAGGATCACCTCGCGCAGCCCCGCCCGGTGCGCGGCCAGCACCTTCTCCTTCACGCCCCCGATCTCCAGCACCTTGCCGCGCAGCGTCACCTCGCCGGTCATCGCCATGTCGTGGCGCACCGGTCGGTTCGCGAGCGTCGAGGCGATCGCCAGCGTCACGGCGATGCCCGCCGAGGGACCGTCCTTCGGGATCGCGCCCACCGGGAAGTGGACGTGTACGTCCGACTCGCGGAAGTCTTCCTCCGTGATGCCCAGGTCGCTGCCCCGGCTGCGCACGTACGAGTACGCGGCGTTGACGGACTCGCGCATGACGTCGCCCAGCATGCCCGTGATGATCAGCCGCCCGGAGCCCGGCATGCGCAGCGCTTCGATGAACATCAGCTCGCCCCCGGCCGCGGTCCAGGCGAGACCCGTGACCACCCCGATCTCCGGCGAGATCTCCGCCGCGGTCGGCGTGTAGCGGGGCAGGCCGAGGATGCCCTCGATGCGGGGCGCATCGAAGACCCAGACCGAGGAGTCGCCCTGCGCCTTGGCGCGGGCGCGCGTGCGCAGCAACGTCTCGAGCGCGCGCCGCATGAGTCCCATGCCCGAGTCGCGCGCATACCCGTAGGCCAGGAAGGAGAGCGCATCGCGCGGGAAGCGGGCGTCGCGGTCGAGACCGTGCTCCTCGAGGAGGCAGGGCAGCAGCCGCTGCTCGGCGATGTCGACCTTCTCCTCGGGGGTGTAGCCGGCCAGCCGGATCTCGACCATCAGGTCGCGCAGATCGCGCGGCACCTTGTAGAAGTCCTGCGCGATGGCGATGAACAGCACGTCCGAGAGGTCGAACGGCAGGTCGATGTAGCGGTCCACGAACGCGGGCCGCGACTGCCAGTCGAGCACCTCCTCCATCGCCTCGATCGGGTCACCCTCGACCTTGCCCAGCCCGATCTCGTCCATCTCCTCGAGCACGAACAGCGGGTCGCGCGCGTTCACGTCGCGCAGCGCCCCCATGATCTTGCCGGGCGACGCACCCGTCCGGGTCCGACGCGTGCCGATCAGCTGGGCTTCGCCGCGGCCGCCGAGCTCGAGGCGCGTGAGCGGCCGGCCGAGCCCCTCGGCCAGCGCGGCGACGAACGCGTTCTTCCCCACATCGGGCGGGCCGACGATGCAGGGGATCGGTCCGCGCAGGTCGCCGCGCAGGGTGGCGACGGCGAGGTGGTCGAGGATGCGATCCTTCGGCTCGGCCAGGCCGAGCAGCTTCTCGTCGAGCACGGCGCGCACCCGCTCCAGGTCGATCGCGGCCGGCCCGTCGGTGCGCCGCTGCCGCCAGGGCACGTGCACCAGCCAGTCCACGTAGCTGCGGCTCTCGTTGCCCTCGGGCGACGTTGGCGGCACCGTCCGCAGGCGCTCGATCTCGGCGCGCGCGGCCGCGGCCACGCGCGCCGGCAGGTTCGCGGTCTCGACGCGCCGGAGCGCCTCGATGACCTCGCGCTCGATCGGATCGATGTCGCCCAGCTCCGCCTGCATCAGCTTGATGCGCTGACGCAGCTCGGCGGCGCGCTCGCCGGGCGTGCGGGGCGGCGCCGGCCCGGACTCCGCGGCCCGCTCCTGCGCTTCCGCTTCGCGGCGTGGACGCAGTCGCCCCAGCTGCTCCTCGAGCTCGGCACAGGCGAACCCGAGCCGCTCGCGCACGTCGAGCCGCTGCACGATGGCATCCTTGGACGCGACGCTGAAGTTGGCCAGCGTCGCGACCAGGTCGGCGAAGCGTCCGGGATCGCGCAGGTTCATGCGCAGGATGCGCGGCACCTCGCGCGGCACGCGCTCGACTTCGGCGGCCAGTGCCTCCAGCGCGTTCAGGGTGCGGGCGATCAGCTCCTGCGCCTCCTCCTCGGGGGCGGCCACCTCGCGCGCCGGCTCGACGATCGCCGTGAAGTAGCCGTCGGCGTCGTTCACATCGCGCAGTCGCACCCGGTCGATCCCCTGCACCGTAGCCTGCACCGTGCCGCCCGGCAGGTTGAGCCGGTCCGCGACGCGCGCCCGCACCGCGATCTTCTCGAGCGAGGCGGGATCGATCGGATCGTCCGGGTCACCCGGTGCCACCACGACCGCCACGACCTGGCCCGGATCGGGATGGCCCGCCAGCATCTCGAGCGTGCTCTGCATGCCGACCTGCACGCCGATCACGCCGGTGGGATAGACGGTCGTGCTGCGCAGGGGCAGCAGCGGCACGCGCTCCGGGATCTGTCGCTTCGATCGAGCCATCATCCCCCTGTTCCGGCGCTTGCCTGCATGGATGTTTCCTCCAGGCGCAGCAGTCGCGCGGCATTGTCGCGCAGCACCAGCCGCAGCGCCGCATCACTCAGCCCGAGCCCCTCCACCGTCGCCAGGTTGGCCGCGACGCTGCGCGGCATGGCCGGCCAGTCGCTGCCGAACACCAGGCGGGGCGCGAGCCGCTCCAGCTCCGGAAAATGCCGCGGCAGCCGCTCGGGCACGAGCCCGGCAATGTCGATGTACACATTCGGGTGATGTCGCGCCAGGAACGAGCAGGCATCGTACCAGTAGCCGCGCCCGCCGTGCGCGAGCACGAGGGCCAGGCTCGGGAAATCGACGGCGACGTCATCCAGGTGGATCGGGTCGCAGTACTTGAGCCGCGTTCCCGGGATCACGGAGCTGCCGATGTGCAGCAGCACGGGCACGCCATGGTGGGCGCACAGCTCGTAGATCGGATAGAGTCGCGGCTCGTTCGGATAGAAGTACTGGTAGGAGGGATAGAGCTTGAGGCCGCGCGCGCCCGCCTCGAGGTAACTGCGGAGCAGGGCGACGGGTGCCGGGTCGGTGTTGGGATCGACCGAGGCGAACGGCAGGAAGAAGCCGTCCGCTCGCGCGCACAGCTCGAGCACCGTCTCGGTGCGCACGCTGCCCGAGGTCGCGGGGCAGTGCTCGGGCAACAGCACCGCGTGCTCCAGGCCCTGCTCGCGCAGCAGACGCACCGCCAGCGCGACGTCCTGCAGCGCGTCGCCGTGCTCGCGCACGGCGGGCGAGATCGAGCGGATGAAGTCGCGGGTCGCGGGAGCGAGCTCGGCCGGGCGCCACGGGTGCGTGTGGAAGTCGATGGCGCGCATGCACTCAGGAGGCGCGCGGCCCTGCGGCGCCGCGGCGGCGGGCCAGCTCGCGGGCGGCTTCCCGGTCGAGGGCGCGAGCGAACTGGCGCAGGCGGCGGGCGTTGACGCCCCAGTCGCGGTTCGTGTCGCGGGTGACCGCCTGCGCCGCCACCCGGGTCTGCGCGTCCGCGTCGAGCGTGATCGTGATTTCGACGACGCCGTGCAGCTTCTTCCACCAGCCCTGCACGCGCGCGACGACGCGACCCTCCTGGTCGTCGGCGCTGTCCAGGCTCCAGCCGCGCAGCCGCTCGCGCACCACCCGCAGCGTACCCTGCCAGACATCCTCGAAGGGGATGGCGTAGATGCGCCCGCGCAGCAGCGGGTCCTCGGCATTCGGCGAGGTCACGGCCGAGTTGTGCGCCATGTCACCTTCCGAGCTGGAACACCATGGTGACGTGCGCGCTGATGCTGATCGTGCCCTGCTCGACCGGCGTCGACGCCGCTTCCATCGACACCGCCATCCGGTCGTACATGGCACCCGGCATGGGCGGTGGGGGCGGCGGCATGAAGGAGTCGGTGTGGATCGAGAGCACCGGACCGAGCACCTCGTCGGCCGCGGTCACGATCGCCTGGGCCTCGGCGCGCGCCTTCTGAGTGGCCAGGCGCAGCGCCTCCATGCGCGCGTCGGCTGGATCGCGCAGCCGGAAGTGGAGGCTGGAAGCGCGGTTCGCCCCCGCCTCGATGGACGCGTCCAGCACCGTACCGACCCGGTCGATCGCGTCGATCGTCACCTGCACCCGGTTCACGGCGCGATAGCTCACGATGCGCGGCGCATCGCGACCGCGGGTCTCCTGCGCGTACTCCGGGATCAGCTCGTAGCCGATCGTGCGGATTCGCTCGCCCGCCACGCCCGCCTGGCGCAGCGCCGCCACCACGCGCTCCATCTTGGTCGCGTTCGCACGCGCGGCCTCGCGCGCGGTCGTCGCCTGGCTCTCCACCGCGAGCACCAGGACGGCCTGGTCCGGGGCCCGCTCCACCATCGCGTTCGCGCTGACCGTCACGGTGCGCGGCGGCACCGGCACCTGCTGCGCGGCGGCACCCGCCGGCGCGAGCAGCGCGGCGAGCAGAAGGATTCGCTTCATCGGGTTTTTCTCCTCCGCCGGCCCACGGCGGGCCGACGCTGCAAGGTACGCGGCGAAACCGGTCGCCGCGAGCCGCCCGGACGTTGACGGGGGCTCGGCTCTTGCTATGTTCGCGATCCGGCGCCGGTTCCCGGGTTCCCGGGTTCCACCCGACCGCGCCGCTACCGCGCACGTACGTTAGAGGGAACGGACCCAGAGTGAAAGTCATCATTCCGCTGGCGGGCAAGGGGACGCGGCTGCGGCCGCATACGCACACCACGCCCAAGCCGCTGCTGCGCGTGGGTGGCCGGCCGGTCATGAGCTACATCATGGACGACCTCGCCGAGCTGGGCGTCACGGAGGCGATCTTCATCACCGGCCACCTGAAGGAGAAGATCGAGACGTTCGTGCGCTCCGCGTACCCCCATCTCACCACCCACTTCATCGAGCAGCCGGTGCAGGACGGCACGGCGGGCGCGGTCGCGCTGGCGCGGCCGCACGTGGACAGCGAGCTGCTCATCATCTTCGTGGACACGCTCTTCGATGCGGACCTCACGCTCATCAAGCGCCTGCCCGCCGACGCCGCCGGGGTGATCTGGGCAAAGGAGGTCGAGGACTACCAGCGCTTCGGGGTGATCGTGACCAATGCGGACGGCTACATGAAGCGCATCGTGGAAAAGCCGACCGACCCGATCTCGAAGCTCGCGAACATCGGGCTCTACTACATCCGTGACTGGCAGCTGCTGTACGAGGGGATCGACGCCACCATGAAGGGTCCGACCGGCAAGGCGGGCGAGTATTACCTCACCGATGCGTTCCAGTACATGATCGACCGGGGCGCGAAGATCCAGGTCGAGACGGTCGCGGGATGGTACGACTGCGGGCAGGCGGATACGCTGCTGGCCACGAACCGGCACCTGCTCGAGCACGGCCGCGCGCGCCGCCCCGATGGCGGCCGGGGCGTGCGGGTGCACGAACCGGTGCGCGTCGCCGAGGGGGTCACGCTCGCCGACTGCGAGCTCGGCCCGAACCTGACGGTCGAGTCCGGCTGCGTCATCCGCGGCTCGACACTGCGCGACACGATCATCGGTGCCGACGTCACGATCGAGGGCAGCGCGCTGCACTCGTCGCTGGTGGGTGATCGCGTGGTGATCCGCAACGCGCGCGGCTCCGTGAGCGTCGGCGACGACGCGGTCGTGGCGCTGGACGCGGGAGCCGCCTGACTAGAGCAGGCGGTCGAGGGCCAGCACGGTAAGCACCAGGCGCTGGATGCCGGCCGCGCCGCCGTCGTTGCGATACCACTCCGCCAGCGTGTGCGTGTCCCCGGCGTCGCCGCCCGCGCCGAGCGCGAGGGCGGGCAGGCCGAGCGAGAGCGGCACGTTCGCATCGGTGGAGGAGGCCACCAGCTCCGGCTCGACACCCAGCCGGCGCGTCGCCTCCGCGGCGGCCCGGACCAGCACGTGCTCCGCGGACAGCGCGCCCGCCGGACGGTCGCCCATCACCTCGACGTCTGCGGCCAGCGGTGGATGAGCCGCGACCGCGTCCCGCACCAGTCGCCGCGCCCGCGACTCGAGCTCGGCGATCAGCGGCGTCGATTCCGCCCGCAGGTCGAGCTCCAGCCAGGCCCGCGCCGGAATCGCGTTGATGCTGGTGCCGCCGCCCACGCGGCCGACGCTGATGCCGACGCTCCGGCCGCTCGCGCGCCGGAGTGCCTCGAGCCCGGTAATGACGGTGCCCAGCGCATGTACCGGGTTGGGGCGGTCACGATTCGTCCAGGAGTGGCCCCCCGGACCATCGATCCGGATACGCAGCCGCCGCGACCCGATCGCGCGGTGCACGATCCGGCGCATGCCCGCGCCATCCACGGCGAGGAATGCGGCCGGGCGCAATCCGCGGTCGTGGAACAGGTGCTTTACCCCGCGCAGGTCGCCCGCCCCCTCTTCGCCGACCGTGCCGACGAAGAGCAGGGGATGTCGCCGCGACAGCGGCGCGAGCACCGCCGCGGCGCGCACCAGCGCGGCCAGGCCGCGGCTGTTGTCGGATATGCCGGGCGCGCGCAGCCGCCCGTCCTCGCGACGCACGCGCACGTCGACGTCCGCGTCGAAGACGGTGTCGAGGTGGGCGGCGAGCACGATCGGCGGCAGCGCCGGTACACCGGGTAGAAGGGCCTGCACGTTGCCCGCGTCGTCGCGCCCGGGCGCCTCCGTGCCGGACGCACGCAGTCGCACCTCCAGCCACACCGCGCGGTGCGTCTCGCCGTGCAGCGGGGCGGCGATCTCGGTGGCGGCACACTGGTCCTCGAGCGTGGCCGCATCTTCGGCAGCCACGCGCAGCAGTGCACGCTGCACCTCCGGCTCGCGGTGCACGTCACCCAGCGTTGTCAGTACGGCTTCGCTCACGGTCCTCCCGGGAACTGGTGTTCGGGGCGCGTTGACAATGATAGCGGGGCCCGGTCAGATTCGGGCCACCCCCACCCGCGTCGAGGGCCCATGCAGGAGCAGGACCTGATCCACGACTGGAACACGGCCGGGGACGCGGTCGATTACTCCCGGCTGCGACCGGTGCAGCTCGACGATGAGACGCTCCGGGACGGGCTGCAGTGCCCCTCCGTCCGCGACCCCGCCATCGACCAGAAGCTCCAGATCCTGCACCTCATGGCCGAGCTCGGGATCCACACGGCCGACATCGGCCTGCCCGGCGCCGGACCCCGCGCCGAGCGGGACGTGCGCCGCCTGGCGCAGGAGATCGCCGAGGCCCGGCTCCCGATCGGCGCGAACTGCGCCGCGCGCACGGTGCGCCAGGACATCGAGCCGATCGCGCGTGTCGTCCAGGACACCGGCGTCGCCATCGAAGCGTGCACCTTCATCGGCTCGTCGCCGATCCGGCAGTACGCCGAGGACTGGACGCTCGAGCGGATGCTGCGCGTCAGCGAGGATGCGGTTCGCTTCGCAGTCGGCGAGGGGCTCAGCGTCATGTACGTCACGGAGGACACCACGCGCGCCCGCCCGGAGACGCTCCGGGCGCTCTACACGCTCGCGATCGAATCCGGGGCCACGCGCATCTGCCTGGCGGACACGGTCGGTCATGCGACGCCCCAGGGGGTGCGCCAGCTCGTGCGCTTCGTGCGCGACGAGATCGTGGCTCCGAGCGGTGCCGATGTGAAGATCGACTGGCATGGCCATCGCGACCGCGGCATGGGCCTGGCCAACACGTTCGCGGCCATCGAGGAAGGCGTCGACCGGGTGCACGGCACCGCGCTCGGCATCGGCGAGCGGGTCGGCAACACCGAGATGGACCTGCTGCTCGTCAACCTCACGCTACTGGGCATGCACCACGGCGACCTCACGCGCCTGCCCGCATACTGCCAGGCCGTCTCCGACGCGACCGGCGTCGCGGTTCCCGCCAACTACCCCGTGCTCGGCGAGGACGCGTTCCGCACCGGCACGGGCGTGCACGCGGCCGCCATCGTGAAGGCGCAGCTCAAGGGCGACACCTGGCTCGCGGACCGCGTCTACTCGAGCATTCCGGCCAGCCTGGTCGGGCGGCGGCAGCGCATCGAGATCAGCCACGTGAGCGGCATGTCCAACGTGAAGTGCTGGCTCGCCGAGCACGGCTACGATGCCGCCGATGAGGGCCTGTGCCGCCACGTCTTCGAGCTGGCCAAGCGCACCGATCACGTGCTCACGGACGCGGAAGTGCATGCCTGCTGCGTCGAGTACCTCACCACGGAGGCGGCACGATGAGCCACTGGGCTTTCATGGCAGACCCGGAGAGCTACGGCTGGAAGGAGCTGGAGCGCGATGGGAGCACGGCCTGGGACGGCGTCGCCAACGCCACCGCGCAGCGCCACCTGCGCGCCTGCCGCCCGGACGATCAGGTGCTCATCTATCACACCGCACCCGACAAGGCCGTCATCGGAATAGCCAGGGTCACCAGCGAGCCGCGGCCCGATCCAGCCGACGCGAAACGCGTCGTCGTCGAGGTGAGCCCGGTACGACCGCTCGCGCGACCGCTGCCCCTGGCCGAGCTGCGCGCCGACGCCACCCTGCAGCACCTCGGGTTCGTGAGGATGCCGCGCGTCGCGGTGCAGCCCGTCTCCGACCCCCAGTGGCGTCGCGTGCTCGAGCTCAGCGGGACCCGCTAGCCGCGCGCGCGCCGAGCGTACCCGCCGCCCCGCACCAGCTGCCCGCCGGGCCGGGCGGGCCGTCCGCCGCTCAGACCGCGCGATCGCACCTCCCCGTCAGCCGTCGCACCACGTCCGGCAATGCGCGGATGTCGACCGGCTTCTGCAGGAACAGGTCGGCCCCCGCCCCGCGCCAGTCCACGTCCGATTCGTCCACGCAGCTGAACAGCACCACCGGCACGTCCGCCAGCTCCGGATCCGACCGCAGCCGGCGCGCCACGTCCGGCCCCGCCAGCCGCGGCATCATCACATCCAGCAGCACCACGTCCGGCCGCACCGCGCGCGCCCGCTCCAGCGCCTCCCGGCCGTCATGCGCCTGGACCACCTCGTACCCGTTGAAGGCCAGCACCAGCGCAAGCAGCTCCGCCGTCATCGGCTCATCGTCCGCTACCAGCACCCGCTTGCGCATGTCGGGTCCTCCTTCCGTTGCGTACCGATCGGCGCGTACCGCCGCCGGCCCAAACGCTTCAAGTGCTTATGGGGGTGCAGGTTACGTGCCCAGCTGAAGGGGTCGCTCAGAACAGGAAAATGGCCGCGATGCTCATGTAGAGGACGATACCGGCGACGTCGACCAGGGTGGCGACGAGGGGGGCGGAGGCGCTGGCGGGGTCGAGGCCGAGGCGGCGGAGGAGCAGGGGCAGCATGGATCCGGCGAGGGTGCCGAGGACGACGGCGCCAATGAGGCTGAGCGAGATGGTGGCGGCGAAGCGGCCGAGACGCTCGTGGGGCTCGAGGCCGACGAGGTGGCCCCCGAAGACGCGCAGCACGCCGAGGGTGCCGAGGACGGCGCCGAGCATGAGTCCGCTGGTGAGCTCGCGGCGGGCGACGCGCCACCAGTCGCGGAGGCGGACCTCGCCGAGCGTCATGGCGCGGATGACGAGGGTGGAGGCCTGAGAGCCGGAATTGCCGCCGCTGCTGATGATGAGCGGCAGGAAGACGACGAGACCGACGGCGGCGAGCTGGTCCTCGTAGCTCTGCATGGCGAAGGTGGTGAAGAGCCCGCCGACGAAGAGCAGCGAGAGCCAGCCGGCGCGCTTGCGGAGCAGGTCGACGAAGCCGATGCGGAGGTAGGGCTCGTCGAGCGCCTCCATGCCGCCGTACTTCTGGATGTCCTCGGTGGCCTCCTCCTCGACGACATCGACGATGTCGTCGACGGTGACGATGCCCTTCATGCGGCCGAGGTCATCGACGATGGGCATGGCGAGCAGATCGTGCTCGGCGAAAAGGCGGGCGAGCGCTTCCTGGTCGAGCTCCTCGTGGGCGGTGATCAGCTCGGTGGTCATGACGTCGCGGATGGTGCGGTCGCCGGGCAGGGCGAACAGCTCGCGGAACGTGATGATGCCGAGCAGGCGCTGCTGTGAGTCGAGGACATAGACGTAGTAGATGGTCTCGAGCTCGACCGTGATGGCCTGCTTGCGGAGGTAGCTGATCGCCTCGTCGACCTTCATGTCGGGGCGCACGCGGGCGAAGCGCGAGCTCATGAGCCCGCCGGCCTCGTCCTCCTCGTAGGCGAGCAGGGCGGTGACTTCGCGGCGGGTGGCCTCGTCGAGGAGGTTGAGCAGCCCGTCGCGCTGATCCTCGTCGGCCTCCTGGATGAGGTCGGCCGCGTCATCGGGGGGCAGCAGGCGGAGCCAGAGCCGGCGCTCGGCGGGGCGCAGCAGGAGGATCAGGTCGGCCTGGTCGCGCGCGCTCAGGTCGAAGAAGAACTCCTCGCCGTCATCGGGCTCGAGCAGGCGGAAACCCGCGATGCGGTCCTCGGGCGTGAGCAGCCACCACGCCTCCCGCAGCTCGACCGGCCCGATGTTCCTGGTTTCCATCCGCTCCTCGCGCGCGTGCTGCGCGAATCTGGCGCCGGGTCGCAGAGCCGGCAAGCGCAAGGTGTGACGTCGCCGTTACGGCTTCGTGCATCACCCGAAACGGCGGCCGCCCATCATGGAGACTGGCCGGCGCAGGGCGCGTCGGCCGACCACGATACGGAAAACGAAATGGAAACGCGGATGATGGGTTCAGCTCCGGTGCTGGTGACTCTGCTCCTGGTGGTGGCGGCGCCGGCGCTGGCCCAGGCGCCGGCTCAGCCGGCCGCGCCCGCCACGGGTCGCATCGTCGGCCGCGTGGTCGATGCGCAGACGGGCGCCGGCCTCAGCAACGTCAGCATCGCGGTGGTCGGCGCGGAGGTGGGCACGCTGTCGGGGATCGATGGACGCTACACCATCCTGCACGTGCCGGCAGGCCCGCTGACGCTGCGGGCCGAAAACATCGGCTACGCGGCGAAGCAGATCACGCAGCTGCGAGTCCCGAGCGGGGGGGTCCTGGAGCAGGACATCACGCTGACCCCGCAGGCCGTACAGCTGTCCGTCATCGAGGTCACGGCCGCGGCGGAGCGCGGCAGTGTGGCTCGTGCCCTCGAGCAGCAGCGGAGCGCGGTCGGGATCGTGAGCGCGATCACCTCGGAGCAGATGTCGCGCAGCCCGGACGGTGATGCGGCCGCGGCGATGCAGCGCGTCAGCGGCGTCACGGTGCAGGACGGGAAGTTCGTGGCCGTACGCGGCCTGGGCGAGCGCTACACGACGACGTCGCTCAACGGAGCGCGCATCCCGAGCCCGGAGCCGGAGCGCAGGGTCGTACCGCTCGATCTCTTTCCGGCCGGCCTGCTGCAGTCGATCACGACGTCGAAGACGTTCACCCCCGATCAGCCCGGCGACTTCTCGGGCGCCCAGGTGGACATCCGGACCCGGGAATTCCCGGCCCAGCGGCAGCTCACCTACTCGCTGGGGTTCGGCATGAACGACCGGGCGACCGGGCGGCCGGTGCTGGGCGCTCCGCGCACCGGCTCGGAGTGGCTCGGCTACGCCGGCTCGCAGCGACAGCTGCCAGGCTCGCTGCGAGCGGCCGGAAGCTTCCAGGGCGGGGTAACGCAGGAGGACATGAACACGTTCGTGAACGACCTGCGCAACTCCTGGTCGGCGGTGGTGCGTGACGGTACGCCGAGCGGATCCATGGGCGTGAGCCTGGGCGGCAGCGATCCGGTGCTCGGGCAGCCGATCGCGTACCTGCTCTCGGGCACGTACTCGTACGGCCAGGAAGTGCAGATGCAGCAGCGCCGCGCGCAGGCGCTTGCCGGTGACGCGGGCAGCACGGTCGAGAGCGACCGCTTCGAGGGCAGCACCGGCCGCAGCAGCGTGCTGTGGGGCGGGCTGGCCAGCCTGTCGACGCTGCTCGGAACGCACAGCCGGCTGGCGCTGAACACGACGTACAATCGGACCGCGGAACACGATGCCCGGGTCGAGACCGGCGTCAGCGAGAACCACGGACAGCTGCCCATGCAGATCACGCGCCTGCGCTTCGTCGAGCGCAGTGTGCTGTCCTCGCAGCTGAAGGCCGAGCACGAGCTGTCGGCGCGTCATCGGGCCGACTGGTCGGTGACCTACTCGGCGGTGCAGCGCAAGGAGCCGGACCGCTCGGAGTTCGTCTACGCGATGTTCCCGGATGCCGAGGGCAGCCCGGGCACGCCGGTATGGTTCAGTGCCGCGACCGAGGGTGCCGTGCGCACGTTCGGCGAGTTGAAGGAGAACAGCATGGAGGGCGCGCTCAACTACCGGCTCGGCCTGGGTGGTGCCGGCGCGCACTACCTGCGGATCGGGGGCCTGTACCGGCTCGTCGAGCGCGAGGCGGACAGCGATGCCTACGGCATCTCCAGCACGCAGCTCAGCGCGGAAGCGCGCGCGCTCCGGCCCGAGGACATCTTCGCCGGGCAGCACTCGACGTCCGGCTCGAGCGTCTTCTGGGTGACCCCGCTGGCACAGGGCGGCGCCTATGACGCGCAGGATCGGCTGGCCGCCGGCTACGTGATGGGCGAGGCCGCGCTCACCGACCGGCTCCGGCTCACGGGCGGCGCGCGCATCGAGCGTTCCGCCGTGACGGTGGCGGCGATGCCCACGATCGGCGCCGCGTACCGGGCCGACCCGCGCTACACGGATGTGCTGCCGGCGCTGAACCTGACCTGGCGGGTGACCGACGCGCAGAACGTACGGCTCTCGGCCTCGCGCACGCTGGCGCGTCCCGAGTACCGCGAGATCGCCGGCATCCAGTATCGCGAGGTGCTGGGTGGCGACGTGGTGCAGGGCAACCCGGCGCTCGAGCGGACGCTGATCGACAACTACGATGCCCGGTGGGAATGGTATCCGGATGCGGGCGAGGTGGTATCGCTCGCGCTCTTCGCGAAGCGGTTCGATGCGCCGATCGAGCGGATCTACCTGGGCACCTCGGGCAGTCGGACGGTGTCGTTCGTGAACGCGAGCTCGGCGCGCAACTACGGGCTCGAGCTGGAGCTCCGCAAGCGGCTGGGCAGCCTGGCGGGGGTGCTCGAGCCCGTGACCGCCTTCTCCAACGTGACGGTGATGCGGAGCCGCATCGATCTGCCGGGCGGCGCCGAGCAGGTGAACGAGAACCGTGCCATGGTCGGGCAGGCGCCGTACGTGGTCAACGCCGGACTCACGTACGCACCGGGCCAGGGCTCGGCGAGTGGCACGCTGCTCTACAACCTGGTCGGGCCGAAGATCTACAGCGCCGCGGAGGCGCCGCTGCCCGAGGTCTACGAGGAGGCGCGGCACAGCCTCGACCTGTCGCTGCGGTTCGGCCTGATCGGCGGCCTCTCCGCGAAGGTGGATGGCAAGAACCTGCTGGATGCACCGTTCGAGCTGCGCCAGGGGGATGTCACGCGGGAGTTCTACCGCACCGGCCGGGTCTACTCGATGGGACTCGCCTGGAAGCTGTAACGGTATCGTGCCGGCGCCCCTAGGGGTGGGCGTCGATCGTGACCGAGCCGAGACCTGCGCGTGATTCCGCTGGAACACGCGCAGGTTCTCTTTCCAGGCATGGGATCACGGAATCATCCAATCAACAGGTGAACAGGTAATGCTGCGACTGCGTAACCTCCGGATCGGCGCGCTGGCGCTCGGCGTCCTGCTGCTCGGAGCGTGCAGCGACGACGGTACCGGACCGTCGCCGCTGGGCGTGCCCAGCGGCGTGAGTGCGCCCACGACCACCCAGACCTCCATCACGCTGCAGTGGAACGCCGCGACCGGCGCCACCGGCTACGTGATCGAGCGGGCGTCCGCGGGCGTGTCCTACGCCCAGGTCGGCACGGCGACGACGCCGACCTTCACGGACAACGGGCTGAGCCCGGACACCGAGTACCGGTACCGGGTGCTCGCGACCCGGGGCAGCGACCGGAGCGCGGCCAGCACGGAGCTGATCGCGCGCACCGGCGCACCGGGTGCCCAGGTGGCGGTCATCGATGCCGACATCACCGCGAACCGCACTCTGTACGCCGACACGGTCTACACCCTGAGAGGCTTCATCCACGTCACCAACAACGCCACCCTGACGATCCAGCCGGGAACGACGATCCTGGGCGACTACAACACGCTCGGCTCCTCGCTGTTCATCATGCGGGGTGCGAAGATCGACGCGCGGGGTACGGCAGCAGAGCCGATCGTGTTCACGTCCTCGCAGCCCGAGAGCCAGCGCCGGCCGGGCGACTGGGGCGGGCTGATCCTGGTGGGCAACGCGGTGATCAATCGCAGCGATGTCTACATCGAGGGCACGGGCACGAACGAGACCACCAATCCGCGCGTGTACTACTCGGGCGGGACGGACGATGCCGACAACAGCGGCTGGTTGCAGTACGTGCGTGTCGAGTTCGCCGGCTACGCGACTGCGGCCGACCAGGAGCTCAACTCCTTCACGTTCGCGGCGGTGGGCAGCGGTACGACGCTTGATCACCTGCAGTCGCTGGCCGGACTCGATGACTCGTTCGAGTGGTTCGGAGGGACGGTGGACGCGACGCACCTCGTGTCCTACGAGTCCGGCGATGACCACTTCGACATGTCCGAGGGCTACAGTGGACGCCTGCAGTACCTGATCGCGTACCAGTCGAAGGTGCTGGTGCCGCGGACCGGCGCGGGTGGCACGTCCTCGGATCCGCAGGGGATCGAGAACGACGGCTGCGCGGGGGCCGGCTGCGGGAACGGCCAGCTCTCGCAGCCCTACACGCTGCCGGTGGTGGCGAACTTCACGCTCATTGGCACCGGCCCCGGTCACGTGGATGCGACGTCGGGCGGCGTCGGCGCGGTGCTGCGGCGCGGCACCGGCGGCTACTACGTGAACGGCGTGATCGCACGCTGGCCGAAAGGCGCGCTCAGCATCCGCGACACCGTGAACACGAACCAGCGCATCCGCGCGGGCGAGCTCGTGCTGCAGAACGTATACCTGACCGACAACGGCGGGATCACGTTCCAGACCGGCACCGATCGCACCGTGCTGGATCTGGCGGCGAACAGCCTGGTAGCCGGGGCGGTCGGCAGTGCTTCGCTGTTCAATTCGCTGCCGACCGACCCCAGCAGTGAGGCGCAGTTCGACTGGCTGCCGGCGGTCGGGTCGCCGATCCGTACCGGCGGGATGAATGCCTTCGCGGGCGCACTGGCCGCGCGCGCGGGCACGTTCGTCACGCCGACCGCGTACGTCGGAGCTGCCGACCCGGACGGGGCGCGCTGGTGGGAGGGCTGGACGAACTACGCCGACAACTGAGCCGGACCATGGTGAGCGCGGCCGGCGTGGTGCCGGCCGGGCTCGATCGCGAACGCGGGCGGCCGGCAGCGATGCCGCCGCCCGCCCCGCTACGAGGGCCGAGCCATGAGAGAATCGATCCGGGCGCTGCTGCTGGTCACGGTACTGGCCGGCGGGTGCGCAATCGAGCCGGCCGGGAGCGGCACTGCCGCAGACCCGGCCCCCGCCGCCCCCTGGGGCAGCCCGGTGAGCGACAGCGTACGCCCGGTCGCAGTGGAGCTGGCGGCGTTTCGCGAAGGCATGACGGCACCGCGTCGCCTCGAGGGTGGAGCCCGCTCCCGGGAGGCGCTGGTGCGCGCGCTGGTGGGAGCCGTGGAGCGGCGTGACACGACGCGACTCCGCGAGCTCCACCTGAGCGCTGCGGAGTTCGCCTGGTTCTACTACCCCTATACCATCCACACTCACCCGCCCTATCAGCAGGCGCCCGGCATGGTGTGGCTGCTCACCACGCAGAACTCGCAGAAGGGAATGACCAGGGCCCTGCGCCGCCTGGGCGGCCAGCCGCTGGGATACCGCGGTCATGACTGCGTGCGCAGCGAGCCCCAGGACCTGAACACGCTTCACGCCGGGTGTGGCGTGCGGCTGGCGGGGGATTCCGTGCCGCGCCGTCTGTTCGGGACGATCATCGAGCGCGCCGGCCGATTCAAGTTCGTCTCGTACGCGAACTCGCTGTGATGGAATCGTTGCATTCCCGTTACGCGGCGGGCGGAGTCGCGCGCTGCGCCCGGGAGGCATCCCGTGTTATGGTGGGGGAGGCGCCCGTCGGCGCCGCTACCGACCCGAACGGCGAGGCACGCATGTGGGTGTCGCTGAAGCCGCGATATCGCAACCGCACCGTGGTGGAGCCAACCGCTGCGCACCCTGGTGACGGCGTCGACGTTCCTGACCCGCTCCCTGCCGCCGGCACCCCTCCCGCGGAGGCGCCCGCTGAGGCATCCGGGGACGCAGAGCTGCTGGCACGGCGCGCCGCGCTTCCCCCGCGCCGCGACGAGTAGGAGCGACCCGCCCGCGGTACCCCCCAGCCCGCCGCACCGCACCCGATTCCGGGGCGCAGCAATTACCGTGATGTTATTGTTACACGTCCTTGACCCCGGGTTGACGGGCGCGGGATAAATCCATCGCACGCAAGCGTGAATGGAACCGCGACGATCGCGTCGCCCGGTAACGGAACAGGATGACCACAGCGAGGAAGAAGGCGCCGGCGCGGATCCTGGTGGTGGAGGATGAGCGTGACATCGCCGCGCTCGTCGCCTATCACCTGACGAAGGAAGGCTACCGGGTGCGCACCGCGGAGGGTGGCAACGAGGCGCTGGAGGCGGTCGCGGCAGAGCGCCCGGACCTGGTGCTGCTGGACCTGATGCTGCCGGGGTTCTCGGGTTACGAGGTGCTGACCGAGCTGCGCCGGCGACCGGAGCTCGCCGAGGTACCGGTGATCGTGCTCACCGCGCGCAAGGACGAGGCGGACCGGGTGCAGGGGCTGGAGCTGGGTGCGGACGACTACGTGACGAAGCCGTTCAGTCCGCGCGAGCTGGTGCTGCGGGTGGCCGCGGTGCTGCGGCGCGCGCAGTCGCCCGCGGTGGAAGGCTCGGCCCGCATGCTCCAGGGCGGCGGCATCACGGTGGACCTGAACGCGATGCGGGTCACGGTGGCCGACGCGGAGCTGGACCTGACGCCGACCGAGTACCGGCTGCTGGTGACGTTGATGGAGCGGCGCGGTCGCGTGCAGACGCGGCAGCAGCTGCTCGAGACCGCCTGGGACATCCACGCCCGCATCGAGACCCGGACCGTGGACATGCACGTGCAGCGACTGCGCAGCAAGCTGGGTACGAGCGCCGACATGGTCGAGACCATACGAGGGTTCGGCTACCGCTTCCGGGGCCGCGGCGACGAGCGATGAGGCGACGCGCCGTGCGGCTCGCGATGCTCACGGGCGGACTCGCCGCGCTGACCGTCGCGATCGTCGCGCTGGCCCTGCAGCAGGCCGTGCTCGCGGCGCTGGCGTCCGAGCCCGAAGCCGTGCGCGGGCGCGTGGGCAGCACGATGCTGGTCTGGGGCCTCGCCGGGGTGGTGCTCGCGGCCGGCCTGGGCGCCTGGCTGGGCTCGCGCCTGAGCACGTCGTTCGAGCGCCTGCGGCGAGTGCTGCTGGAGCGCGCCGCCGGCGACATCGCGCGCCCATTGCCGGAGACGCGGCTCGTCGAAGCCGGCCAGCTCGCACAGGCCGTCGAGCGGGTCTCCAGCGAGCTCACCGCCCACGCCGCCCGGATCGAGCGGCAGCGCCGCGAGCTCGCGCTGCTGGTCGAGTCCGTCTCCGAGGGTCTGCTGCGGATCGATGAGCGCGGCCGCCTGGCCTTCCTCAACCCGGCGGCCGGCCGGCTGCTCGGTCTGCCCGCCTCCGCGCTGGGCGAGCCTTTCGCCGTGCTGGTACGGGACGTGGAGCTGCGCGGCATCGCCGAGCGCGCGCGCGGCGGGGCTCCGGTGGACGGCGTCGAGCTGAGTCTCGGCGAGCGTCGGGTGCTCGTCTCTGCCCAGCCGGTCAAGGACGACGAAAGCGCGGGCGCGGGAGCGGTCGTGGCGCTCGCCGATCTCACCGAGCTGCGCCGGCTGGAGGGGGTGCGCCGCGACTTCGTCGCCAACGTGAGCCACGAGCTGAAGACCCCGCTCACCTCGATCCGCGGCTACGTGGAGACGGTGTTGAACGACGACCCGCCCCTCGAGCTCCGCCGCCAGTTCCTCGAGGTCGCCCGCCGCAACGCCGAGCGGCTGCAGCGTATCGTCGATGACCTGCTCGACCTGTCGACCATCGAGTCCGGGGCCTGGCTGCCGGAGGTGCAGGAGCTGAACGCCGCCGAGCTCGTGCGCGAGGCGTGGCTGGCCTGCGAGACGCGCGCTCGCGAGCAGCGCGTCGCGTTCCGCGCACCCGCTGGCGAGCTGCGCGTTCTCGCCGACGCGGGCGCCGTCCGCCAGGTGCTCGGCAACCTCTTCGACAACGCACTCCGCTACACCCCGGCCGCCGGCAACATCGAGGTGCGGCTGCGGAGGATGGCGGCCAGCGGCGGCAACGGCACCACCGGCTGGGTGCTGTTCGAAGTCAGCGACAGCGGCAGCGGGATCCCGCACGACGCACTGTCCCGCATCTTCGAGCGCTTCTACCGCGTCGATCCGGCCCGCTCCCGGGCCGCCGGCGGGACCGGCCTCGGTCTGGCCATCGTCAAGCACCTGGTCGAGAGCATGGGCGGCGAGGTGAGCGCCGACAGCGAGCTCGGCAAGGGAACCACCATCCGCTTCCGGTTGCCCGCGGCATCATGACCGACTCCACCCCCGCCGGCGTGCGTGCGCCGGTCGTCATCGGCTTCCTGCTCGCCGGCGGCCTGCTGCTCGGCCTCGGCCTGTTCGCTGACCGCATCCGCGGCGGACCCGAGCGCGGCCTGCCCGACCTGCTGCTGGTCGCGCCCGCCCGGGGCGACACCGTCTCGGGCGAGCTGTACGTCCGCTTCCAGACGTCGGCGCCGCTCGCGCTCGGGCGCATGGGCTGGGCAGCGGGTGACCTGCACCCGCACCTTCTGCTGGACGGTCGCGAGCTGATGGCCGCTGCGGCCGACATCGAGCCGACTCCGGATGGGTTCATCTGGCGGCTGCCCACGCCCGAGCCCGGAGAGCACACGCTGCTGCTCACCTGGGCGGGCACCCACCACGGGACGCTCGGCGATACCGTCGGTCGCACGATCCGCTTTCACGTCCGCTAGCGACCCCCGACTCCTTACCCCATAGTGACTTCCCTGCCGGCCTCCCGTGACGCTGGCCAGCGATCTTCTCGTCGCGGGGGCGATCCGGAGGCCGCCGTTACACACCCGTTACCGGCAGGTCACGATAACGTATCAGGATGCCCGGTATCCTTTGGCCGGCTGTTACGCGACGACCTGGTACGGAGGTGCGAGATGAGGCGTGGGCGTGCGTTCGCACTGGCGATGCTGCTGGCGCTGGCGGGTGCGACGGGGACCGCGGCACAGAAGCCGGTGATCGATGCGGGACCGCTCAAGGTAGGCCTGAACGGCCGCATGCAGTTCCAGTTCAGCACCACCAGCGTGAGTGCGGCCGAGGCGGGCGAGGCGCCCGGTCCGGCGGAGAGCACGTTCGAGACGCGCCGCATCCGGCTCGCCGCGGAGCTGAGCCTGGACGACTGGATCACGGGCATGATCGAGCCGGATTTCGCGATGGGGCGGCTGCAGATCCGGCAGGCCTGGATCGACCTGGGCTTCAGCGATGCGCTGGCGTTGCGCGCCGGCCAGTACAAGAAGCCGTTCAGCCTGATCCAGCTCACCAGCTCGACGAAGATCCCGATGATCGAGCGCAACGTGCGCATACGCGGCCTGTCGGACGCGCTCGCGGGCGCGGACACGGCAGGCATGCTGAGCGAGTTCCGGGGCAGCACGCTCTTCGGCGAGGAGCAGTACCTGCTGGAGACGCTGGGCTACGACTCGTACGACATGGGGGCATCGCTGCACGGCGCGATCGGCCGCTTCGGCTACGACGTCGGCGTCTTCAACGGCACCGGCTCCGACCGTGCCGATGAGAACGGCTCCAAGTCGTTCGCAGGACGCGCCACGTTCGCGCTGCCCGTGGGCCGGCCGCTGACGCTGGGCGCCGGCGTGAGCGTGCGCGACCACCTGCCGGCCGACACCCTGGAGAGCGAGACCGGCACCGCGTTCGAGGTTGACCTGGAGTGGGGCGAGTACCGCGGCCGGGGGCTGTGGCTGCTCGCGGAGGCCGCGGCCGGGTCGAATCTGGTCGGCGCCGACTTCCGCGGGGCGCAGGCGGTTGCGGCGTTCTACGTGCCGACCGGTCATGCCCGCGTCCAGGGCGTCGAGCCGGTGTTCCGCGCGAGCTGGGGGGACCCGAACACCGACGTGGATGACGATGCCGGCCTGCTGCTCACGCCCGGGCTCACGCTGCACTTCTTCGGGCGCAACAAGCTGATGTTCAACTGGGACTGGTACTTGCCTGAGGCGGACGCGTTCGAGCGGCAGCATGCGCTACGCAGCCAGATCCAGCTCAGTTTCTGAATGTGGCGAATGCTTCATTCGAGATCCCGGAACCGGAGTGACGAACATGTCGTGGAATAGGACCATACTCGCGGGGTTCTTCCTGGTCGCGGCGGGCGCGTGCGCGCCGGACTCCAGTGGCGACGCCGACGCGGTGCAGTCCGAGCTGCGGGGCACGATCGAGATCGACGGGTCGAGCACGGTCTACCCGATCAGCGAGGCGATGGCCGAGGAATTCGGGCGCGAGACCGGCGGTGGCGTGCGCGTGACGGTCGGCTTCAGCGGCACGGGCGGCGGCTTCAAGCGCTTCTGCGCGGGGGAGACGCACATCAGCAACGCTTCGCGGCCGATCAAGGACAGCGAGGCGCAGCTGTGCGTTCAGAACGGCGTCGAGTACCTCGAGCTGCCGGTCGCGATCGACGGGCTGGCGGTCGTGGTGAACCCGAAGAACACGTTCGCCGAGTGCCTGACGGTGGCCGAGCTGAAGAAGATCTGGGAGCCGGGCAGCCGGGTGAGCAGCTGGTCGCAGGTACGCACCGGCTTCCCGAACCAGCCGATCAAGCTGTACGGCCCGGGCACGAACTCCGGCACGTTCGACTACTTCACCGAAGCGATCATGGGCGAGGAGGATGCGAGCCGGGGCGATTACTCGGCGAGCGAGGACGACAACGTACTGGTGCAGGGCGTGGTCGGCGACGAGGGTGCGCTGGGCTACTTCGGGTACGCGTACTACGCGGAGAACAGCGGCTCGCTCAAGCCGGTCGCCGTCGATGATGGCACGGGTTGCGTGGGGCCCACGCCCGAGACGATCACGAGCGGCCAGTACAAGCCGCTCTCGCGGCCGCTGCTGATCTACGTGAACCGGAGCGCGCTCGCGCGGCCCGAGGTGGCCGCGTTCGCGAGGTTCTACATCGAGCACGCGCCCGAGCTCGTACCCGAGGTGGGTTACGTGGCGCGTCCGGCTGCCGACTACGCGCAGGGCGTGCAGGCGCTCGGGCAGGCTGCCGGAGCGCCGTCCGGGCAGCAGGGCGACAGTGTCCGCTAAGACAGCGCGGACCGGGGCGGCGGCCGCCGCCCCGGGCTTCCCGGGCGATGCCAACCTCCGCCGGCGGCACCTGCAGGAGCGCGGTGTCGGGGTGGTCCTGATCGCGTTCAGCAGCGTCTCGATCCTGACCACGCTCGGCATCGTCGCGGTACTGCTGTTCGAGTCGATCGCGTTCTTCCAGGAGGTCTCGCCGGTCGAGTTCCTGACCTCGCGCCGCTGGACGCCGCTCTTCGTCGAGAAGCACTTCGGGATCCTGCCGCTGCTCACCGGCTCGCTGCTGATCGCCGCGGGCGCGGCGCTGGTGGCACTGCCGCTCGGCCTGGCGGCGGCGATCTACCTGAGCGAGTACGCCCTGCCGCGCGTGCGCAGCGTGCTCAAGCCGGTGCTCGAGATCCTGGCGGGCGTGCCCACGGTGGTCTACGGCTACTTCGCGCTCACGTTTGTGACGCCGCACGTGATCCGGCCGCTCTTCCCGACCGCCGACTACTACAATGCGCTCTCCGCCGCCGTGGTGATGGGCATCATGATCATCCCGCTGGTCTCATCGCTCAGCGAGGATGCCATGAGCGCGGTGCCGCGGGCGCTGCGCGAGGGGGCCTACGCGCTGGGCGCGACCCGCTTCGAGGTGGCGACGCGCACGGTCGTGCCCGCCGCCCTCTCCGGCATCGTCGCCTCCTTCATCCTGGCGGTCTCGCGCGCCATCGGCGAGACCATGATCGTGACCATCGCCGCGGGCGCGGCGCCGAACCTGACGCTGAACCCGATCCGCGGGGTGCAGACGATGACCGCCTACATCGCCCAGGTGAGCACCGGCGAATCGCCGCACGGCTCGCTCGAGTACCGCACCATCTTCGCGGTCGGCCTCGCGCTGTTCACGATCACGCTGCTCATGAACATCATCAGCGCGCGGGTGCTGCGGCGCTATCGCGAGGTGTACGAATGAGCCCGCTCCGCGCACGGCACCGCGGGCGCCGGGGGCACCCATGAGCGCACGCTCCGACGAGACGCTTGCCACCGCGCCCGGCGCGCCGCATCCGGCGGCGCAGCGCGACCCGTCGCGGTTCCGGCCGCGCCTGGCCGCGCGCCGGCGCGGCGGCACGATCTTCCACCTGGTCACCCTGGCCGCCACGCTGGTGGGCGTGTTCGTGCTGGCCCTGCTGCTCGTGGACATCATCCGCGATGGCGCCGGTCTGCTGAGCACCGATTTCCTGCGCAACAGCCCCTCCCGGCTCGCCTCCCGCTCGGGCCTTCGTCCGGCGCTCTGGGGCACGGTCTGGATCATGGTGATCACGGCGGTGTTCGCGTTCCCGCTGGGCGTCGGAACCGCCGTGTGGCTGCAGGAGTACGCCCCGGACAACCGCTTCACGCGGCTGGTGCAGACGAACATCTCGAACCTGGCCGGCGTGCCCTCCATCGTCTACGGCATCCTCGGGCTGGCCGTGTTCGTGCGCGCCTTCGCCCTCGGGCGCAGTGTGCTGGCGGGCGCGCTCACGCTCGCGCTGCTGGTGCTGCCGGTGATCATCATTGCCGCCCAGGAGGCGCTCAAGGCGGTGCCGAGCTCGATCCGGCTGGGGAGCTACGCGCTGGGGGCGACGCGCTGGGAGACGGTGCGCTACCACGTCTTCCCGCTGGCGCTGCCCGGGATCCTGACCGGGACGATCCTGGCACTCTCGCGTGCGATCGGGGAGGCGGCGCCGCTGCTGCTGATCGGCGCGCTCGCGTTCGTGGACTTCGTGCCGCGCTCGCCCACCGACCCGTTCACGGTCGTGCCGATCCAGATCTTCAACTGGGTGTCCAAGCCGCAGCCGAGCTTCCACCAGCTGGCGGCGGCGGCCAGCATCGTGCTGCTGGTCGTATTGCTGGGCATGAACGCGGCCGCCATTCTCCTGCGCAACCGCTACTCGCGGAAGAACTGACGTCATGAGCGATTCGATCCTGCAGCCGCCCGGCGACATCGAGCTGGAAGCGCGTAACCTGTCGGTACTCTACAGCGAGGCTCGCGCCGTGAAGGAGATCTCGATCCGCATCCCGGACCGGAAGGTGGTGGCGTTCATCGGTCCCTCCGGTTGCGGCAAGAGTACGCTGCTGCGCTGCTTCAACCGCATGAACGACCTGATTCCAGGGGCGCGGGTCGAGGGCGAGGCCCTGTTCCAGGGCCAGAATCTGTACGGTCCGGGCGTGGATGCCGTGGACGTCCGCCGGCGCATCGGGATGGTGTTCCAGAAGCCGAATCCGTTTCCCAAGTCGATCTACGACAACGTCGCGTTCGGGCCCCGCATCAACGGCTATCGCGGCGATCTGGACGAGCTGGTCGAGCGCTCGTTGCACGATGCGGCGCTCTGGGACGAGGTCAAGGACCGACTGGACCAGAGCGCGCTGGCGCTTTCCGGCGGGCAGCAGCAGCGTCTGTGCATCGCGCGCTCGCTCGCCGTCGAGCCCGAGGTGCTGCTCATGGACGAGCCGGCCTCGGCGCTCGATCCGCTCGCGACCCAGAAGATCGAGGATCTGATCTTCGAGCTGAAGCAGCAGTACACGGTGGTGATCGTGACCCACAACATGCAGCAGGCTGCGCGCGTGTCCGAGTACACGGCGTTCCTGTACATGGGCGAGCTGATCGAGTACGGCCTCACCGAGGAGATGTTCACGAATCCGCGGGAGGAGCGCACCGAGGCCTACATTACCGGGAGATTCGGATGAGTCAGCGTCATTTTCAGGACGAGCTGGACAAGCTGAAGGCCAGCCTGGTCGGGATGGCCGGGCTCGCCGAGGACGCGGTGCGCCGGGCGGTGGCGGCGCTGCTCGATCGCAGCCCGGAGAGCGCCGAGGAGGTGATCGCGGCCGATGACCGGATCGACGAGCTGGAGATGAGCATCGATGCCATCGCCATCAACCTGCTGGCGCTGCAGCAGCCGATGGCGCGGGATCTTCGCCTGATCGCGATGTCGATGAAGATCTCCAGCGACCTGGAGCGCGTCGGCGACCACGCCGTCAACATCGCGGAGACGGTGAAGTGGCTGGCCTCGGCGCCGCCCTTTCCAACGTTGCCCGAGATCGAGGAGATGAGCCGGCTGGCCAACGACATGCTGGCCGACTCGCTGAACGCTTTCGTGGTGGGCGACGCGCAGCTCGCGCGCGACGTGCTGCGCCGCGACGACCGGGTGGACGAGCTGCACGACAACAATTTCCGGATCCTGCTGACCCACATGATGGAGGACCCGCGCAAGATCACGGCGGGCATGGACCTGCTCCTGATCTCGGGCAACCTGGAGCGGATCGCGGACCTGGCCACCAACATCAGTGAGGACGTCGTCTACCTGATCGAGGGGCGCACCATCAAGCACCACGTGCAGAACCGCGCGCCGGGGCGGAAGGAGACGGACGTCGCACACTGAGCCGGCCGCCCCGAGCGGAGCGCCGGCGGCGGGGGTGTGCGGAACGACGGCGGCTCGCTTGACACGAATCGGAGCGGGCGGCATTCTCCCGAAATGGCGCCAGACGGCCCGGAACCACTGCACGGAAGGCACCGTCCTTCCCCCGAGGGCCCCGACTACGAGAGCAGTGCCGGCCACCAGCTCGCGGATGCGGCGGTCGAGCAGCTCATCGCCGAAGTCAACGTCGAGACCCGGCCGCAGCCCCTTACCGCCTTCCCCGACCTGCGCGGCACGGGCGCGATCGTCACGGGCGGTGCCCGCGGCATCGGCCGCGCCATCGCGCTGGAGCTCGCCCGCCAGGGTGTCCACATCGCGTTCAACTACCTCGATGATGGCGAGGGCTACGCGCACGAGGCGGCGGCGCGTACCGCGGAGGAGCTGCGCGCCCTCAATGTGACGGTGCTGGTCCGGGAGACCGACGTCCGCGACCGGGAGGCTGTGAACGCGTTCGTGGCCGAGGCCGAGCAGGCGCTCGACGGGCTGCACATCCTGGTGAACAACGCCGGCATCGCCCGCGATCGCGCGCTCTGGCGGATGGACGCGCACGAGTGGCAGGACGTGATCGACACCAACCTGACGGGTGCGTTCCACATGATCCGCGCGGTCGCACCGGCGCTGCGGGCGCAGCAGCACGGCAAGATCGTGAACGTGGCCTCGGTGCACGGCATCCGCAGCGAGTTCGGCCTCTCCAACTACGCGGCGTCGAAGGCGGGGCTGATCGGGCTCACCCGTTCCGCGGCCGTCGAGCTGGGGCCGTCGAACGTGAACGTGAACGCGGTGGCGCCGGGATACATCCGCACCACGCGGCTCACCGACGCCGTCTCGCCCGAGGTGCTCGACCAGGCGCGCGAGCGCTCCGTGCTCGGACGTCTGGGCGATCCCCAGGACGTGGCCAACGTCGTCGTCTTCCTGTGCTCGGAGCGGGCCCGTCACATCACCGGTGCCGTCGTCCCCGTGGACGGCGGCTACATGATCTGATGCCTCGTGGTCCCGGCTCCCGTGCCGGCGCGCTGCTGCTGGCGACGTCGCTGCTGCTGGCCGGCTGCGCGCCGCGCGCGGAGCCGCCCTCGGCGAGCACTCCGCCCACGAGCCCGCCGAGCCTCGCGGGACGCACCGTGATGGTGCTGCCGGTCCAGCCGGCGCCGGGTGCGGGCACGGCCGCGGGCGCCGAGCCCGTCCCCGGCTTCGACGCGGAGCTGGCGCGCCAGCTCATCGAGCTCGCCCCGCGCGTGCGCTGGGTGCCGGCGACCGCGGTGGAGCGGGCGGCGCAGCGCTCGCCGACGCTGCGCATCCGCCCCCGCGAGCTGGCGGTCACCGATTTCCACCGCATGAAGGTGCTGCGGGTGGGCGAGCCGCTCTTCTCCAACCTGCACTCGCTCGGTCTGCTGCTGGACGCGCGCTACGCGCTGCTGCCATGGTCGATCGCGTACGTACCCGGCGCGGTCGGCGCGTCCGGCCGCTTCGAGGTCGGCGTTGCCCTGATCGACAGTGCCGATGGCGACGTCCTGTGGATCGGCGTCGTGGCGGGGAGCGATGGTCCGGAATCCGAGTCCGCCACGGTCGCGTCGGCGGCCCGCGCGCTCGCCGAGCGGGTGGCACGGTGAGCGCCCGATACGGTAGCACGGACGTGCTCTCGCGATCCATCCTCACGTTCCTGCTCGCGCTCGGGTTCCTGCCGGCCTGCGAGCGGGTGATGCCGCAGCGGCCCGACTACACGATGCCGAGCGCGGCGGCAGCGGACTCCATCCTCCGGCGCCACGGGGTCGCGGGCGAGGTCCGGATCAGCGGCAACGTGGTCGAGCTCACCTCGGCTCAGCCGATCGACCAGCTGCAGCGCGGCGGCGCGCTCTGGGCTCGGGTCGGACCCTACATCTACATCTTCTCCCCCGGCACCCGGCAGCTCTTCAGCGATTTCCCGGGCATCGCCGGCGTCCGGGTCCGGACCGTGCTGGGAGATACCGAGATCGCGACCGCGCTGCTGGTACGGGATACGCTGCGCGAGGGCGAGTGGCAGCGCGTGCGGAACGCCCTGGCAGCGGCGCTGCAGGAGGGCACCACCCGGCCGAGCCGACTCGAGGAGCTGGTCCGCTGGGGGGAGCAGTACACGCAGTTCCAGTACAACCGCGAGTTCGTCCCCGAAGCGGAAGTGAGATAGCGGATGAGCACGGTCGTGACCCTGATCCCGGGCGACGGGATCGGCCCATCGATCACGGCGGCGACGCGTCGCGTGCTGGACGCCGCGGGCGCGCAGGTGGAGTGGGAGGAGCACATCGCCGGCGTCGCGGCCCTGGACGCGACGCACACGCCGCTGCCGGACGAGACGCTGGCGTCGATCCGACGCAACCGTGTCTCGCTGAAGGGGCCGCTCACCACTCCGGTGGGGGTCGGGTTCCGCTCGATCAACGTGGCCCTGCGCAAGGAATTCGACCTCTACGCGAACGTGCGTCCGGCGCGCACGATGATGACGGGCGGCCGTTACGAGGACATCGACCTGGTGCTGATCCGCGAGAACACGGAGGGGCTCTACGTCGGTGTCGAGCACTACATCGGAGTGGGCAGCGACCCGAAGGCGGCCGCCGAGTCGGTGATGCTGGTGACCCGGTTCGGGGCGGAGCGCATCGTCCGCTACGCATTCGACTACGCCGTGAGCCATGGCCGTCGCAAGGTGACGCTGGCCCACAAGGCGAACATCCTGAAGTACACGCAGGGACTCTTCCTCGAGGAGGGTCATCGCATCGCCCAGGAGTACACCGGCCGGGTTGAGTACGAGGACCGCATCATCGACGCGACCGCCATGCACCTGGTGCTGAACCCGTACCAGTTCGACGTGCTCGTCATGGAGAACATGTTCGGGGACATCCTGAGCGATCAGATGGCGGGGCTGGTGGGTGGGTTGGGCATGGCGCCCGGCGGTAACATCGGGAAGGACGTCGCCATCTTCGAGCCCGTGCACGGCTCCGCGCCTGACCTGGCGGGCAAAGGCATCGCGAACCCGACCGCGATGCTGCTCGCCGGGTGCATGATGCTGGAGCACCTCGGTCAGATCGAGACCGCCGCCCGGGTACGCGATGCGGTGCGCGCGACGCTGGAGGCGCACGACACGCTCACGCCCGACCTGAACGGCAGTGGCAATACCGCGCAGTACGCGGAAGCGATCGTTCGACGGCTGAGCTGACGGCCCGGGCGCGATGCCGGTGCTCGCCGGCGCGCACCGCGCGAATCGCCCGGACACCATGGTGGAGGAATGACGACAGGACCGGAGCGAGGCGCCGCGGGAGGCGGCGCGGGCCAGGCGGCGGCGGGCGTCGATGCCGACCTCTACCGCCTGCTCGTGTCGGCCGTCCGCGACTACGCGATCTTCGCGCTCGACGCACACGGCCACATCATCACCTGGAATCAGGGCGCGGAGCGCTTCAAGGGCTACCGCCCCGAGGAGATCATCGGCCGCCATTTCTCCACCTTCTATCCGGCCGGCGACATCGCCGCGGGCAAGCCGCAGCGCGAGCTGGAGATCGCGGCGCGGGATGGCCGGCTCGAGGACGAGGGCTGGCGGGTCCGCAAGGACGGCACGCTGTTCTGGGCGAACGTCGTGATCACGGCGCTGCGCGACGAAACCGGGCAGCTGGTCGGGTTCGCGAAGGTGACGCGCGACCTGACCGAGCGCCGGGCGTCGTACGAGCGCTCGCTGGAGGACGCGCGCCGCCTGGCCGAGACCGAGGCGGCCAGCCGCGCGAAGAGCGGTTTCCTGGCCGCGCTCTCGCACGAATTGCGCACCCCGCTCAACGCCATCGGCGGCTACGTGGACCTGCTGCTGCTGGGCGTGCGTGGCGAGCTCACCGAGGAGCAGCGCGCCGACCTGGGCCGGATCCGCGCCAGCCAGCGGCACCTGCTCGGGCTGATCAACGACCTGCTCAACCTGAGCCGCATCGAGGCCGGCCGGCTCACGTATCAGACGCGCGCCGTGCTGCTCGGCCCGCTGGTCGAGTCCACCTGCGGCATGGTCGCGCCCCAGGCCGCCGCCAAGCCGCTGCACCTGGAGTGGCACGACTGCGATGACGGCCTGGCCGTGCTGGCGGACCCCCTCAAGCTCGAGCAGATCCTGCTCAACCTGGTCAGCAACGCGGTCAAGTTCACGCCCATTGGAGGCCAGGTCGAGGTGTCGTGCGCCCGCCGCGGCGAGATGATCGAGGTGCGCGTGCGGGATACCGGCCCGGGCATCGCGAAAGACGAGGTCGAGAGCATCTTCGAGCCGTTCGTCCAGCTCGGCCGCTCACTCAGCAGCGTCCAGGAGGGCGCCGGCCTCGGCCTGTCGATCAGCCGCGAGCTGGCCCGCGCCATGGGCGGTGAGCTGGCCGTCACGAGCGTCCCGGGCGCGGGCTCCACGTTCACGCTCACCATGCCCGCCACCGAGCCCCCGGAAGAGCCCGAACCGAGCGGCTGAGAACCGCCCGCCGCCCGCGGCCGCGCGCTCCGCCGCCGCCGACCCACGCGCCCGTTTCCGCAGCTCGGAACCGGCTCGCGACGTTCTCCCGAACCCGATATCTTGGCGGCCCGGAGCCGCGCCGCAGGACCGGCGGCGTGCCCGCGGCGTATCCCATACTCGAGGCGAACGATGATGGCTGCCAGCTTCCAGGGCATCGACTACTACGAGCTCGATTCGCTGCTCAGCGAAGAGGAGCGCATGGTGCGCGACACCGTGCGCGACTGGGTGAGCGACAACCTGATCCCGATCATCGAAGAGGCCTACATCGGCCGTCAGTTTCCGAAGCAGATCATCCCGCAGCTCGCCGAGCTCGGTGTCTTCGGTGCGAACCTGCCCGAGGAGTACGGGTGCGCGGGACTGAACAACGTCGCCTACGGCCTCATCATGCAGGAGCTGGAGCGCGGCGACAGCGGCATCCGCTCCTTCGCGTCCGTGCAGGGTGCGCTATGCATGTACCCGATCTACGCGTTCGGCAGCGAGGCGCAGAAACGGGAGTACCTGCCGCGGATGGCCGCGGGGGAGGTGATCGGTTGCTTCGGCCTGACGGAGCCCGACTTCGGGAGCAACCCGGGCGGCATGATCACGGTCGCGAAACCGGACGGCGATGGCTGGGTGATCAATGGCGCCAAGATGTGGATCACGAACGGCTCGATGGCCGACATCGCGATCGTCTGGGCGAAGACCGGCGCGATCGATGACATCGCGTCGATCCGCGGGTTCATCGTACCGACGGACACGAAAGGCTTCACCGCGAAGGACCAGAAGGGCAAGCTGTCGCTGCTCGCGAGTGACACCAGCGAGCTGGTGCTGCAGGACGTGCGGGTCGGACCCGAGGCGCTGCTGCCGGAGTCGGGCGGGCTCAAGAGCCCGCTCCTGTGTCTCACCCAGGCGCGCTATGGCATCGCGTTCGGCGCGGTCGGCGCGGCCATGGCCTGCTTCGACGAGGCGCTCCGCTACGCGAAGGAACGCATCATGTTCGACCAGCCGATCGGCGCGAAGCAGATCCAGCAGGTCCGCCTCGCCGACATGCTCACGAAGATCACCCAGGGACAGCTGCTCAACCTGCAGCTCGGGCGGCTCAAGGACCAGCAACGCGCCCGCCCGCAGCAGGTCTCGCTCGCGAAGCGCGCCAACTGCGACATGGCCTGCGACGTGGCCCGCGAGGCGCGGCGGCTGCTCGGCGCCAACGGCATCCTCGTCGAGTACTCCGCCATGCGCCACATGGCGAACCTCGAGTCCGTCTACACCTACGAGGGCACGCACGACATCCACGGGCTGATCCTGGGCCAGGACCTGACCGGGCTGGCGGCCTACTAGGAAGGGGTCTAGGGCTAGGGCGAGGAGGGGGAGGGCGGAGGGTCTCGACTCCGCCCCCGACGGCGTGGTGCCCGGCGCTCAGGCCTGCAGGGCCTCGGTAGGGTCCACGCGGCTCGCGCGGCGGGCGGGGAGGAGGATCGCCCCGAGCGCTACCAGGAGCAGTCCGGCGAGTGTGATGCCGAAGGTGAGTGGATCGGTGGGCGTCACGCCGAACAGCGACGCCGCCAGCAGCCGAGTGGCGGCCAGGGCTGCCAGGGCACCGAGCACGAGTCCGATGACTACCGGCCCCATCGCCTGACGGGTCGTGAGCGCGAGCACGGAGCGGGTCGAGGCGCCCAGGGCCATGCGCACGCCGATCTCCTTCCTGCGCAGATTCACGAAATAGGAAACCACTCCGTAGATTCCGGTGGCCGCCAGGACCAGCCCGAGCGCGCCGAGAATCGAGAGCAGCAGCATGTTGAAGCGTGCGGCCGCGGTGGCGTTGCGCAACGCGTCGCGCACGGTGCCGATGCCGTACACGGGCACGCTGCCGTCGACGCTGTGCACGGCATCGCGGATGGCTGCGACCAGCGCGTCGGTCTGGGCGCCGGTGGCGACGATGGACATGGACCGCTGAATCCAGTTCCACGAGCCGTCGGGGGCCTGCGCGAGGGGCAGGTAGAATTCCGGATAGGGCTCGATCGTGGGACTCTGAGAGCGGACGGCTGCGGCCACGCCAATGACCGTTTTCCATGCGGGACTGGTGGCGTTCTCCTCGCAGCATGCGAAGCGGCGGCCGAGCGGGTCCTGTCCGGGCCATAGCCGCCGGGCGAGGTCCGCGCTGATGATCGTGACGCGGTCCGCGGCGCGCACATCGCGGCTGTCGAAGCCTCGGCCGCGCAGCAGCGGAATGCCGAGTGCTTCGAGGTAGCCGTTGCTGACGATGCGCATGCGCCCGACCACGGCCGCGTCGAGCGTTGCCGGGCGGCCCTCGACGTTCAGGAACATCTCGTTGCCGCCGGCTCCGAGCGGCGGCAACGACGTCGCGGCGCCATGCGTGACGCCCGGACGCGTCGCGGCCGCCTCGGCGATACGCTGGAACGCTGCCTGCACGCGCTCCGGATCCCGGTAGGTCTGCTCCGGGAGCGTAACCCGGGCCGATACGATGCCATCCATCCTGAAGCCCGGATCGACGCGGGCGGCTTCCACCGATGTGCGGATCAGGAGACCGGCTCCCACGAGCAGGAGCACGGAAAGCGCGACCTCGCCGATCACGAGTGAGTTCCGCAGCCAGTCGCGCGTGCCGCCCTGCGTATCACGGCCGCCGCTTCGCAGCGTGCCTTGCAGATCGGTGTGCACGGCCCGCAGCGCTGGAGCAAGACCGAAGACGAGGCTGCTGAGCGCTCCGACGATGACCGCGAAGGCGAGCACGACCGGATCGATCCGGGTCTCCGCGATGCGCGGAATGTCCGCCGGCGCGAATGTGACGATCAGGCGGGCGCCGACCAGCGCGATGCCGATCGAGAGCGCGACCGTGGCGAGCGACAGCACCAGGTTCTCGGTCAGGAGCTGGCGCAGGATTCGGCCGTGTCCGGCGCCCAGTGCCGCGCGCACCGCGATTTCCTTCTCGCGCGCCGCACCACGGGCGAGCAGCAGGTTCGCGACGTTGGCGCAGGCGATCAGCAGGACCACGCTCACCGCGCCGAGCAGCAGGAAGAGGCGCCGATCGTAATCGCCCAGCAGCACCTCCCGAATCGGCTGCGCGACGATCCCGCGATCCTCGTGATCGGCCGGATGCTGCTCGCGCATGAGCCCGGCGAGTCGGTCGAGCTCGCTCTGCACGGTGGCGTGCGGCACCCCCGCCCGCGCCAGACCCACCACATCCAGCCAGTGGCTGCCCCGAGCGGCGATCTGCTCGGGCGTCAGTGCGAGCGGCACCCACAGCGCCTCCCCCATCAGGAGCGGGTCGAATCCTGCCGGCAGCACGCCCACGACCCGAGCGGGATCTCCATCCACGCGAATGTCGGTACCGAGGACGCTCCGATCACCGCCGAATTGCTCACGGAAGATGGCGTGCGACAGGATCACGACGCGCGGCGCCCCGGGTTGCGCATCCTCGGTCGTGAAGCCGCGTCCGAGCACCGGATGCACGCCAAAGACCTGGAAGTAATCCGGCGTCACCGCTGCGCCTACGACCTGGTCGGGAACCCCCTCGGCCGCGAGCACGAAAGTACTCCAGTCGATCGCGGCGATCGTCTCGAACTGCGTCGCCTGTTCATCAAGGTCGATGAACGTGCCCGGCGAGACATCTCCGGCGGACTCCTTCCACGTTTCACTGATGAAGTGGACACGGTCGGCATTGGCGAAGCCGTGCGGCCGCAGCACCACCGCGTGCACGGCGCTGAAGATCGTCGTGGCTGACGCGATCCCGAGCCCCAGGGTGCCGATCACGAGCAGCGAGAACCAGGGAGCACCGCGGATCTGTCGCACCGCGTAGCGCGTGTCCTGAAGAAACTCCGACCGGTACGTCGCTCTGCGCATGTCCCTGTCTCTCTGGCTCGCAATAGTCTCGCACTCCGCCCGGACGTCACTGATGTCGCCGAACTGCGCGAGCGCGGCGCGGCGGGCCTCCTCCAGGTCGAGCCCCCTCGCAGCCAGCTCGCGCGCACGCATCTCGACATGGAACGACAGCTCCGCGGAGACTTCGTCCGTCACGCTCTCGCGCCAGACCGGCCCCCGCAGGTGTTTTCGCTCGCGCTCCGGCATATCAGGCGTCTCAGGTCGCGACCAGAATGCGCAGCACGGCCTGCGTGAACCGCTGCCACTCCACGCTCTCCTGCTGCAGCTGCCGGCGGCCTTCCCGGGTCAGCGAATAGAACTTCGCCTTGCGCCCCAGCTCCGACATCCCCCACTCCGCCTCGATCCAGCCGCGCCGCTCCATCCGGTACAGGGCGGGATATAGGGATCCCTCCTCCACGCTGATCTCCTCGCCACTGGTTTCCTCCAGCCAGCGCGCGATCGCGTAGCCGTGGCGCGGACCCCAGCTCAGGGTCTTCAGGACGAGGACATCGAGCGTCCCGTGCAGACGGTCCTTGGGTGGCATCAGGCGCGCCTCGAGGGGGAATGGTGCCTATACTTAGACTGTCTATGCACAGACTGTCAAGGGCTGGTGCCGAGTGCCCGACCGGGTGCGGCCGTAAACGTAGCGCCGGGAGGAGTCGCCGTGCGGACATCTTCCCGGCGCTTCATGAGACCCCGAGGGGGCACACGGCTTGCACCTGCAGGGCACGGCTATACTGTCCCATCCCCGAGGAGGTAGCAGCATGAAAGCTCGCGAGCTCATGACGTCCAACCCTGAGTGCGTAACCCGTGATGAATCGCTGCAGCGGGCCGCGCAGATCATGCGGGACCTGGACGTCGGCTTCGTTCCCGTCGTCGATGACCACACCAGCATGCGCCTGACGGGCGTCATCACCGATCGTGACATCGCGGTGCGTGCGGTGGCGGACGGCCGCAGCGATGGCCGGGTCGCCGACTGCATGACGAGCGGCAGCCTGCGCACGGTCTCGCCGGATGACAGCGACAACGACGTGATGCGTGCCATGCGCGACGCGCAGGTGCGGCGCATCCCGGTGGTCGAGGAAGGCAACCGGCTGGTCGGGATCATCGCGCAGGCGGACATCGCCACCGAGGGTTTGAGCGACCGCAAGGTCGGACAGACCGTCGAGGAGATCTCGGAGCCGGGCCGCCCGCGCGGCCGCAGCTGAGCTGCGGCGCGGGTCCGGGTCGCCGGAAGGCGCCCCGGACCGCCTGGCGCGGGCCGCGTTTGTGCGCCACCTGGACCCACTATCCGGGCCGCCGCTCGGTTGACCCAGCGGCGGGATTCGTCTAGATTTCAGTGTTTCGCCGGGACATCCGCCCCGTCGGCCGCGCACGCGTATGCCGGTCGCCGGGGCTCTGTGTCGAAGCCGAAGGCGCTGTTTGAAAGCATGGGAAGCGAGTGCGGATCGCGGCCGGCGGCGCAAGCAGCCGGGCGAGGAAAGTCCGAGCTCCAGAGGGCAGGGTGCCGGCTAACGGCCGGGCGCCGCAAGGCGACGGAAAGTGCAACAGAGAAGAGACCGCCGATGGCCCGCGAGGGCACAGGCAAGGGTGAAACGGTGGCGTAAGAGACCACCGCGTCCCTGGCAACAG
>DATHVV010000133.1:0-2742 GCA_035461105.1 Longimicrobiales bacterium | reverse complement strand
GACCGGCGAGGCGGGCTTCGACAAGGCGATCATCACGCACGTCACGCACAGCGACTGGTACCGCACGAACTACTACCCGGACGCGAAGGACGGCTGGTACCTCGACGCGGGCGGGATCTGGCACTTCGGGGTGGCGGGCGGGATTGCGCTCGGGCGCACCGAGCTCACCGGCCGCTTCGGCTGGCGGCGCAGCCAGGACTACAACGACGTCACGCCACCGGTGTACGGCAGTCTCGGCGTCGGCGTGGGGTTCTGACGGGCGCCGGACACGTCGGGCTACGTGTCGGGGTCGGGCCCGGCGCCTTCCGCGATGATGCTGCGAACCTGCGCCTCGATGTGTTTCATCTGCCGGTCGCGCTGCCGGGCCCACCGCGGCAGGCGCACCAGGTTCGAGAGGATGGCTCCGGCGCCGCACAGGGCGAGCACCACGGAGCCCGCGACTTCGGGTGCTCCGGCGAGCGCGGTGGCACCCATGATCGCTGCGCCGCCGGCGAGGACGACGGCGCCGACGGCGTTTATGCCCGGACCGTCGCCCTTGAACGTGCCCATGCGGAGGCGATACCCGTTGCCAGTGGGTTCGACGGACGCGTGCAGGTTCCCGTTCGACCATTCCCGCAGACCACCCTGAGCGATGACCCTGCCGCGCGCGCGAAACGTGGTGCGGAGCTCGGCGACCAGCCGGTCCCACTCCCGATCCGTGAGCGGGCGCGGCAGCGGGATGATGCGGCCGACCTCGACGGGCATGCCCAGCGACGTGCGCGGCGCACCGGCCGCGGGCATGTCCATGGCCGCAGCGGCCCGAGCGACCGCGTCCGGCGTCACGCCCACCTCGAGCGCGATGCTCTGGATCTCGGCGAGCGTCAGGCCGTCGGGCAGGGTGCCGGGGCGAGGTCCGGCGGCCTCCGGCCGCGTCGCCAGCTCGAGAATCCTGCGGAGTTCTTCCTCACGGTATCGTCGCTCGGACATGCCGGAATATATGCCGTCGAGGTCGAAAACGTCACACGAGGCGGGCCGGCGGATCCGTGCCGCCGGCCCCTCGGAGCCCCTGCGACGTCGTGCAGCAGCCGGGCACCCTACGGCATGCGCAGTACCGCCGCCACTCCGGCGTGATCGGACGGCCACAGCCCGCCGGGCGTCCGATCGGCCTGCCGGTCGCCGATGACCTGCGCGTGCACCGCTCCGCGGAACGGCACGCCGCGGGCCGTGAACGCGTCACGGTAGAGCACGTAGTCGATGCGATGCCACAGCTGCGACTCCGCGTTGGTCAGGTCCGCCTGCTGGTTCGCGGTGAAGCCGTCGCCGCGCGGGCGGCCTTTCAGCCATGTGTCCGCGAACCCGGCGTCCATGAACATCCCGTACGCGGCGGTCGAGGTGCCGCCCGGCTCCGTGTTCAGGTCACCCGTCAGGATCACGGGGATCTCCGCGCTGACCGCGGCCCCGATCAGCTGCGCGGCCTGGGCCAGCTGGATCTGGTGCACGAGCGGGTGGATCTCGTGGCCGGGCAGGACGTCTGCCGGCTCCAGGTGCGTCGTGACGAAGCGATACGTGGTCCCCTTCAGCTGCGCGTCCACGGAGGCCCAGCCCTTCAGGATCTCCAGCGTCGTGCCTGCGACCTCGACCGGCAGGTTGTACTGGAAGAGCTGCTGCTGCGGGTTGCTGGTCGCCACGTCGCTGCGCGCCAGGATCGCGACCGACTCGCGGAAGCGGAGGTCGTCGCACGGGGCGCAGCCGAGATTCGCGTCCACCATGGGCAGCTCGGCCTCGAGCGTGAACGTGCGGGAAGCGACGACGTAGGACGCGCCCTCGCTCGCGAGCGCGGCGATCAGCAGGTCCAGGAAATCGAAGATCTCGTCGCTCGCGGGTTCGGTGCCCCCCAGCACCAGGTCTCCGGGGCTCTGCCGCCAGTACTCGGCCACCTCCTGCAATCCCACCAGGTGCGGCCGCTCCGCCGCGATCCGGCGCGCGATCGCCGCGGCCCGGGCCGGCGCATCGGTCTGCATCACCTGCCCGAGTACCATGGCGGTACGCACCGGCAGCGGGATGGCCTCGTCGAGCAGGACGTCGAGGTCCGCGCCGTAGTAGACGTTCCAGCTGACTACCGAGATTCCGGATGCCGCCACGCTCCGGTCCAGGCTGGGGTCGGGTCCGGTGAGCTCCCGGTCGCTGCACGCGGCCAGGACGATGACCACCAACGGTATGACATAGCGTCGCATGATGCCTCCTCTGACGGTGTGCGGTGCCGGTCGGCCGCGATGGTGCGGGCGGCGGTGCCGCGCTGGCGAGAGAAGGATGGGCGGAGGGGATCCAGCCGCGGTGAAGCCGGTGTCAAGCCGGAATCAAGCGGGCTTGGCGGGCGCCGGACGGACGGACGAGGGCCATTGCGGACCCGGCAGAGGGGCCATCGAGGCCAGGGCGCCACTCTGCCGCTCCGCTGCGACCGGCTGGCGCTTCGCGAGGAGCGGCGCGACACGCGTCGGGCACACCCCTCTTCCTGCGCCGCGTCCCGCGTCCGCGGCTGTCTAGTTCCCCAGCTCCCCCGCAGCTACCAGCAGCGCGGCGGCAATGAGGCGGAGGATGTTCCTTTCCTCGGGGGTGGCGTCAGGGGCGAGATCGAGGGCGGAGGCGACGTGCAGTACAGCGACCGGCTCACCGCTCGCCCGAGCCACGTGCAGCCGCATCCCGATCGGGTATCCGCCGAGCATCACCAGTTCCCGCTCCACCGGGTAGTGCTCCTCGACGTCC
>DATHVV010000132.1:0-10689 GCA_035461105.1 Longimicrobiales bacterium | reverse complement strand
GGCCGGCACGGGAACAGGCGCGACGTCGCCCCCCCCAAACACTTCGAGAGGCCGCATGCGCACCGCATCAGTTTCGCTGGTGCAGTTCCTCACTGTCTGGATCCTGTCCATCGCTGTCGGTGCGGTTGCCGTGCTCATGTTCGGGTTGCCAGGACTGGTCGTGCTGGTCGGTCTCATGATCGGCGGGCACATGTACCTCAACCGCCGCATCACGCCCTCCTCCGGGGGCGCGGGTCCGGAGCTGCCGCCGGGCGCCGACCCCGACTGACGCCGCCCCCCCTACAGATTCGCTGCCGTTCACACCGGTCGTTCGGGCGTGCGACCCGGCGCGCCCGCGCCCGGCGCGCACCCGCCTCCATCCCCGTAGTTTCGAGCCAGCCGATGGTCGGGCACCGTGCACTCGGGATCCGGCCCCGTCGCCACCGGCTGTCATCGCCGAACGCACGGAGACATCTTCATGGTCAATCGTCGCGATTTCATGACCGGCACCGCCGCCCTCGCGGGCGCTGCAATGGTACCCATGACAAACCTGTTCGCCGCCCCCGCGCCCGGCCTGCGGCGCGGCCCGCTCCGCCTCCGCTTCCGGCCGTACACGCTGGAGCTGAGGCACGTATTCACGGTCGCTGCCATGTCGCGCAGCACCACGCCGGCGATGCTAACCGAGATCGAGTTCGACGGCGTGGTCGGGTACGGCGAGGCATCGATGCCACCGTATCTCGGCGAATCGCAGGAGAGCGCGACCGCGTTCCTGTCGCGGGTGGACCTTTCGAAGTACGACGATCCGTTCCAGATGGAGCGCATCCTGGACGACATCGACGCGATCGCGCCGGGCAATCCGGCCGCGAAGGCAGCCGTGGACATCGCGCTGCACGACCTGGTGGGCCGGCTGTTGGGGCAGCCGTGGTACCGCATCTGGGGGCTCGATCCCGGGCAGGCCCCGGTCACGACTTTCACGATCGGTATCGACACGGCCGACGTGGTGCGTGAGAAGACGAAGGAGGCCTCCGGCTTCCGGATGCTCAAGGTGAAGCTCGGCAAGGACAACGACCGCGAGATGATCGAGACGATCCGCTCGCTGACCGACGTGCCACTGACGGCAGACCCGAACCAGGGCTGGCAGGACCGTCAGTACGCGATCGACATGGCGCACTGGCTGAAGGAGCAGGGCGTGCTCTACATCGAGCAGCCCATGCCGAAGGACCGGCTCGACGACCTGGCCTGGCTGGCCGCGCACAGCCCGCTCCCGATCCTCGGCGACGAGGGCGTGCAGCGGCTGCCCGATCTCATCAGCGCCCACGAGCGCGGCACGTACAACGGCGTCGTGCTCAAGCTGATGAAGACGGCCGGCATGCGCGAGGCGTTCACCATGCTGCGGCTGGCGCGCGCGTTCGGCATGAAGACGCTGATCGGCTGCATGACCGAGACGTCGTGCGCGATCTCGGCGGCCGCGCAGCTTTCGCCGCTGGTGGACTGGGCGGACCTGGATGGCCACCTGCTGATCAGCAACGACGTGTTCGACGGCATGAAGGTGATCGACGGCCGGATCGTGCTGAACGAGCGGCCGGGAATCGGCGTCGTCGCACGGGCGAGCTGAGGCCGGGCGGCCCGCCCGGGTGGCACTCAACGTGCGGCCCGGCATCGGCCGAGCGGCACGCCCGGGACGGCGTGCCGCACCCGCGCCGGGAGGCGTCGCCATGAGGAACGCGGGGCTCGTCGCCCTCCTCATCCTGCTCGGAGCATGCACGACCGCGCCGGAGCCGGTAATCTGCACCATGGAAGCGCGCTCCAGCTTCGCGGTCACCGTCGTCGATTCCGCGTCGGGCGAGAACCTGGCGCCGTCCGCGACGGTACGCGTGACGCAGGGCACGTTCGCGGACACGCTTCCGGCGCCGCCGGGCGCAGGGGTCTACTCGGGCGGCGTGTACGAGCGTGACGGCGACTTCACCATTACCGTCATGCGCGCCGGCTACGCGCCGTGGCAGGGTCTGGTGCGCGTCGCGCGCGACGAGTGCCACGTGATCACGGAAGCAGTCACCGTGCGGCTGCGCAGGTCGTAGCCGCACCTCCTGCCGCAGCCGTGCCGCACGTCACACCACGGAGTCACATGAGAAGGACGTCGCTCATCGCGGCTGTACTGCTCGCGCCCGGCTGTGGCGACGCGGGTACCTCGCGCGTCCCGTCACCGCAGTCCGCGGCCACTGCCGAATCGGCTGCGGTCACGGTGTACTTCACCCGTGATGAAGCCCCGGTCGCGGTCACCCGCACGGTGCCGGGGAGCGACCGGGACCTGCGCGTCGCGCTCGAGATCCTGCTGCAGGGACCGGCGGCCGCGGAGCGGGAGCAGGGCATCACCTCGTGGTTCTCCGCGGCCACGGCCGGCCGCCTGCTCTCCGCCGCGGTGGATGGGACCGGCCGCGCGATCGTCGATTTCGACGACCTGCCATCGGCGCTGCCGAACGCCTCCTCGTCCACGGGCAGCACGCTGCTGCTCCAGGAGCTGAACGGCACCGTGTTCGCGGATCCGGACGTGCGCAGCGTGGAGTACCGCAGCAACGGCAGCTGCGAAGCGTTCTGGAACTGGCTCCAGTACGAGTGCCGCATCGTGACGCGACCGGGCAGCTGATCGACGCCCATGAGCGATTCGCTGGCGATCACCGCGATGACGCCGGCGCACTGGCCGGCGGTGCTCGGCATCTACGAGGCGGGGATCGCCGGCGGCAGCGCCACGTTCGAGACGAGCGCGCCCGACTGGGAACGCTGGGATGCCGGTCACCTGGCGGCCGCCCGGCTGGTCGCGCAGCACGGCGATCACATCGTCGGCTGGGCCGCGCTCAGCCCGGTTTCGGCACGCGCCGCCTACCGGGGCGTCGCCGAAGTCAGCATCTACGTGGCGCCGGAGGCGCGCGGCGCCGGCATCGGCACGCGGCTGCTCGCGGCGCTCATCGCGGCATCGGAGGCGGCCGGCATCTGGACGCTGCAGGCCAGCGTGTTCGCCGAGAACGAGGCGACGCTGCGGCTGCACGCCCGGGCCGGGTTCCGGGTGGTCGGCCGGCGCGAGCGGATCGGGCAGCTGGAGGGACGCTGGCGCGACACGCTGCTGCTCGAGCGGCGCAGCCCGGCGCTGTGACATCGCTGAAAGAGAGGGGATCCATGAGCGAACGGCTGGCGCCGGACGAGATCGAGAAGCGCCTCGCGGCCTTGCGCGGCTGGAGCGTACGGGAAGGGCGGCTGCACCGCGAGCTGCAGTTTCCGACGTTTGCGGCCGCATTCGGGTTCATGACCAGCGTGGCGATCGAGGCGCAGGCGCTGGACCATCACCCCGACTGGTCGAACAGCTACACGCGGGTCACGATCGAGCTGGTCAGTCACGACGTGCAGGGTCTCACCGGCCGCGATTTCCGGCTGGCGGCGAAGATCGACGGGCTGCTTGCGGGTGCGGGCACCGGCGGCGAAGGGGGGTGAAGCGTTGCATACCATCAATCTGGCCGAGAAGCTGGCGCTCATCGACGCGTGCTGGAGCCCGCGGCTGCTGGGTGAGGTGAACGAGACCGCCGTGAAGCTGGTGAAGCTGCACGGCGAGTTCGTGTGGCACCACCACGAGCAGGAGGACGAGCTGTTCCTGGTGATCGCGGGCCGGCTGCTCATGCAGTTCCGGGAGCGGGAGGAGTGGCTCGGCCCGGGCGAGCTGATCATCGTGCCGCGCGGGGTCGAGCATCGGCCGGTCGCGCCCGAGGAGACCCACGTCATGCTGATCGAGCCGCGCGGCACGCTCAACACGGGCAACGTGGTCAACGAGCGCACGGTCGCGCACATCGAGCGGATCTGAGGGCGGCCATGAGCGATCCGGCCGCGGAAAAGGACCTCGCCGCCGTACGGCGCACGTTCGAGAGCTTCGGCCTCGACGACCCGATGTACGCGGCGCTGACGCGCAGCGAATGCCGGGGCAATCGCTGGGACCCGGAGGCGTTCTTCGAGACCGGTCGCACTCATGTCCGGGGCGTGATGGAATACGTCGGGTCACTGGGGGTCGAGCCGGCGCGCGGGCACGCGCTCGACTTCGGCTGCGGGGCGGGGCGGCTCACCCAGGGACTCGCCGAGCACTTCGATGCCGTTACCGGCGTGGACATCGCGGAGTCGATGGTCGAGGCGGCGCGCCGCTTCAACCAGCACGGTGAGCGGGTGCGCTACGTGACGAACGCCGCGCCCGACCTGCGCATCTTCCCGGACGCGAGCTTCGACTTCATCTACACCGTCAAGGTGCTGCAGCACATCCCGCCCGAGCTGCAGACCCGCTACGTGAGCGAGTTCGTGAGGCTGCTGCGGCCGGGCGGCCTGGCCGTGTTCCAGATGCGGAACGGACCGCGCATCCGTCCGGGCAGCGCCCGCGCGCGGCTCTACGCGCTCAACCGGAAGTACCTGCGCCGGCTGCTGCAGCGGCTGCGCGGGAGGGCGCCCTACGAGATGCACTACCTGGCGCGGAGCCGCGTCGAGGAGGTGGTCGTGGCGGCGGGCGGCCGGATCATCGACGTCGTGGACCTGAGCGCGCGCCGGCCGGCCAAGAGCCTGCGCTACTGCGTCGCGAAATGAGGGCGCGGAGTGGATGGCGGCCGGGCGGCGGCAGCCGGCGACCGGCGTGGCGGCCCGGACGACCCGGGGGTTGCGTCGGTCTCGCGGCCCCTTGCGGCCACGGTGACTGCAATCGCATGATCCCGACCCACACTCGTCGGACCACCGCCGGTCCCGGAGCCTCTCCATGACTCGCCATGCCATGACTCGCCATACCCGCTTTGTGACCCTGCGTGGTGGCGCTGCCGCGCTGTTCGCCGTACTGGTCGGCGCCAGCGCCGGGGCGGCACAGGACAACCGGCCCTCGGGCTGGAAATGGGTGAGCGACATGCCGGCGGCGGACACGTCGTGGAGCTTCAACCGGATGCCGCCCGGCTGGCACATCACGACCGGCCCGGGCGTGCTTGCCTGGGACGATCGCCACGCCTTCGACGGTCGCTATCACGTCGAGGCGGAGATGATCCTGTTCCCGGACCCGGGGCCCGAAGGGTTCGGCCTGTTCGTTGCCGGACGGGAGCTGGAGACGGCTGGTTCGGAGTACGTCGCCTTCCTGATCCGGGCCGACGGCGCCGCCGGCGTGTTCCGGGTGCAGGGCGGCCGGAGCGAGCCGCTGGCCGAATGGCGCCCCGCGGCGGGCGTGCGGCGTCACGAGGGCACCGGGACGGTGAGCAACACGCTGCGGGTCGAGGTCGAGGGCACGGAAGCCGTGTTCCGGGTGAACGGCGAAGAAGCGGTCCGGGTCCCGACCGCGTCGCTCGAGGGCGGGGGGCGTACCGGGTTTCGCATAGGAGCGCAGATCAACGTGCACATCACCACGCTGGACGTAATGCAGCGGCTGGCGCCGCCGCGCGGGTCATGATCGAGACCGCCCGCCTGAAGCTGATACCGGCCACGCTGGAGATGCTGCGCGCCGAGCTGGTCAGTCCCGGCGAGCTGGCGGCGATCGCACGCATGGACGTGGCCGCGGAGTGGCCGCCCGAGCTCTACGACCGGGATCCCATCGAGTTCACGATCCGGCGGCTGGAGGCGGCACCGTCCGAGGCGGAGTGGTGGCTGCACTACTTCGTGCGCAAGGCCGAAGCGGGGTCTCGCGAGGAGGCGATCGGCTCCGGCGGCTACAAGGGCCCGCCCGTGCACGGCACCGTCGAGATCGGGTATTCGATCGTGCCCGGGTACCGCCGGCAGGGCTACGCGACGGAAGCCGCCGCGGGGCTCACCCGGCACGCATTCGAGACGCCGGAGGTCGCGCGTGTGGTCGCGGAGACGCTGCCGGAGCTCACCGCCTCGATCGCCGTGCTCGAGCGCTGCGGCTTCCGTTTCGGCGGCGCCGGCTCCGAGATCGGCGTCGTGCGCTACGTGCTCGATCGCGACTCGTGGCACCGGCTCCAGGACCAGCATGGCAAAGCGCGCCGCGCGAGCCGGCGCTGAGCGCGACCCGTTCGAGCCGCTCGCCGGACCGGTGGGTGACACCCTCGACCTGCACGGCTTCGGCGCGGCCGCGGCGCGCGATGCCACGATCGCGTTCGTCGGCCGGGCGCGGCGCCGCGCCCCGGGCAGCCTCGTGCACGTGATCACCGGGCGCGGCCGCGGCTCGGAGCGCGGCCCGGTGCTGAAGGGGGTGGTGCGGACGCTGCTTCGGTCCGGCCAGCTGCCGGCCGCGGACTGGGGTGAGGACCTGGACGGGGGCGGCTTCCTGATCCGGCTCCGCTGAATGGGCGCCGCGACCGCGCCGGCCCGTGCCCACCGGAGTCGTGGCCCGCGCTGCCGGACGCTCCTCCCCGCGGCGCTGCTGTGCGCCGCGTGCGGCGCGCCGGAGGCGGGCAGCGATGACTCCCCCGGTCGGCGCGCCGGCACGGCGGCCGACAGCGCCGTCCCCGCGAGCGCGGTAGCGGCGGCGATGCGGACATCGGCGGCCGCGGTCGTCGCGCTCGTGCTCGCCTGGGATACGGCCGGTCTGCGCTTCGAGCGCGACTACGAGGATGCGCTGCGGCGGATCTACTGCTTCGATCCCGCGAATCGCTGCGCCAGCGAGGAGCCGGCGTGGGAGGAGCTGGCGGTCGTGGACGGCTACCAGGTGGAACCGCTCCACGAGGGCCCCGACAGTGCGCGCTTCCAGGTGATCCACGACGAGATCGCGCGGGTATGGCCCGGGGGCATGGAGGCGTCGGCGGGCAGCCCGCCGCTGACGATCACGCTGCGGCGGCTGGACGGCGGGTGGCGCATCGTGGCGATCGAGCCGCCGCTCACGCCCCGCCTGTCCCGGCGCGCGCTGCTGCGCCGCTACTCGGGGGTGGCGCCGGATTCGGCGGTGCTCGCACGATGGCTGCGTGAACGGTAAATTGGTGCGCAGATCGGGTGGTCTGGCGGCGCAGGAGGAAGCAGCATGTCACGGGATCGCCACGAGGAGGCGCGCCTGAGCGCGTACCGTCACGCTTTCGCGGAGCTGTTCCGGGACTGGAACGTGACGCTGCCGGACGGCGCCCTGAGACGCGATGCAGCGGGCGAGCTGCCGTGCGAGGGCGGCTCAATACAGTACCGGCTGCACAACGATTACGGCGACCAGTACCTCGAGCTGTTCACCATGCAGGGTGGCACGAAGGAGCGCCTGTACCGAATCCACGCCGACGGTCGGGCCGAGCTGATCGCGATCAGTTTCGGTGACGCGGCCGCGCCGGGTGCGCGGACGGAGGGCGAAGCGCACCGCTTTCACCACCTGGTGATCGACCGGGGCTTCCACCTGCCGCGGCGGTGAGCCTGGGCGCGATAAGGTGTTCCGGGCGTCGCGGCTGCCCGCAATGACGCCATCGGTTACACTGAAGATCTCCGCGGAGGAAGGTCCGCCCACGCGCATCACCTACCTGCCCGGCATCGACGGCGGCGAGCTGAGGATCCGGACTGCATTCCGCGCCGATGTCACGACCGCGGTGCCGGCGGCCCAGGCGGCCGCGTTGCACGAGCTGCTGCGGAATGCGAGTGTACCCGCCGCCGCCGCTGCCGAGGGCGTCGCGATCGGCGCCCGCTATCACCTCGAGGTCGGTCATTACCCGGTGTGCGCGAGCTACACCTGGGTGAACGTCGCACCCCCGGCGTGGCGGCCGCTCGCACTCATTGCGGCTGCACTCATGGAGCTGTCGGGGCTCGCGCCGGCCGTGCGCGGGGTAGACGACGCTTGACCGCATTCCTGCGCACCGCGTCCGCAGCCGCGGCCGCACCCCGTGCCGCAGTCACGATCCCCGACGAAGGGAGGCGCTGATGGAGAGACGCATCATCGGTCTGCCGGTGCATCAGACGAGCCTGATCATGGGGCTCACGGCGGGCCTGGTCGGCGTGGTGATCACTCTGCTGATGCTGCCGTTCATGCTGATGGCGCCGACGCCGCCCGAGGGCGACCTCATGCCCGGCGCGGCCATGCTGCTGATCCTGCCGCTGATGTACCTGGTGCTCGGATACCTGGGCACTGCGCTGTGGGTCGCGGTGTTCAACCAGGTCGCCAGGCGAACCGGCGGGTTGCCGGTGCAGTTCGCGCCCGACGAGACACTCGATTACGAGGAACGATGAAGCTTGCGACGTACAACTTCCAGCTCGGCGGCGGCCGCGATGGCGGCCGTCACTGGCAGCGGCTGGAAGACGAGATCGGCGCCGATGTCGCGTTCGCCCAGGAGGCGAGTCGTCCGCCCGGCCACAGCCCGCGGCGGCGCGGCGGTCGGACGGTATGGCGTCGCATCAACGAGCGCTCGTGGGGCTCGGCCGTAGCCGTGCGCGGCCGGGTGCTCGAGGAGCTGAGCTTCGGCGCGCTCGCCGGCTGGCTGACCGGATGCGTCGCGGAGCTCGACGAAGGCACTACCGTGAGTGCGATATCGGTGCATACGCCCACCATGCAGGGACAGAACTATGCCCTGCTGTTGACCAGCGTGATCGCCGAGATCCGACGGCTCAACCTGGATGCGCCGCTCGTGCTGGGCGGGGACCTGAACGTGAAGTCCGCGGGCCCGCGCCAGCCCGGCGAGGAGCTGGGGACGAGCGCCGCAGAGCGCGCCGTCATTGCGCGCATCAGCGACGAGCTGGGCGTGGTGAGCTGCTGGGACGCGGCCAACCCGGGATCGGAGCTGCCGCAGACCCTGCGCTGGAGCCGGAGCCCGGAAGTGCCCTACCATTCCGATGCGCTGTTCGTGGCTGCGGGCTGGAAGGTGATCGCCTGCGAGGTGTTGCAGCGCGAGCCGTGGCCGGGCATGAGCGATCACTTTCCGGTGATCGCCGAGGTGTCGCCCGGGAGCGGCGCCGGCACGAACCCCTGATCCCGAGGAATTAGCAGCCATGCGCGGCTTCGACCTGCGCCTGCTGGTGGAGCACATGGAGTGGGCGGATGCGGCACTCTGGCAGGCGGTGCTGGCGACGCCGCAGGCGGCGTCCGACGCGCGCCTGCGGCAGCTGCTCCATCACATGGCGCTCGTGCAGTGGAGCTACCTCGGCTTCTGGCAGGAGGCGCCCCGATCGGTGCCCGCCCTCGAGTCGTTCCCCGACCTCGCCGCGCTGCGCGAGTGGGCACGCGCCACGCACACCGAGATCGCACGCTTCGTCGGGACGGCGCCCGATCCGGGCCGCCTCGTGCCCATCCCATGGGAGGCGGAGCTCGCGGCACGCTTCGGCGTGGCTCGTCCGGCCAGTCTCGGCGATACCCTGCTGCAGGTCAGCTCGCACAGCACGTATCACCGCGGGCAGGTGAACGCGCGCATCCGCGAGCTGGGCGGCGAGCCGGCGGAGGTGGACTACATCATCTGGATCTGGGCCGGACGCCCGGAGGCCGCGTGGACCGCTCCCGGCGTCGCCGCCGGCGAGCCGTGATTCGACGCCGGTCACTGGAATTGAATAGAGGAGGTTTCGTGTCGAGAGGCGACAGCGCAGCGCGCCGGGTGACCGCAACGCTGGCGACGCGACTGCGCACCATCGCTCTGATCGCGGGCGGGCTGGTTGCGCTGGTGCCGGCAGCCGGAGGCGCTCAGCAGCTGCCCCCGGAGGCGCTGAACCGGCGCGTCCGCCTGGAACTGCAGCCGATGCCGCGCACGGTCGAGGGACACGCTGATCGGCAGGTGATCCGCGGCATCGTGGTCGAGCTGCCGGAGGACAGCGTGCGCGTCCGGCTCCACGACGCGGCCACGCCGTTCACGATCGCGAGCAGCGCGATCGCGGGGGCGGAGCTCAGCGAGGGCATCCGCACCGAGATCGAAAGCGGACTGCTGGGCGTGCAGCGCGGCGCGCTGCTCGGAGGCCTCGAGTGGGGTCTCTTCAACGGCTTCCGCAAGGACCCGTTCTTCGGGCAGTCGTTCGCCCAGGCCGTCATCTCCGGAGCCCTCGTCGGCGGGATCATCGGCGGCGTGCTCGGCGTGCTGCGACCGCAGGAGCGCTGGGAACGCATCCGCTAGGTCGCCCGGGCGCGCTCTTTCGCGCGCCCGCCGCACCTCACCCCACAGCACGGAGGTTCCGAGGCGGCCATCCGGCTGCCACCGGGGTCCAGCTGCGTGCTTCTGCGCACCCGGATCGCGCCGATTCGCGCGCGCCGAGCGCGCGGTACCGCAGCAGCGCGCGCTACACTGGTGATGTTCCAGGAGGTCCGGGGGATCGACGGGAAGGAGTCACCATGGCGCGCATACTGGTGGTCTACGGAACCATGGAAGGCCAGACGCGCAAGGTCGCGCAGTTCGCCGCAGATCTGATACGTGACGCCGGCTGCGACGTCGAGCTGCTGGCGGTCGAGGCCGTGACTTCCGTCCAGCTGCTGGACGTCGATGCCGTGCTGCTGGCCGCGTCCATCCATGTCGGTCGCCACAAGCCCGCGGTGCACGCGTTCGTGCGCGCGCACCGTGCACTGCTCGCGAGCACGCCCTCCGCTTTCCTCTCCGTCAGCCTGAGCGCCGCGAACGAGCAACACCACGCCGATGCGCTCGGCTACCTGAATGCGTTCCTCGACGAGACCGGATGGCAGCCGGCCCTGCGCGACGTGGTCGGCGGCGCGCTGCGCTACAGCGAGTACGGCGTGCTCAAGCGCCTCATGATGAAGCACATCGCGCGCAGCCACGGGCTCTCCGGCGACACTTCGCGTGACCACGAGCTGACCGACTGGGACCG
>DATHVV010000131.1:0-26567 GCA_035461105.1 Longimicrobiales bacterium | reverse complement strand
GCTGGGACGGACCGGCAAGGTGATCACGAACGCCGCCGGGGTCATGCTCGTCGTGTTCGCGGCGTTCACGCTGGGCGACGTGCTGATCACGAAGATGCTCGGCTTCGCGCTCGCCGTGGCCGTGCTGCTGGACGCGACGCTCGTCCGCATGATCGTGGGGCCGGCGCTCCTCCAACTGGCCGGTCGCTGGAACTGGTGGCCGTCCGATCCCGCTCCGATCGCCGCGGCGGCCGCGCCCGCAGCCGTTCTGCCGCACGACCTGGTGGTATCCGCCGGTCCTGGGGGGCGCGTTTAATGCGTGATCAACGCATGCTGCGGATCTCCTGCGCGGGCCCCAGGCCAGGAGCATCTTTGCCGGCTTCCACCTTGGACAGGTCGAGGATGTCGTTGATCAGCGACAGCAGGTGCGTACCGCTGCTGAAACGGTCGCTGATGAAGCCGCGCTGCTGGTCCGTCAGGTCACCCATGAGGCCATCCCGGAGGATCTCGGAGAATCCGATGATCGCGTTCAGCGGGGTTCTCAGCGGTTCTTCTGCATGATCGAGGTCACGTAGCCGTCCAGCCGGTCCCGTCGGCGCGGCAGGTGACCGCCTGGCGGTCAATCCTGGTCGTCGAGGACAATGCCGCCAACATGAAGCTGGCGATGACGCTGCTGCAGCCGGCAAGGGCACCAGGTGCACTCCGCAACGGATGCGGAGGCGGGGCTGAGGCTGGCGCGCGGAACAGCCCGGGCTGATCCTGATGGACATCCAGCTGCCGGGCATGGACGGGCTCGCGGCGACCGCGCAGCTGAAGCCGGACCGGGCGACGAGCTTGATACCGGTGATCGCGCTCACCGCCCTCGCCATGAAGGGCGACGAGGAGCGCATTCGGGCCGCCGGCTGCGATGGCTACATTGCGAAGCCGATCCGCTACCAGGAGTTCCTCGCCACCATCGCGGCGCACCTGGACTGAGATCACTCGGACCGGAGCACCACGGCCGGATCCACGCGGCTGGCGCGCCGCGCGGGAAGCCAGCACGCGGCGAGACCCGCAATGCCGAGCAGCGCCGTCACGGCCAGGAAGGTGCGCGGGTCCGTCGGCTCCACCTCGAACACGAGGGCGCGCATCGCCCGGGTAGCCGGCCATGCGATGCCCAGACCGATGATGAGCCCGAGCCCGGTGAGCGCGAGTCCGCGCGCCAGGTTGAGACGCAGGATTGCGCCCGCATCGGCGCCCAGGGCGGCCCGCACTCCCATCTCCGGTACGCGGTTGCGCGTGGCCTGCGCCGTGACGCCGTAGACGCCGATCACCGCCAGCGCGAAGGCGAGGCCGGCGAACGTGAGCAGCAGCAGCGTGAGGAAGCGCTGGCGCGCGAGGGAGTCGGCGAACACGCGGCGCATCTCGACCGCCTCGATGAGCGGCAGGTCAGCATCCATCTGCGCGACGGCCGCACGGATCCCCGCGACGATCAGCGCCGGCTCACCGGCCGTGCGGATCACGAGCGTCATGCGACGGGCGCCGGCCTGGTAGAAGGACTCGAACATCTCGATCTGGGGCGCGAGCGCCAGTGCGGTCTGCCGTTCGTCTCCCACCACGCCGATGATGGTCCGCCAGACGGACGTGGAGTCCGGCTCACGGTCCGTGATGATGCGCCGGCCGAGGGGGTCGGCGTCGCCGAACCACTCGCGCGCGAGGCGCTGGTTGATGATCACGACGGGCTCGGCACCGGTGCGGTCGGCAGCCGTGAACGTGCGGCCGCGCAGCAGCGGTACGCGCATCGTCTCGAAGTAGGACGGCGCGACCCGGCGGCGCACGACTTCCGAGCCGTAATCTCCGGGTGTGCGGCCGGCGATGAAGAAATCGCTGGTGAAGCCGCGCTCCCGCAGCGGCAGATTCGATGTGGCGGAGGCCGCCACCACGCCCGGCACCGCACGCACCCGCTCGAGCAGGCGCGTGTAGAAGTCGGCGACCGGCTCGCCGGCGGGGTAGCGCGCCGGCGGAAGGTTCAGGGTCACGGCCAGCAGGGAGCGCGGCTCGAACCCCGGATCGACATCCTGCAGCCGCCACAGGCTGCGCACCAGCAGGCCGGCGCCGGTCACGAGGAGTACGGCCAGCGCGATCTCGGCGATCACGAGGGCGCTCGCAACGCGGTTCGCGCGGCGCCCCGGCGCGCGCGTGCGCCCGGTTTCGCGAAGCGTCGACGACGCGCCGGCCCGACCGGCGAACGCGGCCGGCAACGATCCGAACAGCAGGGCGGCTCCGATGCTCACGGCCATGGCGAAGCCGAGCACGCGCCCGTCCATGTGGAACTCGCTGACCCGCAGCAGCCCTTCCGGCTGCATGCGTTCGAGCACCCGTGTACCCAGCCACCCCAGAGCAAGTCCGGCGATACCGCCGGCCGCAGCCAGCAGCGCGCTTTCCGTCATGATCTGCCGCACCAGGCGTCCACGGCCCGCCCCGAGCGCGGCGCGGACCGCCAGCTCGTGCTGGCGTCCGGACGCTTTCACCAGCAGCAGGTTGCCCACGTTGGCGCAGGCGATCAGCAGCAGGATGCCGACCGCGGCCAGCAGCACCAGCAGCGGTGTCCGCGTGTCGCCGAGCAGGAACTCCTGCAGCGGCGTCATGCCCGCACCCATCAGGTGATTGAGCTGCGGGTGCTCCTGCTGCAGCTGGCGGGCGACGGCCTGGAGCTGCGCATCCGCCTCGGCGGCAGAGACGCCCGGACGGAGCCGGGCGATCGGGCTGATCCAGTGGGCTCGACGGAACCAGTCCGCGCTGCGATCGGCGCGCGTCCAGCGCATGGACAGCCAGAGATCCAGGCGCTCCTCCGGAAACGAGAAGCCCTCGCCGAGCACGCCCACGACGCGGTGCGGCATTCCGTCGAGCGTGATCGTCGTGCCCATGAGGGCGGTGTCCGCGCCGAAGTGATCACGCCAGGCGCTCCATCCCAGCAGCACGACCCGCTCGGCATCGTTCCAGGTCTCGTCCTCGGTGAACGTGCGGCCCAGGGCAGCACGCACACCCAGCAGCGGGAAGAGGTTGCCCGTGACGTCGACGCCGCGCAGCAACCGCGGATCGCCATCGCCGGTCAGCACCTTGTCGGCGGCGAAACGCGTGTAGGCGGCAATGTCCTCGAACCCCGCCACCCGCTCCCGCCAGTCCAGGTAGTTCGCGGGCGCGGCCGTCTCCCGCTCCCAGCCCTTCTCCGGATTGCTCTCCCAGAGCATGTACAGAGAACCCGGGTCCCGGAACGGCAGCGGCTCGAGAATCAGCGCGTTCACGGCCGAGAAGATGGCCGTGCTCGCACCCACGCCCAGGCCCACGACCAGCACCGCGATCGCGGCGAAGCCAGGGCTGCGTCCCAAGGCACGCATCCCGTAGCGCACGTCGCGGACGAGATCCTCCAGCGGACGGACGCCGCGGGCATCACGGACCGACTCCATCACCTGGTCCCGGCCCCCGAGCACGTGCTCCGCTCGACGGCGCGCCAGCGCCGGATCCAGACCGGCACGCTCGTGCCGTGCCGCCTCCAGCTCCAGATGGAACGAAAGCTCTTCCTCCAGCTCACGCTCCTCGAGATCGCGCTGCACCAGCGAGCGCAACCGCGCCACGACGTCGGTCCACAGGCTCATGTCATCCCTCCGCCCAGTTGAGCACCCGCTTCATCCCCGCCGCCGCGCGCTCCCAGCCCGCGCGCTCGCGCCCGAGCTGCCGCTCGCCCGCCGGGGTCAGCAGGTAGTAGCGCGCGCGCCGGTTGTTCTCCGTCGCCCGCCACTCCGAGCGGATCCACCCCTTCCGCTTCATGCGCTGCAGCGCCGGGTAGAGCGAGCCCTGGCTCACCTGGAACACGTCGCTCGACATCTGCTCGATCCGCTGGGCAATGCCCCAACCGTGCATCGGCCCGAGCGAGAGCGTCTTCAGCACGAGCATCTCCAGCGTGCCCTTCAGCAGTCCCCACGAGTCCGTCATTACTCCTCCAGATTACCTGAAGGATGATTCCGGACGTGGCCCCCGGTTGTCAACGAAAGGGGCGTCAGACGGGCATGGCTGGGGACGAAGTGCGTCTCCGGCGATCCGGAGCGCCGAGTCAGGCCGGGGAGCGGCGGAGTCAGGCGGGACCATGTCCACGGCGACATGCGGCACCGCGTGGCGATTGCGGCCGGCCGCGCGACGTTCGATGATAGGCGGAGCGAGCTGCCGCCACGATGCGGGTGCTCATCGGGGCGGGGAGGGCCGAGCGGACGTGCGGGGTCGCTCGCGCTACCCCAACGCGGAAGGAGGCGAAATGGGCAGGCACGTCCGGATCCTCGGCTGGCTGCACATCGGGCTCGGCATCCTGGATCTGCTCGTCGGCCTGGCGGCATTCGGCATCCTCTCCGGGATCGGCGCGCTCTCGGGCGACGCCGCCACGTTCGGGATCCTGTCGCTCATCGGCGGGTTCGCAGGCGCCTTCATGCTGCTCATGGCGCTGCCCAATCTGATCTGCGGGCTGGGCCTGCTGCGCAACTGGGGCGGGTGGGTGCTCATTCTGGCGGTGATTCTGGGCGTGTTCAACGTGCTCAAGGTGCCGGTCGGCACGGCGATCGCCAGCTATACGTTCTGGATCGCGTGGACGCTGTACAGCGCGGCGGACCGCCCGCGCCTTTGAGCTCCGAGCGTTCGCGTTCCGGGCCGCACGGCGCAGCTCGACGTCAGCGGGGCCCGAGCTGCAGGTCGTACCAGCTCGCGGAGCCGGCGCGGATCTCCACCTCGATGGTCTCGGCGATACCCGAGGGCGGCGCGGCGGTGATCCTGACCGCGGGGCCCGCCGGCACGTTGCAGAGAATGTAGATCCCCCGGTCGCTCGACAGTGTCGACCGGGCGGTGCCGTCGTGCGCGGATGCGACGGTCACGCTGGCGCCGGCAATGGGCTCGCTGGTGGCGCGCACGCGCACGACGCCGATCAGCAGGCCGGCCTCCCACGGCCGGAACGGTTCGCCGCAGATCTCGGGCAGTGACTCCTGCAGGCGCGTCTCGGTGCGTATGATCTCGCTCATCTGGCGGAGCGCATCGCTCGCGACGAGCGGCACGCGGAACAGGAACTCGGTGGTAGCACCGGGCTCCAGGGAGAGTGGTTCGGACGGAATGCTGGCCCAGCCATCGATCTGGAAGAACAGGGAGTGGACACCCGCGGCCGGTGCCCGCAGGCGGAAGCGGCCTGAGGCGTCGGAGAGCGTCGAATCGACCGCGCCGCCGGCTTCATCGAGGAGGTAGAGCCGGGCGCCCGGTATCGGCCGGTCGCGGTCCGCCTCGCGCAGCTGGCCGCGCACTGCCTGGGCGGCGGCCGGCGTCGCAGTGATGAGCAGCAGGATCGTGGCAAGGAAAGCACGCGGGCACGGGGTCATGCCGGTTCTACACGGGCGCGGTGCCCCCGGTCCGGGTGCGGGCGCAGCGCGCCCGCCTAGTCCCGTGGGGGCGGCTTCAGCGACGCCTGCTCCGGCGGCGGCTCCGCCGACTCGCGGGCTTTCGTGAGCCGGACTTTCTCGAGCGGCGAGAGGATCGCACCGCATCGGGTGCAGACGAAGTTGCCGGTGCGCTGGCCCATGTCATACTCCTTCGCGAACGCGGGATGGTGACAGGGCTCTCCGCCCCATGCCTGCTGCAGCTCGAGTGCCCGCTTCCGCTTCATAGCCGGTATCCCCAGTCGCGATGATGCGGCCGATTCACGTTTTCGGGCGGTGCCGCACTACTGTGATTCGCCCCGCCATGGCGGGATTCCGTCCGGTAATATTCCCCCGACCGCGGCGGATGCGATAGCCTCGCTCCACCCCCTGACGCCTGTGTGGGGCGTTAGCTGCCCGTACATCAGGCATTCCCCGGCAGCACCGGCACCGCTACGACCGTTGTTTGTCGGGTACGGGGCGATACTGCACGGCCGAGGCTCTGGTTGCCTCCTGCCGATAGTGCAGATTGCCACCGTGCGGGCGCAGCAGCCCGCAACCACGAGCGCCGCCGAGGCAGGTGGCAGATGAACGGGCACAGTATGAAGTCAGCTCTGGCGTCGCCGGGAGCGGGCGCGATCACCGGAAATACCGCCGCTGGTGAGACGAGCCTGGAATCGTTCGTGGCGCAGTTGCACAGGGAGGGTGTCGCCGCCGGCCAGCGGGAGGCGGAGCGGCTGGTGCGTGAGGCGCGGGAGGAGGCGGAGCAGGTGCTGCGCCGCGCGGCAGCGGAAGCCGAGGCGCTGCTGGCAGAGGCGCGCGAGCGGGCTGCCCGGGAGCATGACCAGGCACGCGCCGAGCTCGAGCTGGCGGCACGCGACACCGTGCTGCAGCTGCGGAGTGCGCTCGACCACGTGATGCAGGCGATCCTCCAGCGAGCCACATCCGGAGTGTTGCAGCGACCCGAGTTCCTGGCGAAGCTCGTCCGGGAAGTAGTGGGCGCATACGCCCGCGGCGACGCGGCGGCCCGGCTCACCGCCGTACACGTTCCCTACCAGCTGGCCTCGCAGCTCGAGGCCTGGACGGCGGAGGCGCTCGCGGAAGGGCTGCGGACGGACCTGCAGGTGCTGGCCAGCCTGCGTGAGTGGGGCTTCGAATACCGGCTCAGCAACGGCGGCACGGTGGAGGTGACCACCGAGTCCGTGGTCGAGCGGCTGCAGGAGCTGGTGCGGCCGCGGCTTCGCGAGATCGTGGCGGCCGCGACCCAGGCAGTGGCCCCCCGTGAGCACCTCCGACCGGCGCGCGCGCCCCGCGTCGCGGGCCAGCACCGCTGAGGCTAGCGCTGCCATGACTGGAGCCGACTATTACAGTCTCACGGCGCTGCCCGCGCTCGACTTGCCCGGGGCAGCGCCGCCGCTCTCGCTTTCCGAGCTCCTCCGGCAGATCCCTCCCGGCCGTGCCCACGTCCTCGTCCGTACCGTGCTCCTCGCCGAGGACCTGCTGCAGCGCGAAGCGTTTCAGGCCGGCGAGCTGGCCGCCCCGGAGCCGGTGGTGCTCACGCCCGAGCAGGCACGCGGAGAAGCGCCCTTGCCCCCGGAGCTGGAGCCGCCGCCATCCGACGGTACGGCGCGGGCACTGCCGGCGGACGTCGTCTGGGAGTCGTATTACGGCCATGCCGCGGCGATCGCGCACACGATGCGCAGCCCGTTCCTGCAGGAGTGGGTGGCGATGGAGGTGCGTCTGCGCAACGAGCTGGCCCGGGTACGTGCCCACGCGCTCGGTCTGCAGGCGGCACCTTACCTGGTAGCGACCGCGGTGCAGGGCGGCGCCGCCGACGTCGAAGCCGCGTTGAACGCCTGGCTCGATGCGCCCGACCCGCTCACCGGATTGCGCGCCCTGATCTCCGCGCGCTGGCGCTGGATCGAGCAGCACGAGCCCCTGTACACGTTCGCCGCGGACGAGTTCGCGGTATATGCGGCCCGGCTAGCGCTGCTGCACCGCTGGCGACGCACCGCAACGGCGCGCGCCCGCTGGCGCAGTCCACCGGGGGGGAAGCCTGAATGAAGGGCCGCATCACGGCCGTCTTCGGCAACATGGTCTCCGCCGAGGCAGACCCCGGCGTGCGCGTCGTGCAGAACTCGGTGGCCCGCTGCTGCCGTGCCGATGGTGCGCAGCTGGTCGGAGAGGTGATCCGGATACGGGGTCGCACCGCGAGCCTCCAGGTCTTCGAGGAGACGCGCGGGCTGCGCATCGGCGACGCGGTCCTGTTCGGCGAGGAGCTGCTCTCGGTCGCGCTCGGGCCCGGGCTGCTCGGCCAGATCTACGATGGCCTGCAGAACCCGCTTCCCGATCTCGCCCGCAGCTCCGGCTTCTTCCTGAAGGCCGGCGAGCTGCTGCCCGGCCTGCCGCAGGAGCGACGCTGGCGCTTCACGCCGCACGTCGAGCCCGGCGCCGTGGTCCAGGGCGGGGACACGCTCGGATCCGTGCCGGAGAGCATCATCGAGCACCGCATCATGGTGCCTTTCGCCTGGCCCGGGCGCTACACCGTCGCCTCGGTGGCCGTGGCCGGCCACTATACGGTGAGCGAGCCGGTCGCACTGCTGCGCGATGCGCGAGGCGAGGAGCGCGAGGCGTTCATGCACCAGCGCTGGCCGGTCAAGGTGCCGCTCGCGGTCGCGCGCCGCCGGCTGCTGCCCGCCGACCCGCTGGTCACGCGCGTGCGGATCATCGACTCGCTGTTTCCCGTCGTGCTGGGCGGTACCTACTGCATACCCGGTCCGTTCGGTGCGGGCAAGACGGTGCTGCAGCAGATCATGTCGCGTCACGCCGAGGTCGACGTCGTCATCGTGGCCGCCTGCGGCGAGCGCGCCGGCGAGGTCGTGGAGACGATCCGCGAGTTTCCGGCGCTGCAGGATCCGCGCACCGGGCGCACGCTGATGGAGCGCACCATCATCATCTGCAACACGTCCGCAATGCCGGTGTCGGCGCGTGAGGCGTCCGTCTACACCGCGGTGACGCTGGGCGAGTACTACCGGCAGATGGGGCTCAACGTGCTGCTGCTCGCGGACTCGACGTCGCGCTGGGCGCAAGCGATGCGCGAGCTCTCGGGCCGGCTCGAGGAGATCCCCGGCGAGGAGGCCTTCCCGGCGTACCTGGAGAGCCGCATCGCGGCGTTCTACGAGCGCGCCGGCGCGCTCGAGCTGCGCGACGGCGGCACCGGCACGCTCACCATCGGCGGCACGGTCAGCCCTGCCGGCGGCAACTTCGAGGAACCGGTGACGCAGGCGACCCTCAAGGTGGTCGGCGCGTTCCACGGTCTCTCCAGTGCCCGCGCGAACGCGCGCCGCTACCCGGCGATCGATCCGCTGGAGTCCTGGAGCAAGTACCGGGGCATCATCGCGGAGGAGAAGGTGGCGGCCGCGAAAGCGCTGCTGCGGCGCGGCCACGAGGTACGGCAGATGATGACCGTGGTCGGCGAGGAGGGGGTGTCCGTGAAGGACTACGCGGTCGCGCTCGCCGCGGAGTTCCTGGATGCCTGCTATCTCCAGCAGAACGCGTTCGATGCCGTGGACGGTGCCACGCCCGCCGAGCGCCAGCGCGCCGTGTTCGACAAGCTGCTCGAGGTCGTGCGGCTGGACTTCGAGTTCGAATCGAAGGACGGCGCGCGGGAGACGATGCTGCGCGCCGCGGACCTGTTCCGGAACTGGAACTACGCCGCCGCGGGCAGCGCCGAGTACGAGCGGGCCGGCCAGCGCATCGACCACTTCATCCACCGGAAGGGACGGCGCGCGGCGGCGCAGCTCGAGGTCACATGAGGAAGTACTTCGACGCGATCACCAGCATCGCGGGCAGCGTGGTCACGGTCCGCGCATCGGGCGTCGGCTACGAGGACCTGGCGCTCGTGAGCGGCGCGCGCGGCAGCTCGCTCGCCCAGGTGATCCGGCTGGAGGGCGAGCTGGTGACGCTGCAGGTGCTCGCGGGCACGCAGGGCATATCGACCGGCGACCGCATCCGCTTCCTGCACCACCCCATGAGCGTGCCGTTCTCGGACGCGCTGCTCGGTCGCGTCTTCGACGGTGCCGGCCGTCCCCGCGATGGCGTACCCGAGCCGGATGGCGAGAACGTCGTGCTGCGCTCCCCGGTGGTGAATCCCATGCTGCGCCGGCTGCCCGACCGCATGATCCGGACCGGCATCCCGATGATCGACGTGTTCAACTCGCTGGTCGAGTCGCAGAAGCTGCCGATCTTCTCGATCGCGGGCGAGCCGTACAACGAGCTGCTCGCGCGCATCGGGCTGCAGGCGAACGCCGAGGTGGTCGTGTTCGGGGGCATGGGCTTGCGCCACGACGATTACCTGGCGTTCCGCAACGCGTTCGAGGAGGGCGGCGTCGCCGCCCGTACCATCATGTTCGTGCACACGGCCTCCGATGCGACGGTCGAGTGCATGATGGTGCCCGACCTGTGCCTGGCGGTGGCCGAGGAGTACGCGCTGCGCGGCCGGCGCGTGCTGGTGCTGCTCACCGACATGACGGCGTTCGCGGACGCGCTCAAGGAGATCGCCGTCACCATGGAGCAGATCCCGTCCAATCGCGGTTACCCCGGGGACCTCTACACGCAGCTCGCGAAGCGGTACGAGAAGGCGGTCGACTTCGAGGGCGCCGGCTCGGTCACGGTGCTCGCCTGCGTGACCATGCCGGGCGACGACATCACCCACCCGGTGCCGGACAACACCGGCTACATCACGGAGGGCCAGTTCTACCTGCGGGGCGGCCGCATCGAGCCGTTCGGCTCGCTCTCGCGCCTGAAGCAGCTGGTCAACGGCACGACGCGGGACGACCATCGCGCCATCATGGACGGCTGCATCCAGCTCTATGCCGGCACGCGCGAGAGCCGCGAGAAGCGCGAGATGGGATTTGAGCTGAGCGAGTGGGATGGCAAGCTGCTGCGTTACGGCGAGCTGTTCGAGGAGCGCATCATGGATCTCGGCGTGGACATCCCGCTGGAGCGGGCGCTCGACCGCTGCTGGGAGATGCTCGCCGAGTGCTTCGATCCGGTCGAGACCGGTATCCGCCGCAGCATCATCGAGGCGCACTGGCCGCGTCCGCTCATCGATGTCGAGGCGGCCTGATCATGGCGCGCCTGACCCTGACGCGGCTGGACCTGAAGCGGCAGCGCGAGCGGCTCGCGCGCTTCGAGCGCTTCCTGCCCGCGCTCCGTCTCCGGCAGCAGCAGCTGCAGCTGGCGCTGCTGCAGACGGACGGCGGGCTGCGCGAGGCGCGCGCGCGGCTGGACTCGGCGCGCGCGGCCTTCGAGGCGTACCGGGGCGTGCTCGGAGATCTGGCCGGGCTGGACGTCGCCGGTGCGGCCCGACCCGCCGAGGTGCGCACCATCACCAGCAACGTCGCGGGCGTGGCCGTGCCGGTGCTCGAGGAGGTGGCGTTCCGGGACGTCGCCTACAGCCTGTTCGGCACGCCGCCGTGGCTGGACCGCGCGCTTCAGGACCTGCGTGCGGTGAACACTCACCAGGCCGCCGTCGATGTGCTCGAGGAGGCGCGCCGGCGGCTGCACCTGGAGCTGATCCGCGTGCTGCAGCGGGTGAACCTGTTCGAGAAGGTGAAGATTCCCGAGGCGCGGCACGCCGTTCACCGGATTCGCGTGCATCTCGGCGACGAGATGGCGGCGGCGGTCGGTCGCGCCAAGATCGCGAAGGGCCGCATCTCCGGGCTCAAGGACGCGAGCGCGGAGGCGATGCCGTGATCGTGCCCATGGTACGTGCCCTGGTCGCCTGCCAGCAGCGCGATCGCGACCGGCTCCTGCAGCGGCTCCACGAGCTGGGCGTGCTGCACATCGTGCCGGTGCACGCGCCGGCTTCGGAGAACGGCGACGAGCGCGGTGATCAGCTGAAACAGCTGGACACCGCGCTGCAGGTGCTGCGCGCGTTCCAGCCGCACGGCCCGGAGCCGCGGCTGGGCGCGGCGGCGGCGGCGCACGAGGTGCTGGCGATCTGGCATGGCGGCGAGGCGGTGCGCTCGCGGCTGGATGCGCTGTACCGGGAGGCGGAACAGCTGCGGCTGTGGGGCGACGTGCGCGTCGAGGCGCTCCGCGCCGTGCGCGCTGCCGGCATCGACCTGCAGGTGGCGATCGTACCCGGGCGCAGCCTGGGGGAGCTGCGCGGCCGCGTCATCGAGCCGCTCGACGAGCTCACGCATCACCGCCGCCTGGTAGCGGCGATCGACCTCGACCTCGCCACGCTGCCGCCGGCGGCGGAGCTGGTGCCGCTCCCGGAGCGGGATCGCCACGCGCTTCAGGCCGAAGCAGCCGCACTCGAGAAGCGGCTCGACCACGACCGGCAGCGGCTCGCCAAGCTGGCGTGGCTGGCACCGCGGATCGCGGACGAGCGTGCCCGGGTGGCACGCGAGCAGGACTGGGCGAAGGCGGTGCACAGCGGTCTCGCCGGCGAGCGGGTCTACGCGGTCCAGGGCTGGCTGCCCGCGGAGCGCGCCGGGGCGCTCGGCGCGGAGCTGTCGAGCAGCGGGCTGACGGTCGCGTTGCGGATCACGGAGCCCGTGCCTGCCGACCGGCCGCCGACGCTGGTGCGCTACCGGCGCTGGGCGCGACCGATCGATGGCCTGTTCCGCACGCTCGGCATGGTGCCCGGCTACCGCGAGCTGGATGTCAGCGCCGTGTTCATGGTGGCGGTGCCGCTGTTTGCCGGCATGATCATCGGCGACGCCGGGTACGGCCTGCTGTTCGCGCTCACGTCGGTGCTCGCGCGCCGCCCACTGGCGCGCGTGCTCGCCCGCGACCTGCGCATCCTGGTCGGTCTGTTCGGCGGCGCGGCCCTCGTGTGGGGCGCACTCACCGGCGTGTGGTTCGGTCTCACCCCTGCAGGACTGGTCGCGGAGGGCGGCGCGATCGCGTTGCTCGGCCGCGGGCTCGGGCTGCTGCAGGTCGTGCGCGGCAGCGAGAACGAGACCCGGACGCTGCTGATCCAGATCTGCTTCGTGCTGGGGGCGGCGCACCTGATCCTGGCGCATGCGCGGCGGCTGTTCGCGCTCGTGCCCGATCCGCGCGCGCTCATGGAGCTCGGCTGGTGCATCGTGCTGGCCGCAATGCTCGGCGTCATCTGGATCCTGTTCTTCGGTCGGGGCGAGCACGGCCCGTTGCTGATGCGCGCCGCGGGGCTCGGTCTGGCGACCGGTCTGGCGCTGGTGGTCGGCTTCAGCCACCCGGAGAAGCCGATCGGCAGCCGCATCGGGATGGGCCTGGCCGGCAGCCTGCTGCCCATGCTGGGCACGTTCAGCGACACGCTCAGTTACATCCGGCTGATGGCCGTAGGCCTGGCCAGCTACTACCTCGGCTCCACCTTCAACCTGCTCGCCGCCAACACCGCGCACGCCAGTAGCTGGCTGGTGGGCGGCGTCGTCCTGCTAGCCGGCCACTCGCTCAACATCGGCCTCATCCTGATCGCCATCTTCGCGCATGGCGTTCGTCTGAACGTGCTCGAGTTTTCCAGCAACGCCGGCGTACAGTGGGCGGGATATGCCTACGCGCCCTTCTCCGACGGATCAGTCAAGGAATCGCAATGATGGAATTCTCCGGACAGCTCGCGCTCGGGCTGGTGCTGGCACTCAGTGCGATCGGCAGCGCCATTGGCATCGGCATCGTCGGCCAGGCGGCTGCGGGCGCCTGGGCGCGGGAGGCCAGGGCGGGGAAGCCGCTCAGCTTCACCTACGTGATCCTGATCGGGCTGCCGCTCTCGCAGACCGTCTACGGCGCGATCCTGATGCTGATCGGGCTGCGCGACCGGATCTACAACCCGGAGATGCTCGCGAGCAACGCCGGTGCGCTGCTGGGCATCGGGCTGGCCGGCGGGCTGGCGGAGCTGTTCAGCGCGTGGTTCCAGGGCCGCATCGGCGCGGCCGCGTGCCGGGCACTCTCCGAGGGCGGCGGACAGGGCCTCGCGTTCATGATCATCGCCATGGGGATCGCCGAGACGGTCGGTCTCTTCGCGTTCGTCTTCCTGCTGATGGTGCTGCCGTAGCGCTCGCTGCGTTGCCGCGCTGCGGCGGGCGCCGCGCCGCGTGATGGAGGAGCGGGAGCCGCGGCGCGGCTCCCGCTCCGCATCACCGGTCGCCCAGCTCCAGCGCCAGCGCGTGGATGTGCTCGAGTGCGTCGTAGAACGAGGCGACGGGGATCCGCTCGTTCAGGCCGTGGAAGAACATGTCGGAGTCCTTCATGAAGATGCCCGAGCTCGCCCAGGTCGGAATCCCGGCATTGCGGTAGACCAGGCCGTCGGTGCCGCCCGATTCCAGGTAGGGCGTGATCGGCAGACCCGGATACCTGGCGCGGATGGAGCGCGCGATCGCCGCCATCACGTCGTCGCGCGGCTCCGACACCGGGCTGTCGATCGGGTTGCCGGTCACCTCCACGCTCACCTCGGCGCTGGCGATCACCCCCACCAGGGTCCGCTGCACGGAATCGACGCTCATGCCGGGGAAGATGCGGCAGTTCACGAGCGCCTCGGCCCGCTGGGGCAGCGCGTTCTCGGCGTGACCGGCATCGACCATCGTCGCGACGCAGGTGGTGCCGAGATCGGGAGCGAATTCCGGCATCCCGCGCAGTGCCGCGGCGGCCTCGGCGTCCTCCGGGTCTTCCGAGAAGCGGACGAGCAGCGCTCCGGTCTCGCCGGACAGCGTCCGGCCGACAATCCCGAGCATCGTGCGTGAGAGCGCGTTGGCCATCACCGGGAACTGGTACTCCCGGATGCGGAGCAGCGCATCCGCGAGCTGATAGATCGCATTGTCGGGACGAGGCCGGCTGCTGTGGCCGCCCGGATTGCGGACGGTGAGCCGGAACGTCGCATACGTCTTCTCGGCACCCTGCACCCAGTATCCCGTCGGAGTGCCCGCCTCACTGACGCTGCCGCCGCCCGCGTCCGTATTGATCGCGTACTCGACGTTCCGCACCCAGTCGTGCGCGGCGACCAGCCGGGTGGTCTGCATGCCGGTTTCCTCGTCACCGATGAACGCGAACACGAGCGTGCGCCGCGGCGAGTGTCCCTCGGCCCTCATGCGCAGGATGCTGGACACCATGGCGGCGATGCCGGCCTTGTTGTCGCCCGTGCCCCGCCCGAAGAAATAGCCGTTCTCCTCGACCAGCGTGAACGGATCGCGCTCCCAGTCTTCGGGGCGTGCATCCACGACGTCCATGTGGCCGGAGAAGAGAATCGGCCGGGCGGCGCGATCGGTACCGTGCACCCGGACGAGCAGCGCCACCGCCTCGCCGTGAGGCAGCGTGAGCATATCGCTGGCCGGCACGCCGCCGATGCGCAGCGTCTCCGCGATGTACTCCGCCATCGCCGGTACCTGGCCATGTCCCGCGGCCGTGCGGAACGCGATGATGCGGGCATAGACGTCACGGGCCTGTCGCTGGTGCGCAGCATCCTGCGCCGCGGCGGCGGCCGGGACTGACCCCGCCAGGGCGAACGCGAGCAGTGACGGTACAAGCCGGATCATGGGTCCTCTCAATGGGACAGGTAGGCATGGGTGCGCCGACCCGGCAGAGTACGCCGTGGGGCGCGACGATCACAAGAGCGCCCGGACTCCGCTGGTGTTCGGAGTACCGGAGCTCCGCGGGATTGCGGGCGGCGAGGTTGGTGCCATTGCGGCCGTCCACCCGCGGGTGCGATACTGGCCGGTCACGTTCGGCTCTGACGACCGGACCGTCTGCAGCGGGGACTCCGACCGCCGTGCCCGTCCGCTGATCGGCGCGATCTACGCGCCGAAACTCTCCCGCTGGAGGCATGCCATGCGACGTCGCCACTCACTCATCCCATCGTACCTCGCCGTCATCGCCCTGTCCGGATGCGCGGTCCAGTCGAACCCGGAAGTCGATCTCGCCGCTGAGGAGCAGGCCATCCGGCAGGTATCCGCGGAATGGCTGCAGGCGGCGAGTGCCCGTGACGCGGCCGCGGCCGGCGCCATGTACGCACCGAACGGGGTGAGCTACCCGGCGAATCACGCGCCGGTCGTCGGTCCCGCCGCGGTGCAGGCGTACGTGGCGGAGCAGAACGCGAAGTATCCGAACTCGTCCGTGACCTGGACGACCGACCTGGTGAAGGTGGCGGACTCCGGTGAGATGGCGTACGAGGTCGGCACGTGGCGCTGGACGAGTGATCCCGCGAAGGCCGAGATGGAAGACACGGGCACCTACGTCACGGTCTGGATCAAGGTGGACGGCGCCTGGAAGGCGGCGGCCGACATCGGTGCCAGCACGCAGCCGCAGCCGGAACCGCAGCCGACGTCGTAGTCGCAGCCCACCAGAACGGACAGGATCGGCCGTCAGGGCGGGACAGCTGCGCCTGACGGCCGATCTCGCATGCCGGACGGAAGCTCCCGGGATTACCGCAACCCGCTCGCGAGCGTCTGTCGCGAGGCGCGCCACGCCGGCAGCAGTCCCCCCACCAGCCCCATGATCACGGCAAAGGCGAGCCCCTGCAGCAGGATCTCCGGGGTGATGCGGAACGCGAAGGTCAGCTCGCCGAACGACTGCCAGTTCGTCGTGCTCGTCCGGATGCCGTTGATGGGCAGCGCGAGGATGCAGCCGAGCACGCCGCCGATCAGCGCGACGAACACGGACTCGATGAGGAACGAGGCGAGCACGCTGCGCCCCCCGAAGCCGAGCGTCCGCAGCAGCGCGATCTCGCGCGCGCGCGCCGCGACCATGGCATCCATCGTGTTGATCGCGCCGAACACTGCGCCCACGGCCATGATGGCCGTCACGAAGATCGCGATGAAGCGCAGCACACTGCCCAGCAGGCTGGACTGCTCGGCGAAGAAGTCGGACTCGCGCTTTACCTGGAGCTGCAGCCGCCGGTCTCCCTCGATCCGGGCCTTCACGGTCTCGAAGCTCGCCGGGTCGGCGAGGCGCAGCACCATCGACTGGTACACGGGTCCACGGAACACGCTCATCAGCGTTTCCGCGTCACCCCATACCTCCGACTCGAACGCGCCGCCGCCGGCTGCGAAGTGACCGACGACGGTGAAATCCTGCTGTCCGAACCGGAGCCGATCGCCGAGCCGGGTGTCACGCATCCGGCCCGCCAGGCCCCGCCCGACGATGACTTCCGCCCGGCCCGCCTCGAACATACGGCCCGCCGTGATCCGCACGGCGCGGACCTGGGTGGCCTCGGTGCCGACGCCGCGCACGGGCATGTGGGTCTCGCTGCCGTCCATGCGCGGCTTGGACACCACCACGTACACGTCCGCACTCGCGATCGGCCGGCCATCCGCCAGCTTCGCTACCTCGGGATAGCCGCGCAGGATCGCCGCCTGGTCCCGCCCGATGCCGCTCGAGATCTCGCCGTCCGCCCCGCTACGCAGCACGAACAGGTTGTCCGGCCGGCCGGTCGCGATGAGCGCGGCCCGGAACCCGTTGGCGAGGGCCAGCATGCCCACGAACGTGAGGACCACGAAAGCGACGCCCAGCGCCGTCGCCGCCGTCGTGGCCGGACGGTGCAGAACGCTGCGCAGGTTGTAGATGAGCGGGATCTTCATGCCGTGTACCTCAGCGCGTCGACGACGCGCAGCCGGCCCGCCTGCCAGGCGGGCACTACGCCGCTCGCCACCGCGATCAGGAGCGCGACGCCGGCCCCGATCGCGGCGATCTGCGGGGTCACCGAGAGCCCGGGTACGAAGCCGCCCAGGTCGAACTGAACGATGTTGAACACGAGCATGGCGGCGCCCAGGCCGAGCAGCAGTCCGAGCAGCGAGATGACGAGTGCCTCGATCACGACCAGCCGCATCACCTCGCCATCGCTGAAACCGAGCGTCTTGAGCACGGCGATCTCGCTGAAGCGCTCACGGGCCGACATCGCCATCGTGTTCGCGGCCACCATCAGGATCGCGAAGACGACGGCCATGCCGATCGCATTCAGGAAGAAGCCGATGTTCCCGTACAGCCCCACGAACGCGAGGTTGAACGCCTTCTCGGTCTGCGAGCGGGTCGGGGCGGAGGAGTTCTCGTACCACGCGTCGATCGTGCGGGCAATGCCGGGCGCGCGCTCGGGATCGGTGACGCCGAGCACGTACCAGCCGGTGAGGCCGGCGCCCCCCTGGTCGCGGGTTCGCTCCTCGAGGTAACGATGGTGGAACATGAACGATCCCTGGTCGAAGCCCTTCTTCCCCGCGGTATAGACGCCCCGGATGGTGAACGCGTGATCGCCGGGGTAGATGGTGCCCCTGAGCGTGACGGTCTGGTGCAGCTTCCAGCCGAAGCGTTCCATCAGCTTCACCCCGACCACGGCGCCGGTGCGGTCCGCCATGAACGCGGCGCGCTGCTCCGGGGGCAGCACGATCTCGGGGTAAAGGGAGAAGTAGCTGTCGGGATCGACCGCGAAGCTTGCGAAGAAGCTGCGTCCGTCGCCATAGGTGCCGCCGAACCAGGACGCATGACTCACGGTATGGACACCGTCCATGCCCGCGACCCGGGCGCGATACGCGAGCGGGAGTGGGAAGACGATGCCCAGCTTGTTGCTGATCACGAGACGCGATTCGCTGCCGACATCGCCGAGCGTCTGCAGGGTGTGCAGGAAGGTGCGCAGGGACACGAACAGGAAGAGCGCGACGGCCAGCCCGAGCACGGTGAGAATGGTACGGCGCAGGCGGCGGCGCAGGTTGGCCAGCACCAGGGTAGTGCGGGTCATGAAGCGCCTCCCGCGGGCATCCCCGCGCGGGTCTGCTCCAGCAGCGCGCCCTTCTCCAGGTGCAGCGACCGGCTCGCGCGCTCGGCCGCATGCGGATCGTGCGTCACCAACACGATCGTCTTGTGGTACTCGCGGTTCAGGCGCACGAGCAGTTCCAGGATCTCCTGGGCGGCGCGCGCGTCCAGGTCGCCGGTTGGCTCGTCGGCGAGGATGAGCGTCGGGTCGGTCACGATGGCACGGGCGATCCCCACGCGCTGCTCCTGGCCGCCGGACAGCTGACGCGGGAAGTGGTGCATGCGGTCCTCGAGACCGACCACGCGCAGTGCGGTCTCGGCATGGGCCCGCCGCTCCGCGCGCTTGAGCGGGGTCAGCAGCAGCGGCAGCTCCACGTTCTGCAGGGCGGTGAGCACGGGAATGAGGTTGTAGAGCTGGAAGATGAATCCGACGTGCCGCGACCGCCACGCCGCCAGCCGCTTGGACTTCAGCTGCGTGATGTCCTCGCCGGAGATCTGGATGCGACCCGCGGAAGGTCTGTCGAGGCCCGCCAGCAGATTCAGCAGCGTCGTCTTGCCGCTGCCCGAGGGACCCATGAGCGCGAGGAACTCGCCCGTCTCGATCGCAAAGCTGACCGCGTCGAGGACCGGGATGCTCAGGCTGTCGCGCTGGTACACCTTGCTCACACCCTGCACGTCGACCAGCGGCATGGCCGTGCCTCCTTACCGGTTTCCAGGCTCGGCGACGCGCACGCGCGCGCCGTCCTCCAGTTCCGCGGGCGGATCCAGCACCAGCACCTCGCCGCCCCGTAGCCCGCTGCGCACCTCGCGCTCGCCGCCGCTCACCGGCGCGGCGTCGACCGCGACCCGGATCGCGCGATCCTCGCGAACGACGTACACCACCATCTCATCGTCTTCGGTGCGCACGGCCTCGGCTGGGGCGAAGACGCGCACCGGCGCCGCGCTCGCGGAGCCCGCTTCGGCGACGTCCTGGAACACGACGCGAGCGCCCATTTCCGGAAGGATGCGGGGGTCGTCGCTGTCGATGGCGACCCGCACCAGCACAGTGGCCTTCTGCCGGTCGGCCGTGGGCACGACCTGCCGGACCCGGCCCGGAAACGCCTCGGCCGGGTAGGCGTCGAGCACGATGAGCGCGGGCTGCTCCGGCCCGATGCCGGCGATGTAGGCCTCGTTGACGTCCACCTCCACCTCGAGCGTCGACAGGTCCGCGATCGTCACGACCGCGCCCCGGGTGAGGCCGCCTCCCGCAACCGAGGGCGCCACCACCTCACCGACCTCTGCGTCCTTGCGCAGCACGGTGCCGGTGAAGGGAGCGCGCACCCTGGTGTTCTCCAGCGTGGCCTCGGCCGCAGCCTGTGCGTGGCGGGTGGCGGCGACGCGCGCCCGGGCCGCCTCGAGACGCGCGCGCGTGACCACGACTGCGGTCTCGGCATCCTCGTGCGCCTGCGGTGCGATCAGGCCATTGCCGGCCAGCGTCCGGGCCCGTGCCAGCGCCCGCTCCGCCTGCGCGACCGCCGCCTCCGCCTCGTGCCGCGCGGCCTCGGCGTTCGCCACCTCGGCTCGCGCCTGCGACGCCATGGCCTCGTACTCGGCCGCCTCCAGGCGCGCGATCACGGTGCCCGCCGTGACCCGATCTCCTTCCTCGACACCGAGGAACGCGAGCCGGCCTGCCACCTTCGAGGAAATCGACGCCTTCGTGCGCGCGACCACGTAGCCGTTCGCGGTAAGCCCCCCGGCGCCGGCCGCGCCGCCCCGAAGCGCAGCGCTCGCGACGCGCACCTCGAGCACGGGCTCGCGCGCGATGACCGCTGCGATGATGGCGATGACCGCCAGGACGGCGACCGCGCTCGCGAGCAGCAGGCGGCGCGCGCGGAGCGGGGGACCACTGCGCGGACCACGATCTATGCGCAGCTGGGATAGATCAGCCGAACTCACCACGACCGCCCCTCCGTCCGCAGTGCATCGACTGCGGCTGTTGACAGGTGTGCCGGACCGTGCAGAAAGCGCTGGCAGGCGCTCATGGTAATGCGCGGCCCGGCACCTGGGCAATGCAGATCCGCAGTACGCCACATCGCAGCGGCGAACCTGTTACAAAGAGCGTATGCGATGACTACCGGAATCGGCCGGCAACGGTACTCGGAGACAGGGCGCCGAGGCCGGGCGGAGTCATGACCCTCAGCCGCCCGGCAGAGTCAGCGTGAACGTGCTGCCCTCGCCGGGCGTGCTGTCCACGCTCAGGTCGCCCCCCATGCCGCGCGCCAGGTCGCGACTGATGGCGAGGCCGAGGCCGGTGCCCTCGTAGGGGCGGGTGAGGTCCGAGCGGACCTGCACGAACGGGTCGAAGATCGCTTCCAGCCTGTCCGCCGGGATGCCGATTCCGGTATCGTGCACATCGATGCGCACGCGACCGTGCGAGGCTGCCGCCGACACCGTGATCCGGCCGCCGGACGCCGTGAACTTCACGGCGTTCGAGAGCAGGTTGACCAGGATCTGGCGCACCTTTTCGGCATCGCCGAGCGCGGTGAGCGAATCCGGGCACTCCGCTCCGCGCAGCTCCAGTCCCCGGGCGTGCGCCTGCGGCGCGACCAGGGCTTCGGCCGCGGTGAGCACGGCGCAGACCGGCATGTCCGCGATCTCGAAGTGCACGGTACCGGTCTCGAGCTTCGCGAAGTTGAGTACCTCGTTGATGAGACCGAGCAGGTGGCGCTGGCTCTGCTGGATGCGATCGAGGAACTGGCGCTGCTCAGCGGTGAGCGGACCACGCACCGCCATCTGCAGCAGCTCGGTATAGCCGCCGATCGCGTTCAGCGGCGTACGCAGCTCGTGGCTCATGGTCGTGAGGAACTGTGCCTTGACGCGGTTCGCGGCTTCGGCCTCGGCGCGGGCGCTCTCGCTCTCGGCGAGCAGTCGCTCGATCTCCCGGCGGGCGAGCACCTGCTCGGTCACATCGTGGCCGTGCGCCACCACGCCGGTACGCTCGCCGTCCGCTCCGGCCAACGGCTGGTAGACGAAGTCGACGTAGCGCTCCTCGGGGGCCGTGCCCGGCGTGCGCGCCAGGCGGATCGGCACCTCGCGACCCACGTACGGCTCGCCCGTGACGAGCACCTGGTCGAGCAACTCGACGAATCCCTGTCCCGCCAGCTCGGGGATCGCTGCCATGATCGGCTTGCCGACGATGTCGCGGTGGCCGACCACGCCGTAATACGCATCGTTGACCAGATCGAAGACGTGCTCCGGTCCGCGCAGCACGGCCAGGAACGTGGGCGCCTGGCGGAACACCTCGGCGAGCCGGGCGCGCTCCAGGGCCAGCTCGTGCAGCAGCCGCTCCCGCTCCTCGGCCGCGGCCCGCTCGGCGCTCACGTCCTTGAACAGCACGGCCACCCTGCATTCCTCCGGCTGCCCGATCCGGAACGCGAACAGGTCGTACCAGCGGCCCAGCGCCTGGGCGCCGGCATTCACGCGAATCGACTCGCCGGTGCGTGCCACGCGACCGTACAGCTCGAACCAGTGGGCGTCGTGATCCGGCACCAGCTCCTTCATGCGCCGTCCGACGGCATCGGCCAGGCCGGTATGGTGCACGAACGCCGGGTTGATGTCGAGGAAACGATAATCGATGCCGTTGCCCGCGCCGTCGAACAGCACCTCGATCACGCAGAAGCCCTCATCCATCGACTCGAACAGGGTGCGATAGCGCGTCTCACTCTCGCGCAGCGCCTCCTCCGCACGCTTGCGCTCGGTGATGTCGCGCCCTTCGGGAACGATGACGACGACATCGCCCGCCGCGTTCCGCACCGGATGCAGCGAGAAGTCGAACGTGAGCGGATCGCCGGAGGGACGCCGGAGCGTGGTCTCGTAGCGGACGAACTCGCCGGCCGCGGCCCGCAGGATGCCCTCGCGCACCCGCTCCGGGGCTCCCGGCGTGGCGGCGAACCAGGGAGTCTCCCAGAAGCGCCGGCCCACCACGTCCTCGCGGGCGTTGCCGGCGAACTCCAGGGATGCGCGATTGCAGTCCAGCACGATGCCGTCCGGCGTGACCAGGCCGATGTACTCGTAGGTGCCGTCGTAGATGGCGCGCAGCCGGGCCTCGCTGTCGCGCAGCGCCAGTTCCGCGCGCACCCGCTCGGAGGCATCGCGCCAGAAGATCGCGAGCCCGCCCTCTGCGGTGGGGTAGGCGTCGATCTCGAGGTGGCGATCGTACCCCTCGTCCGGGTAGTGGTGGAGGAAGTGAGCCTCGGCGCGGTCCTGCAGCGCGCGCCGGTATCGCCGCTCCACCTCCGTGCCCACGGACGCGGGGAACGCTTCCCAGTACGTCCGGCCGACCAGCGTCTCGCGCGGCCTCCCGAGCGCCTGCTCGGCCGCGCGGTTGACCGTCAGGATCCGATACTCCGCATCCAGCGTCAGGTGCTGGTCGGCCACCTGCTCCAGGATCTGCTCGACCCGGCGATGCGCGGCAGCGGTCTCGTCGAGCAGGCGCTCCGTCTCGCGCTCCGCCTGCACCCGCTGCGTCGTCTCCTGGCAGACCACCAGCACCCCGTTCACTCGCCCGTCGTCGTCGTGGACGGGGCCGTAGGTGTACGTCCACCACACGTCGTCCAGCCGCCCGTCACGCTCGATCGGCAGGTACTGATCCTCGTGCCAGGTCGCCTCTCCGGTAGTCAGCACCTGCTCGATCTGCGGACCGATCGCGTCCCAGATATCCGTCCAGAACTCGCGCCCGGCCATGCCCAGCGCGCGCGGATGGCGGGCGGGCGGTGGGCCGCTGCGGCCGAGACTCGGACGGTAGGCGTCGTTGTAGATCTGGATCAGCTCGGGACCCCAGAACAGGAACATCGGGTTGCGCGAGCCGAGCACGATCCCCAACACCGTACGCAGGCTTTGCGGCCACTCGATCACCGGGCCCAGCGGCGTCGCCGACCAGTCGAGGCCGCGACAGAGCGCGCGCATCTCGCCGGGACCCTCGAAGAGCGGGTCGTGCCCGGGAGTCACGGGCGGCGCGCTCTGCTCGGGAGCGGGCTCCGGGGTCTGTCGAATCATCATGCCCTGCTCCGGCCGGCTGGTGCCCGCGCGGCGAGAAAGGTGTGCGCGAGAACGGAAAACTACTGGTAGCCCGCAAGAGCGGGTCCATCGCCGGGATTCCGCCCACCACTGCCCTGCCGGATACGCCGGTGTTCGGGTCGCCTAGCGACCGGGGTCCCCCGCGGCCACGTTGGTCAGCACCAGGATCCGGTCGGTGGCGGGGTTCACGGGCGTTTCCGGCGCGGGATTGAGCCAGACCATGGAGGCGGATCCCCCCGCCCCCTCCTGGGGGGTGGCGGTCCCGAGCGCCGTCTCGCCCCGCCGGGCTGCGGCGATGCGGATGTCGGCGAAGCGCCGGGCGTCCGCTGTCGCATACTCGCGAGCCGGCCGGAACTGGATCTCGGCACCGCGTGATCCGAAGAGCTCATCGAACACGGAACGAAGTTCCCTGCGCAGCGCGACCTGGGCCATCATGTGGCTCAGGATCAGGGGACTGATGAGCACCTCGCCGGCGCGCCGCCGGAAGAGGCCGACGTTGCCGGGGTCGAGCAGCTCCACCAGCAGCTCGGGACGACCGCTGCCAGGAAGCAGCTCGCGCAGCAGCAGGTAGCCGAGGATGGTGCGGGCATCGGACTCCTCGCCGCTCTCCAGCCGGTCACTGCCGATCATGACGATGTTGTCGTAGCCGCCCGGGTCGAGGCGCTGCAGGTCGGCGGGAGCCGTGTAATCGGCGTCGATCTGGGAGACCCGGAGGCGCTCAGGTGCGAAGCCGCGTCGCTGCAGCTGGCGCTCCCGCTCGGGCAGCGGCACCGTGGAGACGACGTCGATCGCGAAGCGCTCGCCGGCATAGGCGTCGAATTCCTCGAGCAGGGCCGGCACCTTGTGGCTCCAGCCGAGCAGCAGGATACGCCGGTCCGCGGACGACGTCCGCTCGTGCCGGGCGACAGTGGCGCGCTCGACCGATCCCGGCCGGCTTGCGGCCGCGGGCGCGGTGTCCTCGTAGCGCCGGGCGAGGAAGACGAGTCGGTCGTCCGGCTCGACGGTGAACCCGGCAAGCGGATTCAGGAACGGGCGCCAGGAGCGCCCGTCGCGGCGCACGACTCCGAGCAGGATGGCCGCGGGGAAGACCGTGGCGAGATCCTGAACCCGGTGTGCTGCGTACTCGCCGCCGGCGCGCACGTAGATCTCGTTGCCGCGACCGTGCGTGAGCAGCTCGCGGTAGACGCGCGAGAGGCCCGGGTGGCGGACGTTCTGCGCGATCAGCCGGCTCACGATGGCGTCGCTCGCGAGGATCTCGACAGCTCCGCCGTAAGCCCGCCGGGCGACGTGGATCTTGCGCGCGTCGAACAGCTCGGCGACGGCGAGCGGCAGCTTGCGGACGTCTTCCTCGGCGGTCGTGTGGTTCGCGATGGAAAGCAGCGTCTTGATGATGCGGGTGTCGTTGGCGGCGGCGCCGCCGGTCGCGAAATCCGTGGCCGGGAGCAGGATCGCGGAGGCGTTGGCGAAGTCGACGCGGCGCAGGTGCTCGAGCCGCAGCGGCGTGCCGGAGCGGAGCGTGATCTGCCGCTCGTTCCAGAGCCGGCCGAGCCGGTCGCGGAGGTCGTGGTGCAGCGCGGCCGTGACCTTTTCGGCGAGCACCGCGATGTGCAGGCTGCGGGCCCGGCGCAGGTGGAGGAAGCGGCGCACGCGGCCCTCGGAGAGGAGCAGCTCGCGCAGGATCGTCGGCGTTCGGTTCGTCCAGCCGAGCACCAGGATGTGGTTGTTGAGCGCGATCGGCGTGAGCCCGCTCTCCAGGTCCTGCATGGCTTCGATCAGCCACTGTGTCAGGATGGCGACGAGCGCGCCGAGGAACAGGACATAGCCGGCGACGGTGAGCAGGGTGGAGACGATGACGGCGAACAGCCCGACCTGCTCGAGCTGATCGTCGCCGAGGTAGCCCGGGTCGGTGAGGCGGAGGAACGCCCACCAGAGCGAGTCACCCAGGCCGAGCGGCCACTCGTGACCCCACCAGTAGACGAGACCCCCGGCGATCACCGAAACCAGCCCGATCACCGCGGCGACCACGAGGAGCTGATAGCGAGCACCCCGCACCATGAGGCGCTCGAGCACGAACTTGATGCGGTTCAGCAGCCGTCGGTGCATGGGCGTTTTGCGGTGCAGGGGGCGGGAGCGCCGAAAGTAACACGCAGTGCGGCAGGCCGGCGAGAGCCGCGTACCGCGACCGGGGCCGCGCCGCCGGCCGGGCGGTTCGCTACTCCGTCACGACCGGCGGGATGTAGTCGTCGCCGGCGTCCAGGGCGTGCTCGACCCAGAGCGTCTCGATCACGGTCCAGAAGAAGAGCACGAGCGGCACTGCGAGCAGCACGCCGAGGAATCCGAACAGACTGCCGAACAGCACGATCGCGAACAGCGTCACGAACGGGTGCACGTCCGCCATCTTCGACATCACGAGCGGCATGATCAGCTGCGAGTCGAGCAGCTGGATGGCCACGATCGCGATCGCGGCCCAGAGTCCCTTCACCGGGTCGTCCAGGAACGCGACGATGACCGCGGGCACGCCGCCCACCCATGCTCCCAGGATGGGCACGAACTCGCCCAGGCCGTTGATCACCCCGAAAAGCAGGGCGTAGGGCACGCCGATGAGGTAGAACGCGATCGTCGCCAGGATGCCCACCGTGGTCATGGAGACGAGCGTACCGGTGATCCAGCCCTTGAGCCGCTCGCCGAGCCGTTCCAGCATCTGCTCGAACGCGGGTCGGCGCGACTCCGGGATCACCCGGAGGAAGGGTAGCAGCAGGCGGTCGTTCGGGCGGCCGACCGCGAACAGTCCTCCGAACAGCACGAGCAGCGGGATCGCGAGCCATTCGAGGACCCCGCCCGTGCCGGTCAGGATGTCACTGCCCTCGAGGTTCTCGAAGAAGCCACGCACCAGGGCCTCGGCGCGAGCCCCGATCGGGGCGGCGTCGATGCCGAGGCGCTCCTCCAGCCACGCGCCCCATTCGGCAAGTCCCTCGCGAATCTGGGGAATGGAGGCGGCCAGGCTCTGGAGCTGACGGATCACGGTGAGCCCGCCGAACCAGAGCGCGCTACCCAGCCCGCCGAGCAGGGCCACGGCGATGATCCCGGCAGCCCACGGCCGCTTCACCGGGATCCGGCGCACGAACGTGTTCAGCGCCACCGCCAGGATCGCGGCGGCGTAGATCAGCAGCAGCACGCGCGCGAGCGAATCGAAGTAGCGGAGCGCGAGCGCGAGCAGGAAGAGCAGTCCGGCGAGCTTGTAGAGGTGCTGCGGCTCGGTCGGCACGGTGCGCTGCTTCGATGACGCCAAAGGTCCTCCCCGGTTCACAGTAATCGCCACCCGGAGCAAGGCGCGTTCCGCCGCGCAAAGCTGGTTTGCATCCTGCATCTGCCCGTGCCGTGCGCTCCAAC
>DATHVV010000130.1:0-15794 GCA_035461105.1 Longimicrobiales bacterium | reverse complement strand
GAAGCGCGCCACACTCTCCCGGTCGGCTCGCAGGATGATGTCGTAGGTCTCGCGCGCGTGCTCACGCATCCACGACAGCACGGTCGGGCCGAAGTTGAAGCTGATGTGCGCGTAGTTGTTGACGATGCGTACGATGCGGTCCCGGTCATCGAGGATGCGAGCCTCGGCGTTCGGCCCGTAGCACTCGGCGGTGATGCGCTCGTTCCAGTCATGGTACGGGTAGGCCGAGTCCTGCTGCTCGATGGCCTCGAGCCAGGGATTCTCGCGCGGCGGCTGATAGAAGTGGCCATGAATGCAGATCTGGCGCTGGGTCATGTTCCTTCACGTCCGAGCAGCAGCGCGCTGGTGCCCGGCAGCTCGGCGGCATCGGTGAGCGTGAGCGTGTCGCCGGCCGCACCGGCGGCGCGGTCGTCGGCAGTGGCGAGCAGCGTTCGCCACCGTCCGCGCGGCAGCTCCGCGCGAGCGGGGACGACGCCGAAGTTGAGCAGCAGCAGCAGGGCGCGCTCCGGGGCGGCGCGCAGGATCCGCAACACGGCGGCGCCGGTGGCGGGCTCGTGCACCGTGACCTCGGTGTGCTCGGCGCGCCGCAGCAGCGGTTCCGTCCGGCGCAGTTCGAGCAGGCGGCGGTAGAGAGCGAGCAGCTCCGCGTGCGGGCCATGGTCGCGCCGCTCCCAGGCGAGCACGGCGCTCCGGAACGTCGCCTCGGCCTGAGGATCGGGCGGCTCGCTCTCCCAGCCGAACGCGGCGAACTCGTCGCGGCGCCCCTCGCGGACGGCACTCACCAGCTCCCGGTCGGCATGGCTCACGAAGTACGGGAACGGCCTCGTCTCGCCGTACTCCTCGCCCATGAACAGCAGCGGCACGTAGGGCGTCAGGAGGGTAGCTGCGGCGGCCAGCCGGAGGGCCTCGACGCCAACCAGCGTGCTCAGCCGGTCGCCGGCCAGGCGATTGCCGACCTGGTCGTGGTTCTGCGTGAACACGACGAACTGTGAGGGCGCCACGTCGGGCGCCGGCTGCCCGTGGCGGCGGCTCCGGAACTCGGAATACTCCCCGGCATAGACGAAGCCCTCGCGCCACGCCCGGGCAAAATGCTCGAGCGAGCCGTAGTCGCGATAATAGCCCTGCTGCTCACCGGTGAGCAGCGCGTGCAGCGCGTGGTGGAAGTCGTCCACCCACTGCCCGTGCATGCCGAGGCCGCCACGCTCGGGCGGCCGGATCACGCGCGGATCGGCGAGATCGCTCTCGGCAATCAGCAGGATGTGCCGGTCGAGCTCGGCCGCGCGTGCGCGCACGGTGTCGGCCAGCTCACGCAGGAACGGATAGGCCGAGTGGTCGAGAATCGCGTGCACGGCGTCCAGGCGCAGTGCGTCGATGTGACATTCGTCGAGCCACTGCAACGCGCTCGCCATGAAGAAGGCCCGCACCTCGTCACTGTCGGGCCCGTCGAAGTTCAGGGCATCACCCCAGGGGGTACGGTAGCGGTCGGTGAAGTACCGGCCGTAACGGGGCAGGTAGTTCCCCTCGGGACCGAGGTGGTTGTAGACGACGTCGAGCACGACCGCCAGCCCGGCGGCGTGGGCGGCGTCCACCAGCCGCTTCAGGCCGGCCAGGCCGCCGTACGTGCTCTGCGCGGCGAACGGAAACACACCGTCATATCCCCAGTTGCGGCCACCCGGAAACTCCGCGATCGGCATCAGCTCGATCGCGGCGATGCCCAGCTCGCGCAACGCGGCGAGACGCGGGATTACGGCATCGAAGGTGCCCTCCGCGGTGAAGGTGCCGACGTGCAGCTCGTAGATGACGTACTGCTCGAGCGGCCGCCCGCGCCAGCCGCCGTCGGTCCAGGGAAACGCGTCGGAAACCAGCATTGAGGCTCCGTGCACGCCGTCCGGCTGGGCGCGTGAAGCGGGATCGGGGAGCTCGGTGCCATCGTCCAGCAGCAGCGTGTAGCGCGCGCCCGCCTCGACCCGGTCAATGATCGCCTCGTGATACCCGCGCTCCGCGCGCTCGAGCGGGACGGTTCGCGCGTCCTCATGGAGGCGTACGCGCACCTGGTCGCAGCGCGGCGCCCAGACCCGGAACGAGCAGCGCCCCCCGGCCAGCACCCGCGCACCCAGGTGCGCGGGCGGGGCCCACGGTGTGGGCGGAGCGCCGGTCGCGGTCAGCGGCGTCACGCAGGCTCCTCGGTACCGCGCCGCAGCACGAGCACGCTGAGTGGCGGCAGCGTCAGGTTGAGCGAGTGCATGCGGCCATGATAGGGTATGGGCGTCGAGTGGACGCCGCCCAGATTGCCGACGCCGCTGCCGCCGTAGATCGCGGCGTCGCTATTCAGCACCTCCTGCCAGTAGCCGGCGTGCGGCACTCCGATCCGGTAATTGGGCCGCACCAGGGGCGTCGCGTTCAGGATGATGGTGAGCTCGTCGCTGTCGCCTTCGGCGGTACCGCCCGGAGCGCGCCGTACGTAGCTGAGCACGCTGTTGAGCGCATCATCCGCATCGATCCATTCGAACCCGGCCGGGTCGAAGTCGGTGCCGTGCGTGGCTCGCTCGGCGCGGTAGAAGGCATTCAGGTCGGAGACCCAGCGCTGCAGGCCGCGGTGGCTGGCATGCTCGAGCAGCTCCCACTGCAGCTCGGCGTCGTGATTCCATTCCCGCCACTGTCCGAACTCGCCGCCCATGAACAGCAGCTTCTTGCCGGGGAGCGTGAACATGTAGCCGAGCAGCAACCGCAGGTTCGCGAACTTCTGCCAGTCGTCGCCCGGCATTCTCCCGAGCAGCGAGCCCTTGCCATGCACGACCTCATCGTGCGACAGCGGCATCACGAAATTCTCGGTGAACGCGTAGATACCCCGGAACGTGAGCCGTCCGTGGTGGTAACGGCGGTAGATCGGATCGCGGCCGAAGTAGTCGAGCGAGTCGTGCATCCAGCCCATGTCCCACTTCATGCCGAAGCCGAGGCCCCCGATGTAGTTGGGTCGTGAGACCATGGGCCAGGCAGTCGACTCCTCGGCCATGGTCTGCACATCGGGGTGCTGCTGGTAGACATCGGCATTGAAGCGTCGCAGGAACTGGATCGCCTCCAGATTCTCCCGGCCGCCGTACTCGTTGGGGATCCATTCGCCGGGCCCGCGGGAATAGTCGAGATAGAGCATCGACGCGACCGCATCGACGCGCAGCCCGTCCGCGTGATACCGGTCCAGCCAGAAGAGGCCGCTGCTCAGCAGGAAGCTGCGCACCTCGTGCCGGCCATAATTGAAGATCCAGCTGCTCCAGTCGGGATGGAAGCCCTGGCGCGGGTCCGCGTGCTCGAACAGTGATGTGCCGTCGAAGTAGTGGAGACCGTGCTGGTCCCCGGGGAAGTGCGATGGCACCCAGTCGAGAATCACGCCGATGCCGCGCTGGTGCAGATGGTCCACCAGGTACATGAAGTCCTGCGGCTCGCCGTAGCGGCTGGTCGGTGCGAAGTATCCTGTGGTCTGGTAGCCCCACGAGCCGTAGAACGGGTGCTCCATGATCGGCAGCAGCTCGACGTGCGTGAAGCCGAGCTGGAGCACGTAGTCGGCGAGCGGCTCGGCGATCTCGCGATAGCTCAGAACGCGCCCCTCGCGCCGGCGCCACGAGCCCAGGTGCAGCTCGTAGATCGACAGCGGTGCCGTGAGCGCATTGTGCTCCCGCCGGCGATGCATCCACTCGGCGTCCTGCCACTCGTAGCCGAGGTCCGCCACGATCGACGCCGTGGCCGGCGGTACCTCGTGGCGGAACCCGAACGGGTCCGCCTTGTCCACGCGGTATCCGTTGTTGCGGGAGGTGATCCGGTACTTGTACCGACTGCCGGGTCCGACCCCGGGCAGGAAGCCATCCCAGATGCCGGACCCGCCCACGGTGCCGAGCGGATGCTCCTTCTCGTCCCACTCGTTGAAGTCGCCGATCACGGAGACGCTGGCCGCGTTGGGTGCCCACACCGCGAAGCTGGTACCGGTCACGCCCGCCACGGTGCGGACGTGCGCTCCCAGCCGGTCGTAGAGGCGATGGTGCGTACCCTCGTTGAAGAGGTACAGGTCGTCCCTGGTGAGCAGCGTGCGGGGCTTTCTCGGCTTGCTATCGGGCATGGCTCATTCCGTGATGGTGGCGGCGAGCGGGGCGCGACGCAGAGCATCGAGCTCGCCGAGCAGTACGGCGAGTTGCGCGTCGGACTCGATCTGCGACAGCGTGCGCTCGAAGCGGCGCCGCCAGTTGGGTCGCTCACCGGACGTGCCGGGTACGTTCTGCGGCTCCGTCTCGAGCCACAGGTCCTCGAGATTGACGAGTACAGTGCGCGCGTCGCTGACCGCCAGGTGCATGAGGAGCGCGCGCAGCAGTGCGGCCGGCTCGGGCGCGGCATCGAAGTGCTCGGCGAGCTGTGCGATCAGGTCGGCGCGTCGGGCGCGGGACTCCTGTGCCCCGGCCGCATCGATGAGTCCCAGGTCGAGCTGGTCGTCGATGTCGGTGCCGCGCAGGAAGCCGGCGAACGTCGGCATGTCGTGGGTGTTGATGCTGGCCACTGCGTTGCGCGGCACGGCACCGAGCAGCTCGGGCGCATCGGGCTGCAGCTCGTACTGCACGACGTAGATGCGCTGGACGCGACGGCGCTCCATGGCGGTGCGAACCGCGCGCGGCACCGTACCGAGATCCTCGCCCACGATGCGGGCGCGGTGGCGGACCGCCTCGATGGCCAGGACCGCGAACAGCTCATCCGCCGGGTACTGCACGTAGACGCCGTCGCGCGCGCTCAGGCCGGCCGGGATCCAGTACAGGCGGAACAGCCACATCACGTGGTCGAGCCGGAGCATGCGGGCGTGGCGGAGATGGTGGCGAAGCGACTCGATCAGGTAGGCGTAGCCGGTTTCGCGGAGCCGGGTCGGGTGGAGCGGCCGGAAGCCCCAGTCCTGTCCGCCGGTGAAGAGCGCATCCGGCGGTGCCCCCGCGGACGCGCCCTCAACGAAGACGTCGCGGAAGCGCCAGGCATCATAGCCGTCCGGGTTCACACCCAGCGGGAGGTCCAGGTAGAGCGCCGCTCCGCCACTGCGCGCGCCCGTGCCGATCGCGGCCAGCTGCCGCTCCGCCTGCCACTGCGCGTACAGGTAATAGTCCTCGTCCTCCGGCGCGAAGTCGCCCGGCACGAGGTGGCCAGCCCGCATGGGCGACGGCCAGGAGTGCCAGCCGGTGCCCCTGCGGTCGCAGGCGGCCCGGAAGCGCGCGTAGTCGAGCAGGCGGGGCCGGGCGGCGATGAACTGCTCGAGCTCGGCGCGCTCCGCGGGCTCGGCAGCGCGGAAGAACCAGGCTGCGGCGGCCTGCACCCGGTCGCGCCGCCGCCGTCCCGCCGCCCGATAGTCGACGAGCTCCGGGGACGCTGCCGGGCCGGCGGCGATCGGCGCTCCGCGGCCGTGCGGCAGCGATCCGGGCGCGACATAGAGCTCGTTCCAGAACAGGCGACTCACGGGCGAATACGGGCTCGGCTCGAACGGTTGATCGACGAATGCCGGGAGCAGCGGCAGCGTGCCGATCCAGCGCCCGCCCAGGCTGCCGATCCACCGCGCAAGCCGGGCCAGGTCACCGTAGTCCGCGATCCCCTCATCGGGCGCGGTGCGCAGGGCATGAAGCGGCGCGAACGCGCCCCACGATATCTCCGCCATGGGCGCGTGCATGTGCCGGGGTGCGGACAGGATGCGCGTCCGGACGGTCTGCCTGCGGGTCTCGATCTCCAGCTCGTGGTAGCCGGTGGGCAGCGGTCCCGACACGGGTAGCCGGTATCCAGCGAGCGCGCCGCGCGCGGCCGGCTCGAAGGGCGCGCGCCAGGTGCGGGTCTCCCCCGAGTCCAGGCGCAGCGTGAGCCGTGCAGGCGTGCGGGCCGCGCGCACCGGTACGCGCAGGTGCAGCGCCGCGAGACGGCCGCCCCAGGCGACATGCACGGGATCGGTCACCCGGGCCTCGAGCCTCGCTCGGGCCGCACGCAGCGCTTCGCCCGCGGCGGCCGGGGCGGCGAGCGGTGCGCCCAGCGCACGCAGCGTGAGAAAGAGGGCCTCCGGGGTCGCGTGCCGGCGCACTCCGCCCACGTCCTCGTAGGACGTCTGCACTCCGTACAGGCGCGCAAGCGCGGTCAGCTCGCGGCGGGAAGCACTCGCCCGGCTCAAGCCTGCTCCAGCAGCTCGAGCACGCCGCGCAGCGGAATCGCCGCCCAGTCCGGCCGGTTGTTCAGCTCGTAGCTCAGCTCGTACAGGCCCTTCTCGAGCAGGTAGCCGTCGAGCAGCTCGGTCAGCTCGTGCACGTCCGGCGGCAGGAATGCCGCGTTGGCCGTGGCCGAGAAGTACCCGCGCAGAAATGCTGCGGCGGCGTGCACGTACCAGTACGACGACCAGGCGGCGCGCTGCCGCTGCTCCTGCGCCGAATGGAGCTCCCGGCTGGCGCGCTCGAGCAGGGCGGAGTGGGCGACGTAATCGAACGAGCGCAGCATGCCGGCCACGTCGCGCAACGGCGAGCGCTTGAGCCGGCGCTCGCTGAGCGGCCGCAGCGGCTCGCCCTCGAAGTCGGTGATGACGAAGTCGTTTCCGGTGAAGAGCACCTGCCCGAGATGATAGTCGCCGTGCACGCGGATGCGCATGCCGCCGACCCGGTGGTGCACGATGCGCCGGAAGCGCGTCATGATCAGGCTCTCGTGAGCGGCCAGCTCCGCGGCCTGCTTCTGCAGCGGCGGCGAGAGCCGCGACGCCGCCGAGCTCAGCAGCTGCAGGGTCCGCCCCGCCAGGTTGCGCATCGACTGGTACAGCGAGCGCTGGTAGAAGAGCGTGAACGGCTCGGGTGCGAAGGCCGGGTCTGCGCGGTCGGACGCGAGCGCGATGTGCATCTCGCCCGTGCGCTGGCCGAGCAGGCGCGCCTCCTCGAGATACACCCCGCCGATCAGGGCGAGCACCTCGTCGGTGGCCGGACGGGTGGCGAGTGCGAGCAGCGCCGCCGTACCCGTATCGACGGCTGGAGCCTCCTGCGAGAGCGCGGCCGCGCGCTCCTGGAACTCCGCGACCGCGTCCAGCGTGAGTCCCCAGGCGTCGCCCTCGTTGGGCACGAACTCCTGCACGATCGCGATGGTGCGCGCGCGCTCTCCGACGCGATACTCCAGCGCGCCGAGCACGGCGGGCGTGTGCCGGAACCCGGCGGTCGAGAGGAACCGGCCCAGCTCGAGGTCCAGGCTGGTGCCGTCCTCGACGCGGCGGTACACCTTCATGACCAGCTCCCGCCCGAACAGCACGGAGGTGTTCGACTGCTCGCGCCCGAGCAGGCGCGAGCCGATCTCCTCGGCTTCGGCCCCGCGCGGCAGCCCGGCGTACGCCGTTCCGACCAGATCGCCCTGGCCGGCCTTCACCCGACGCCGCCCGCGCACCAGCTCGAGCAGGGCGCGCTGCAGGCGCGCCGAGGCGAGTCCGTCGTAGAGCACGGCAGGCGCCTCCTCCGGTCCCTGCTCCAGGTCCGCCAGGATCATGTCCGGCCAGTTCGCCTGCAGCCGCGTGGCAGCCTCGCCGCTGGCGGCCGTGAGCGGCAGCACGTACAGCTCCGGTTCGCCTTCCACATACTCGACGCGCACGAACGCGATACGGTGCGTCTCCCCCGGCACGTGCACTTCGGCAGTGTCCGCGATCGCCATGTTGCGAAGCGGGCGGGCCTTGCCCTGGAACCAGCGCTGCGCTCCCAGGAACTCCGGCAGCCGCGCCGTCAATGGGCTGCGCCGCTCCAGCAGCCGATCCCAGCCGGCCGGCGCGTCCAGCCGCGGCCGCGCGGCGCGCTGCTCCGCGCTGCTGACGCCCGGCCGGCCCGCGGCTCTGAGCTGGAACCAGAGGAAGGAGTGCGGCCCGAGCGTGAGCTGGTAGGGCTGCGCCGTGATCCGCGGGAAATCCGACATGCCGAACAGCTCGACCGGCACGTGATCGCGGTAGTGCTGGAGGTCGAGGCTGGCGTACTGCGCGAAGCGGGACAGGTTCGCCACCACCATGATGCGCTCGCCATCGTAGCAGCGCAGGAACGCAAGCACCTTGCGGTTGTCCGGGTACAGAAACTCGATCGTGCCCCGGCTGAAAGCCCGGAACCGTTTGCGGAGCGCGATCAGGCGCTTCGTCCACCAGAGCAGTGAGCTGGGGTTGGCCTGCTGCGCCTCGACGTTGACCGTCTCGTAGTGGTACTCCGGATCGACGATCACGGGCAGATACAGGCGCTGCGGGTTGGCGCGTGAGAAACCGGCGTTCCGGTCGGCGCTCCACTGCATGGGCGTGCGCACCCCGTTGCGGTCGCCCAGGTAGATGTTGTCGCCCATGCCGATCTCGTCGCCGTAATAGAGCACGGGAGTGCCCGGCAGCGAGAAGAGCAGGGCGTTCATCAACTCGATCTTGCGACGGTTGTTCTGCAGCAGCGGCGCGAGCCGGCGGCGGATGCCCAGGTTGATGCGGGCCTGCGGGTCGTGCGCGAACATGCGGTACATGTAGTCGCGCTCCTCGTCCGTCACCATCTCGAGGGTCAGCTCGTCGTGGTTGCGCAGGAACGTCGCCCACTGCGAATTCTCCGGGATGGGTGGCGTCTGCTTCAGGATGTCGATGATGGGGAAGCGGTCCTCCATCTGGATCGACATGAACAGCCGCGGCATCACCGGGAAATGGAAATTCATGTGGCACTCGTCGCCGTCGCCGAAGTAGGGAACGGTGTCCTCGGGCCACTGGTTCGCCTCGGCCAGGAACATGCGCCCCTCGAACTTGGCGTCCAGGTTCGCGCGCAGCTTCTTCAGGAAGTCGTGCGTCTCCGGCAGGTTCTCGCAGTTCGTGCCCGGGCGCTCGTACAGGTACGGGATCGCGTCCAGGCGCATGCCGTCCACACCCATCTCGAACCAGTAGTCCATGAGCTTGAAGATGGCTTCATGGACGGCCGGATTGTCGAAGTTCAGGTCCGGCTGGTGCGAGTAGAAGCGATGCCAGTAGTAGGCGTTCGCGACCGGGTCCCACGCCCAGTTCGAGGACTCGAAGTCCTTGAAGATGATGCGCGCTTCCTTGTACAGCGACGGGTCATCGGTCCAGACATAGAAGTCGCGGGCCGGCGTGCCCGGCTTGGCGCGCCGGGCGCGCTGGAACCAGGGGTGCTGGTCCGAGGTGTGATTGATGACCAGCTCGGTGATGACCTTGATCTCGCGGCGGTGCGCCTCGCGCAGGAACTCCTTGAAGTCGCGCAGCGCACCGTAGGCGGGGTGGACGTCGGCGTAATCGGCGATGTCGTAGCCGTCATCGCGCCAGGGTGATGGATAGAACGGCAGCAGCCAGACCGCGGTGATGCCCAGATCCTGAAGGTAGTCCAGGCGGTGGGTCAGTCCCCGGAAGTCGCCCATGCCGTCGGCCGAGCTGTCGAAGAAGGCACGCACGTGCGCTTCGTAGATGATCGCGTCCTTGTACCAGAGGGGGTCGCGCACGTCGCCGCGCCGCTTGGCGCGCTGCCGGTTACGGGTCGGGGTGGACATCATTCCTTTCTCGGGTCGGCCGCCTGGGTCAGGCGAAACACGTGGGCCGGCACGACGTGGGGGTTAAGCTCGACGTAGTTCCAGGCGCCGTTCCAGGTGTAGCGCGCGTCACTCAGCAGATCGTGCGCCTCGAAGGGCCGGTGCGGGCTGATGCCGAGCTCGGCGAGCGGCAGCTCGACCCAGCCGGAGTGCGTGCCCCGCGGATCCAGGTTCACGACCGTGAGGATGACGTTGTTCTCCGGCGACCCGGCCCGGGGCGTGACGTGCGGCTCGCCGAGCGTGTCGCCGTACGGGTTGAGCGAGTGGACCGGCGCACTGCCGCTCGCCTTGCTGTAGGCGATGAGCCGCTCGCTGTCGATCCGGTGGAAGCGCAGCGTCCGGTCATCCTGCAGCGCCGGGTTCTCGCGGCGGACGCGATTCAGGCGCGCGATGAAGAAGCGCAGGCTGTCAGGGCGCGTGAGCGGCCACTCCCGGATCTGGTACTTCTCGGAGTCCAGGTACTCCTCGCTGCCCGGGTCACGGGGCAGGTGCTCCATGAGCTCGTAGGCCGGGCCATAGATGCCGTAGTTCGCGGTCAGGGTCGCGGCCAGCACGACGCGGCTCATGAAGGCCGGCCGGCCGCCGGTCTGCAGGTACTCGGTCAGGATGTCGGGCGTGTTCGGCCAGAAGTTCGGCCGGAAATACTCGGTGACGTCGCTGCGCGTGAGCTCGCGCAGGTACTTCTCCAGCTCCGCCTTGTCGTTGCGCCACGCGAAGTAGGTGTAGGACTGCGTGAAGCCGAGCTTCGCCAGACGGTACATGCGGCGCGGGCTCGTGAACGCCTCGGACAGGAACACGATGTCCGGATCACGCGCCTTGATCTGCCGGATCAGCCACTCCCAGAACGGGAACGGCTTGGTGTGCGGGTTGTCCACGCGGAATGTGCGCACGCCCTGCTCGATCCAGTAGCGGAACACGCTCTCCAGCTCGCGCCAGAGTGCGGTCCAGTTGTCGGACTCGAAGTCGAAGGGGTAGATGTCCTGGTACTTCTTGGGCGGGTTCTCCGCGTACTGCACGGTGCCGTCCGGGCGCGCCTGGAACCACTCGGGGTGCTCGCGCACGTACGGGTGATCGGGCGAGACCTGGAACGCGATGTCCAGGGCGACTTCCATGCCCAGCTCGCGGGCACTCGCCACCAGCCGGCGGAAGTCCTCGATCGTGCCGAGCCGCGGGTGGATCGCCTTGTGGCCGCCCTCTTCCGAGCCGATCCCCCAGGGGCTGCCCACGTCCTCGGGCTCGGCCTCGACCGCATTGTTGCGGCCCTTGCGCCTGGTCGTGCCGATCGGATGCACGGGCGGGAGATAGAGCGTGTCGAAGCCGAGCTCGCTGATGTAGGACAGACGGGCCTCGACGTCCCGGAACGTGCCGTGCGCGCCCGGGGTCTCTCCCGCGGAGCGCGGGAACAGCTCGTACCAGGCGCTGAAGCGGGCGCGCACCGGCTCGACCAGCACCTCCAGCTCGTGCTCCCACGCGGTCGCGTGCGCCAGATCGGGGTAGGCGGCCATGAGGTCGCTCAGCTCCGGCTGCAGCGCGGCCCGGGCCCGCTCCGTGTAGGCCACATCCTCCATGCGCAGCGATCGCGCCCAGCGGCGCAGCGCGGCCGCGTCCCGGGAACGCGCCCGCTCGGCCGCCTGCTCGATCCAGCCGGCGCCGATCAGCAGGTCGACGCTCACGTCCTGGTCGGCGGCGACCCGCTTGACCAGGTCGTCGCGCCAGGTCTTGAAGTGGTCAACCCAGCCCTCCACGCTGTAGCGGTAGCGGCCCAGCGCGTCCACGGTAAAGGCGGCGCGCCAGCGATCGTTGCCGAGCGGGCTCATCCGCACTTCCCGCCAGACCCGCTGCTTCTCGTGCCGCCAGAGCAGGCGCGCGGATACCTGGTCGTGGCCGTCCGTGAAGACGTCCGCTTCGACCGCGACCTCGTCGCCGGTCACTCTCTTGATGGGAAAGCGCCCGCCGTCGATCTCGGGGCGCACACCCTCGACGATCACTCGCCGGCGGTCCATGTCGGTATCCCGGTTCTCACCCTTGCACTCACCCCCCCGCCACCCGGCAGCAGCGCCGGTCGGCGAATCTGGTCGGCGCGCGAGTGCGCGCGCGCAGGAGCGGCCGCAGGTATGCAAAAATCGTAGTCACGGCCTAAATTGGCAGCCTCCGACATTCCGGACAAATCCAGGAGGGTCTCAATGCGGACACTGGCACGGATGCTACCCCTTGCGCTACTCCTGGTCGCCGACGCAGCACCGGCGCAGGAGCGACCGTTCGGCACGCTGCGCGAGCAGGCCGTACTGCAGCAGCAGTGGCTGTCGGCACGGCTGGAGCGCGTCCTCCCGCGGCTCCTGCGCGAGCACGGCGTGGACATGTGGATCGTGCCGGTGCGCGAATACAACGAAGATCCCGTCTTCTTCTCGCTCGTCGCACCCACCACCATGGCCGCGCGCCGGCGCACGATCTACGTGTTCCACGATCGCGGCGGCGAGGCGGGCGTCGAGCGGCTTGCCATCGGGGGCTCGACGCAGGGGGGTCTCTACGAGGTCGTCCGCGACGCGCACGCGGCCATGGGCATGGCCGGCGCGCAGCGTCGTGCGGCGGAGCCGTTCGGGCCGGAGCAGTGGCGGCTGCTGACGCCGCTCGTGGAAGCCCGCGACCCGGGCACGATCGCGGTCGATATCTCCCATACGTTCGCGTTCTCGGACGGGCTGAGCGCGGGCGAATGGGAGCAGCTGCAGGCCGCGCTCGGAGAGCGCTACGCGGAGCGGGTCGTGCGCCGCGAGCTGCTCCCGCTCCAGTACATCGAGGAGCGGCTCCCGGAGATGCTGCCCGCGTACCGAAGCATGCAGGAGCACGTGCACGTGCTCATCGGCACGGCGTTCTCCGCGGAGGTCATCAAGCCGGGCGCGACCAGCACCGCCGATGTCGTATGGTGGCTGCGCCAGCGAGTCAACGACCTCGGGCTCGGCACCTGGTTCCACCCCACGGTCACGGTCCAGCGTGCCGGCGTCGAGATGGCGGACTCGACGGCGCCCGTGATCCGCCGGGGCGACGTGCTGCACGTGGACTTCGGGATCACCGCACTGGGCCTGAACACGGACACCCAGCACATGGGTTACGTGCTGCGGGAGGGCGAGAGCGCGCCGCCGGCCGGGCTCCAGCAGGCGCTCGCCCGCGGCAACCGGCTGCAGGACATAGTGCTCGCCGAGATGGAGGTCGGTCGCTCCGGCAACGAGGTGCTGCAGCGCGCCCTCGCGCAGATGCGAGCCGAGGGGATCGAGGGCACGATCTACTCGCATCCGATCGGGGACCACGGTCACGGGGCCGGGCCCCTCATCGGGCTCTGGGACCGGCAGGAGGGGGTACCGGGCCGGGGCGACGTGCCGCTCCGTCCGAACACCTGGTTCTCGATCGAGCTGCAGGCCACCGTACCGGTCGCCGAGTGGGACGGACAGGGAGTGCGCATTGCGCTCGAGGAGGAAGCCGCGCTCGACGGGAACGGCGCGCGCGCCTGGGTGCTGCGGCGCCAGGAGCACTTTCACCTGGTGCGCTGAACGGCGCAGGGCGCGATGCTTGCACGCATTGCTGTGCCATCCACAACGGGGCCGGAGGTATCGATGAGCCGTACCGGCGGAGTGCTCGTGCTGCTGGCCGTGCTGGCCGGCTGCGTCGAGGAGACGGATGCGAGCCTGCGGCGGGCGGATCGGGACGCGGCGGCGGCGAGCGGCGACACCGTCTCGCGCGCGCCCCTGCCCGCGCGCCTCGTGGCCAGCCTCACCGAATGGCAGGTGGTGCTCAGTCAGCAGCAGGTCGCGTCCGGGACGGTGTCGATCGACGTCGAGAACAACGGCGTGGAGCCGCACGCCCTGGAGATCGAGGGTGGTGGCCAGGAATGGCGCACCGAGCCGATCCAGCCGGGCGAGGCGATCACCCTGAGCGTGGTGCTGCCGCCCGGCACCTACCACGTCTATTGCCCGCTCGCGAGCGGCGGCGAGGCGCACGCGGACCGCGGCATGCAAACCACGCTGCAGGTGCGCTAGGCGGCGTGCCCGGTCCGCGCACCGCCCTGCCGCCGACCGGGAGTGATCACGCTTGAGCACCGCCCACTTCCTGTGGCTGATGGCCACCACGGCGCTGGTCCTGCCGTTCCTCGATGTCTGGCGCTGGTTCGGCCGGGATTGGGTGGAGCGCGCGATCTTCGGACGGGCGGTGCTCGGCGTGCTCGAGCTCGCCGCGCTCGGCGCCTGGTGGCTGGTGCGCGGGCGGTGGCGGCTGCTGCCCGAGGACGACGTGCTGCTCGCCATCGCGGGCGCAATCCTCGCGCTCACCGGCGCGCTGCTCGTGGCCTGGTCGAAGCGCACGCTCGGACGGCTGTTCTCGCCGCAGCTGGGCGTGCAGCGGGGACACCGGCTGATCACGAGCGGTCCGTTCGCAATCGTGCGGCACCCCATCTACCTGGGCGTCATCGACTACATCTTCGGGTCCGCGCTCGTCTTTCACGACGCGGCCCTGCTCGCGCTCGCGGGCCTCTATGCGGTGTTCTTCACGCTCCAGCTGCGCCTCGAGGAGGCGATCTTCCGGCGTCACTTCGGCGCCGAGTGGGAGGCGTACCGCGCGCGGGTCCCGGCGCTGCTGCCCCGGCTGCGGCCCGGGCGGACGCCCCGCTGAGGCGGTGCCGCCGGCTTGTGCGCGCGGGGTGCGGCGGCAACATTCCGCCCATGATCACGGAAAATCTGCGCTCCTTCCTCGAGGAGCTCGATCGTGCCGGCGAGCTGGTCCGCATCCGCGAGCCGGTGCGCGTGCACCTGGAGATGGCGGAGATCGCCGACCGCGTGATGAAACAGCCGGGCGGGGGGAAGGCGCTCCTCTTCGAGAAGCCGGTCCTGGCGGACGGCAGCATCGCGGCGCTGCCAGTCGCCATCAACACGTTCGGCTCGTGGCGCCGGATGGCAATGGCGCTCGGCGTCGCCGATATCGACGAGCATGCGAGCCGTATCGCGGAGCTGGTGAAGCCGGCGATCCCGAAGGGGTTCTGGGCCAAGGTGCAGCTGCTGCCGAAGTTCGCCGAGCTGACCAGGGTGCCGCCCCGCGAGTTCACGGGGCGGCCGCCCTGCCAGGAGGTGATCCTGGAGGGCGACGACGTCGATCTCGGCCGACTGCCGGTGATGACCTCATGGCCGAAGGATGCCGGCCCCTTCATCACCATGCCCATGGTGATCACCAGCGACCCGGAGACGGGTGTGCAGAACGTCGGCATGTACCGCATGCAGGTGAGCGGGCCGAAGACCACGTTCATGCACTGGCAGCGGCACAAGGGCGGGGCGGCGCACTATCGGAAGCACCGCGAGCGCGGGATCAGGCGCATGCCGGTGGTGGTCGCGCTGGGGGCCGACCCGGCCACGATGTATACGCCCACCGCACCGCTGCCCCCCGCGATCGACGAATACCTGTTCAGCGGGTTCCTGCGGAGGAAGCCGCTCCGGGTCACGAACGCGACGACGGCACCGCTGCGGATCCCGGCGGAGGCGGAGCTCGTGCTCGAGGGATACGTGGACACGACCGCGGAGCACGGCCTGGAGGGTCCGTTCGGGGACCATACCGGCTTCTACACGCCGCCGGACCTGTTCCCGGTGTTCCACGTGGAGCGCATCACGCACCGCACCGGTGCGATCTACCCGTCCACGATCGTGGGCCGGCCGCCCATGGAGGACTTCTACCTGGGCGGGGCCACCGAGCGGATCTTCCTGCCGCTGCTGCGGCTCACCCTGCCGGAGATCGTCGATTACCACATGCCGGCGGAGGGCATCTTCCACAACCTGGTGCTGGTCGCGATCCGCAAGGAGTATCCCGGTCACGCGCGCAAGGTGATGAACGGGCTCTGGGGACAGGGTCTCATGAGCCTCGCCAAGGTGCTGGTCATCGTCGATCACTTCATCGACGTGCGCAACCCGCAGGAGACGTGGTGGTACGCACTCAACAACATCGACCCGGAGCGCGACGTCCACTTCAGCTACGGCCCGGCCGATGACCTGGACCATGCCGCGCGCGGCGCGGCCTACGGCTCGAAGATGGGGATCGACGGGACCGCGAAGCTCGCCGAGGAGGGCGTCACGCGCGTGCAGCCGTGGCCCGAAGTCATCGAGATGACGCCGGACGTCCGGGCGCGCGTGGATGCCATGTGGGAGCGGCTCGGGGTGACGGACTGACGGCGGGCGGGGGTGGGGGTGGGGGTGTGGGAACTGCGGGGG
>DATHVV010000129.1:0-100903 GCA_035461105.1 Longimicrobiales bacterium | reverse complement strand
CTCCTCGGCGGCCCCGACATCGACGCGACCGTGCTCGTCCACTCCCAGCAGGATCAGCTCGGCGCCCTCTTCGCCGGCCTGCCGGGCGGCGGCCAGCACCGCCTTGTGCTCGGTGGCGCTGCACACGACGGCACCATGAGCCCCGACGCTCTGGCAGTGCGCCCGCCAGCGGCCGAGCACGGCGATGTTGTCGGCCTCCGTGCCGCCGCCCGTAAAGATGATCTCGCGACGCTTCGCGCCCAGGGCCGCCGCCACCCGCTCGCGCGCCTGCTCGAGCGCGTTGCGGGCCTGCCGGCCGTAGCGATGGATGCTGGAGGGGTTCCCGAAGCGGTCGCCCAGAAAGGGCGCCATGGCCTCGCGTACTTCCGGCCGGGTCGCGGTCGTCGCGGCGTGGTCGAGATAGACGTAATTCATGTGCGCAATATAGGAATTGTACGCTCCGCGGGCACACGCTGATCTCGCTGCCGGCCCCCGGTCGCGACCGGGGCAGCGCTCTGGAACGGTTCGGGCGGCAATGGCTATCTTGGGGTATGAGCTGTCCGCCGCTGCCCGCCGACCGCCCTGCCTGCTTCCGGGCCACCGTCCACGGGACCGTCTTCTGCGACCGCGCCGCGCACCTCGACCGGTTGCGGCCCGGGGATGAGCTGATCCTCATCCCCGGACCGCCCACCGACGACGAGCCGGGCGTATGGGTGCACCTGCCCGGCGGCGACGTCATCGGCCATTTGCCGCCTGAGATCGAGTACTGGCTCTGTCGCTGGCTGCTCGCAGGCGGACGGGCGTGCGCGCGCGCGGTGCGCGTGAAAGGGCAGGATACCCCGAGCTGGCGGCGCCTCCTGCTGGAAGTGACCTGCCTGGCCTGAGGCGCGCCCCACCAGGCGGCGCTGCCGCGCCCACCGGCTCAGTTGACCAGCAGCAGCAGTCCCACCACCACGGCGCCTGCGAGCGCGTAACGCTTCCAGCTGTTCGGCCGGGCCTGGCCCGGCGCCTCGCGCCGGCTCCAGATCAGCACCGAGCCGCACCCCTGCGGATCCGTGAAGCCGACCGGCGCCTGGGCAGAGCCGATGTAGAGCTCGACCGCCTCGACCTGCCGCGGATCGATCAGCATGTTCACGTTCATGGGCCGGTGGTTGACCCGGAAGCCATCGATGAACATGGCGGGGGCGCACGTCGGGGCTCCCCGGACCCAGACTGTGTTCACGGTCAGCTGAGGGGATTCCACGGCCCTGATCCGTCCCGACATGTTGCTGATCGCCCGGCCCACGCTCTGCGGCGCGGTCCGTTCGATGTCCGCCCGCGTCAGCGCCCGGCCCACACCCCGCGCCCGCAGCTGCGCGATCCGCTCGTAGATCTGGTCGGTCATGGTCCCGACCCGCCGCCGCAGCACCACCTCCACCGGCTCCAGCGCCACCGCGTCGACCGCCATCCGCACCAGCAGCCCCACCTCCTCGCCGGCGCCCACCTGGACGCTGCTCGGCCCCACCATCCGGTAGCCGAGCCGGCTCGCCGTGAGCTGGTACGTGCCCGGCCCCGGCAGCAGCAGCAGGAAGCCCCCCGCCGAATCCGTGACCGTGCTGAGGGGCTGCGCCCCCGGTCGGCCCTGCAGCTGGATCGCAACGTCGGGCAGCGGCGCGGCCGCCTCGTCGACGACCCGGCCGCTCACACGCTGCGCCGGCAGTCCCGCGGGCGTCAGCAGGGCGGCACTCAGCAGGATGGCGGCGATCGGGACGGCGCGTGGGGACATGGTCAGTCTGGGGTGCGGGGAGGGGAACCCCGGGCCCGCGGGCTCCGCGGCCCTGACGCTACGATGACAGCCGCCCTGGCACATCGCCAGTGGCGTGTTCCGCGATCAGGGGCCGCTACACCGGAAGCCCCTTTCGGGATCCCGCTTCCGACTGCATTTTCGTGGCGTTCGTCCCCGGCCAGAGGCAGTCTGTCACAGAAGGCCTTCCAGGCGCGTTATGGTCGCATGGAAGGGTGCGGCTTCCCGAGGCCGGGAATGCGCTCTTACCCAGGCGGGCGGTCGCCCGCACCCGTGTTGCCCGACACGTCCGAACGGCTTCGTTGCCAACCCTCGAACGACGGGAGGCGCACACATCAACGAGAGGGGCTCATGTTCGTCACTGGCGTCCCAAACCAGTCGTCTTTGAGGCCAAACAGGAGAAACGCACAATGATCAGAGCTCTCCGGCTGATCGCGGCCATCTGCGTGATCGCAGCCGTGACCACCGCCGACCTCGCGGCCCAGGAAACCGGTGTGATCACCGGTACCGTCGTCGATCAGCAGACGCGACAGCCGATCTCCGGCGTCGAAGTCTCGATCGTGGGCACGACTCAATCCGCGATCACCAATGACCAGGGCGCCTTCCTGCTGCTGCGGGTCGCCCCCGGCCGGCGCGTGCTGCGCGCGACGGTGCTCGGCTTCGCCGGCGCCGATATCCCGGTGACCGTACAGGCGGGCCAGACGGCACGCGTCGACATCGCGCTGCGGGTGAGCGCCCTCCAGCTCGATGAAGTGGTCGCGAGCGCTGTGACCGGCCGCGTGGAACGCAAGCGCGAGCTGGGCACGAACACCGCCACGATCAGCTCGCGCGACCTGGAGCGTGCACCCATCACCAAGATGGCCGACGTGCTGGTCGGCCGGGCGGCAGGCGTGCAGCTGCAGGGCGTGGCCGGCTCGATCGGCACCTCCCAGCGCATCCGCATCCGCGGCGCCAACAGCATCTCGCTCTCCAACGAGCCGCTCATCTTCGTGGACGGCGTGATGTTCTCGAACACCCGCGGCGGCTTCGCGGTCGGGGGCCAGGATTATTCCCGGCTCAACGACATCAACCCCGAGGACATCGCGAACATGGAGATCCTGAAGGGCCCGGCCGCATCGGCGCTCTACGGGACCGCGGCCGCGAACGGCGTGATCCTGATCACGACCAAGCGCGGCCAGGCGGGCAACACCCGCTGGCACGCCTACACCGAGTTCGGCACGTCCGAGGACATCACGGACTACCCGCTCAACTACCTGCCGTACATGATCAATGCCGACACGGCGAACCTGTTCACGGCACGCGGCAACCTGAACGAGGGCAGCTCCACCTCGCGCCCGTTCCGGTTCTGCCCGAACTACGGTGCCGGCACGACGCCGAACCTGGCGAACGGCAGCTGCCGGCAGGACGAGATCCTGACGCTCACGCCGCTGACCGCGCCCGGGCTCAGCCCGTTCGTGAAAGGCAACCGGACAAAGGTCGGCCTGAGCGTCTCGGGCGGCAGCGACGTCGTGACGTACTACGTCTCCGGCGACATCGACCAGGAGCAGGGCGTCATCTCGTTCAACGAGCAGGACCGCGTCAACCTGCGCACCAACCTGGGTGCCCGGATCCGCGACAACCTGGGGCTGAACATCAACGCTGCCTACACGCGCTCGACCCTGGCGCTGAACGGCAACGACAACAACATCTTCAGCCCGCTCATCAACGGCCTGCTCGCGACCCCGTTCGTACCCACCGCCGAACAGCGCGCGGGCTCGCCGGCCGGGTCGCGCTTCGGCACCGGCTACGGCTTCTTCATCGACGACCTCGAGAATTACAAGTCCGACCAGGTCGTGGACCGCTTCATCGTCGGCGCGTCCTCGAACTACCAGCCCATTTCCTGGCTGACGGTGAACGGCAACGTGGGGCTCGACTTCTTTTCCCGCGAGGACGGCACGACCATCCAGCCGGGCCGGCTGCCGATCTCTTTTTCCTATGTCAATGGCTGGCGGCAATCGCAGCGCTCCAACAATTACATCTGGACGACCAACGCGGCGGCGGTCGGCACGTTCCGGCCGATGGAGGACCTGGGCTCGACCACCACGCTGGGCGGCAGCTTCTCGCGCGAGCAGTTCGAGATGACCTACTGCTACGGCGTAGGCATCGTCGAGGGGACCTCCTCCTGCGGCGCCACCAGCTCGCTGTTCTCCGTGGATGAGGGCTACACCGAGGTGCGCACCATCGGCGCCTACCTGCAGCAGCAGCTGAACTGGCGCGAGCGCCTGATCGTCAGCGGCAGCGTCCGCGGCGACGACAACAGCGCGTTCGGCCAGGAGTTCGGCTTCATCTACTACCCCGGCGTGAGCGTTTCGTGGGTCGCCTCCGAGGAGCCCTTCTTCCCGGAGACCGACATTCTGAGCAACCTGCGCCTGCGCGCCGCGTACGGTAAGTCGGGCCAGCGCCCGAACGTGCGCGACGCCGTGACGCTGCTCGAGCCGGTCGCGGTCGCGTCCGGCAATACCGACCTGTCCGCGGTCCGCCTGCGCAGCATCGGCAACGTGGACCTGAAGCCGGAGCGCACCACCGAGTTCGAGTTCGGCTTCGACGCCGGCGTGCTCTCGGACCGGGTCGCCATCGAGTTCACCCGCTTCACGAAGAAGTCGGTGGACGCACTGGTCAACCGCCCGCTGCCGGCCTCGTACGGCCTGACCGGCGACGCGGCGACCACCGGCTCCATCTTCGACAACCTGGGCAGCGTCAAGAACTGGGGCATGGAGCTGGCGCTGAACGCGCGCGTGCTCAACATCCCGCAAGCGTCGGCGAACCTGCGGCTGTCCGCCACGACCCTGGACAACGAGATCATCGACCTGGGCGAGGACATCCAGCCGATCGTGTTCAACCGCGGCAACCAGCAGCACAAGCAGGGCTTCCCCACCGGCGGCTTCTTCGGGCGTCGTTACGAGATCGTGAACCCGGGCCAGCAGCGCGTGCTGACTCCGGCCGACGTGATCATGGTGGACGACACGTCGGTGTTCCTCGGGCCGCAGCTGCCCACCAGCACCCAGACGCTGTCCGGCGACATCACGCTGTTCCGCAACCTGGTCACGATTTCCGGGCTGCTCGAGCGGCGTGCCGGCCACAAGCAGCTGAACTACACCGAGTTCTTCCGCTGCCAGACCGGTTACAACAACGGCACGCAGGGTGCCGCCCGCGGGCAGTGCCAGGCGGTCGGTGATCCGAACGCACCCCTCGAGGAGCAGGCCCGCTTCCTGGCGGCCCGCTTCGGCGCGACCACCTCGACCGGGACGCTCTCCGCGACCCAGGCCGGGTACGCCGAGGATGCCGACTTCATCAAGCTGCGCGAGCTCTCGCTCACGCTCGGCGTGCCGCAGAGCCTGTCCAACCGGTTCAGCGTGCTCCAGGGCGCCAGTCTGACGCTCTCCGGGCGCAACCTGAAGACCTGGACCGATTACACGGGCCTCGACCCCGAGATCAACGAGACCGGTGGCGGCGCCAACTTCACGCAGGGCGAGTTCAACACCCAGCCGCCGCTGCGCTACTACACGGTCCGCTTCAACTTCACCTTCTGAGCGAGGCGAGGAAACACGATGATTGGATATAGAGCAGGGAGGGCGATGCGGCCCCTCTTCCGCACGCTCCTGATCGCCGGCGTCGCGCTGCCGCTCGTGGCCTGCGACACGGACGAGCTGCTGGAGGTGGAGGAGCCGACGTTCGCGACGCCGCCGTCACTCCGGACGGAGGCGGGCATTCCCACGCTGTTCGCGGGCGCAATCGGCGACTTCCAGATCGCGTATTCCGGGGCGAGCCTGAATGACTCGTACATGGCCGTCACGGCCATGCTCAGCGACGAGCTCCGCTCCGCGGACACGTTCACGTCGCGCAACGCCAACGACCGGAGGGACGCGTTCATTCCGGTGCAGGGCAATGCCGAGTCGGACCGTGCGTACAATCTGCTGCAGTACGCTCGGCGCTCCACGGGCGAGATCGCCGACGTGATCGCGGAGATCATGCCGGCCGCGAACGCCGATGCCCGCTATCCGCGACTGCGTGCGCTCCAGGGCTTCGCGATCGTCGCCCTGGGCGAGGCCTTTTGCGGGGCGGTTCCGCTCAGCAGTTCGGTCAACGGCGTGATCGCGGATCTGGGTACGCCGATGAGCACCTCGGAGCTCATGACGACGGCGGCGACGCGCTTCCAGGACGCCCTCGATGCTGCAGCGCTGGGGGCGACGGCCGCTCACACGAGCGCGCTCAACCTGGCGCGGGTCGGGATGGGCCGTGCCCTCCTCAACAACGGCCAGTATGCGCAAGCGGCGGCCGCGGTGGCCGGGGTTCCGACCAGCTTCATCTACTACGTCGATCACTCGGACAACTCGACGCGCCAGTACAACCAGATCTTCGCGCTGCAGGACAACCGGCGTTACACGATGACGCATGACACGGTGAACGATCGTGAGGGGATCAATGGTCTGCCTTTCGTGAGCTCCCGTGACCCGCGTACGCCGTGGTACCTGCATACGCAGCTCGGGTTCGACCAGGCGACGCTGGCGGTACGCACGGGCCGCTACACGTCGTACTCAGCCGATGTCGTGCTGGCCGACGGCATCGAGGCCCGGCTCATCGAGGCGGAGGCCGCGCTCAATGGTGCCGGTGGTGACTGGCTCGCCATCCTGAACGACCTGCGCGCCGATGTATCTGCGCTCATGACCGCTCGTTACGGGACGCAGACGCTGACGTGCGGCGGGGTGGCGTGCAACGCGCTGGCGCCGCTCGCTGATCCGGGCACGCCGGACGCCCGGGTCGACCTGCTGTTCCAGGAGCGTGCCTTCTGGCTGTACGCCACGGGCCATCGCCTGGGCGACCTCCGTCGCCTGATCCGGCAGTACGGCCGGGGCGCGGAGAGCGTCTTCCCGACCGGAGACTGGCACAAGGGCGGGACGTACGGGACGGACGTGAATTTCCCGATTCCGTTCAACGAGACGCAGAATCCGAACTACTCGGAGTCGATGTGCAACACGAAGCAGGCGTAAGCCGTTGACTTCGGCAGGCGGGGGGCGCCGGCTGGCGCTCCCCGCCTGTTTTTTTTATCCTGTCGATACGAACCCGGTGCATTGCGACTGCCCTGGAGGGCACGATGAGAGGAAGTCGGCGATGGGTTTTAGCGCTCGCCGTGCTGGTGCTGAGTGCCTGCGCCGCACGCGAGCCGCGGGCGGCCGGAAGTGCCCCAGACCGGAGCGTGATCACGGAGGCGGAGCTGCGGGCCGTGGAAAGTCGCACCACCGCGCTGCAGCTGATCGAGCGTCTGCACCCGACGTGGCTGCGGGGCAGGGGGCCGGTCAACCCTGCTGGTGACGAGGGCGTGGTCGTCGTGTACGTGAACAATCAGCAGCTGATGGGTGGACCCGAGCAGCTGCGCCGCTACACGGCCGGCGAGCTGCGGGAGATCCGGCGCCTCAGCGCGATGGAAGCCACCCAGCGCTTCGGGGCGGGACATACCTCGGGCGCGATCCTCGTCACCACCCGGTAGCGGGAACGACGGCACGTCCCGCCATGCAGGAGCGCCGTCGGGCGGGAGACCGGCGGCGCTTTTTCACGGTTCCTGATCGGGGTCAGTCGGCGGTGGGCGTACCGCTGTCGTAATTGAGCACCTGTGAGCGGATCCGCCAGCGGCGGCCTTCGCGCACCAGCACGGTCACGTGGCTGCCGATCACCGAGATGGTATCGCTGCCCTCGCGCTGCGTGAAGATGAGCGGGCCGGTGGCGAAGGCGAGCCGGTCGCTCGCCATGAAGTCGCTGATCCCGGTGCGCAGCTCGATCAGGTCGGGGGCGAGACGGGCCAGGAAGGCCCCGATCGAGTCGCGGCCCTGGACCGGGGGGTAGCCGCTCATCAGCAGCTGCGCACCGTCGGTGTAATAGCTGGCGCTGCGATGCCGCAGCGGATCGCTCAGGCTGAGCCGCCACTGGTTGATCAGGACGCTGTACTCGCGCAGCACGGTCCGGGTGAACTCGTTCTGCGCGGCGTCCCAGTCGATGGTCGGGCCTCCCGGCACGTGCTGCGCCTGGAGTGCGCCGGGAGCCGGTAGGCACAGCAGCGGCAGGAAAACCGCCGCGAGCAGGGTCGTTCTCATGCTGCCGGTCCTTACATGCTGGCTGCTTCGAGCGTCATCAGGTCATCTACCCGCATGGTCTCGCGGGTATAGTACGGCTCACCATAAGGCCGCCGGATCAGCGAGCCGTAATGGGCATGGTGCGCGAGGATCTGGTCGCGAAGCGGACGCTCGCCGCCCATGACGTCGCCCATTCGCTGTTTCCCGGCGAACTGCGAGTCGTACGCGAAGATCGCGTCCAGCTTCCGCTCCATCTGCGCGCTGATGTCCACGACGAACGTGGGCTTCGGCGCGTGCTCCTGATAGGTCAGGGCGTGCAGGATCTTGACCGGCCGATGCGCCTCCCCCGGCGCCGCGGCCCGGTGCATCCCGGCGATGAAGCAGGCATCCCGTCCCAGCTCCGCGGCCGCGCGATGGTCCGGGTGCCGGGCTTCCGGCCAGTGCAGGATCACCACGCGTGGCCTCAGCTCCCGCAGCAGCGCCGCGATCTGCAGCCGCACTGCCGGGGTATTCTCGACCGCACCGTCCGGCAGGTCCGCGCTGCGCCGCTCCGCGAGCCCGAGAATCGCCGAGGCGCGCTCCCGCTCGACCGCACGGCCGGCGCGCGTCCCCGCGCTGCCCGCCTCGCCCGCCGTCAGGTCCAGGATACCCGTGCGCTGACCCAGGTCCGCCGCGCGGAGCAGGGCGCCCGCGCAGAGCAGCTCCGCGTCGTCGGGATGCGCCACCATGGCGAGCACGTCGATCATGGCGGGAAACTAGCGGAAACGGCAGCTGATGCGGAGGCCCCGAGCCGCGTCCGGGCGCGCGGGCCGGGCGTCGGCGGGGCCATGCGCGCTGGTCCCGACGGCGCCCGGATCACTCGTAGCGCAGCGCCTCGACCGGGTCGAGACGCGCGGCGCGCCAGGCCGGCCAGATGCCGAATACGATGCCCGCCATGCAGGCCATGCCGAGCGCGGCGACCACCGCCAGGAACGGGACGGAGGCCGGTATCGGCGTGAACTTCGCGACCAGGAAGGCACCGCTGCCGCCCAGCAGCATGCCGATCGCGGCGCCAATGAAGGTCACGGTCACCGACTCGAAGAGGAACTGCCAGAGGATCTCGCGTTTCGTGGCGCCGATCGCCTTGCGGATGCCGATCTCCCGGGTGCGCTCCGTCACCGCGATCATCATGATCGCGACCACCCCGACGCCGCCCACCATGAGCGCCACCGAGGAAAGCGCGAGCATGACCATGAAGAAGACGCCGGTCACCTTGTTCCAGAGCTCGAGCATCTCCTCCTGGCGCATGACCTCGAAGTCGTTCGGGTCGGCGGGGCGCAACCCGCGGGTGGTGCGCAGCGTCGAGATCACCTGGTCAATGGCCTGGTCCTGGGTGTAACCCGGCTGTACGACCACGTAGACATTGAGCATGTCGACCCAGGCGTTCAGCCGTTTGATCACCGTCGTGTAGGGTGCCACCGCGAAATCGCGCTGGAAGGCCGCGAAGATGTTCTCGGTGGGCCGGAACACGCCGATGATGGCGAACGGCTGCCCGGCGACGCGCACGGTACGCCCGACCGGGTCGAGCGTGCCGAACAGGCGCTCGGCCAGATGCTCGGTGATGACCATCACCGGGGCGGAGGCGCGTACGTCGCTGGGCAGGAAGTCGTGTCCGCGGACGATGTGTCCGGTCGTGAACAGCGTCCAGCCCTCGGACCGCCCGGCAATCGTCAGGTTGGGCACGCGCTGCCGCCCGTAGGTGGTCTCGGCGCGCTGGTCGACGGCCACGATCACGCGGCGGACCGATGGCAGTCGCTCGATCAGCCGTCCTTCCGTCACCGTCACCGGCGGATTCGAGCCCCAGGGCGGACCATCGTTGTGCCCCACCCGGACCGTATTGAAGTTGAAGCGCGCCAGCATGAAGTTGTTCGGGCCGGCCGCGTCCATCTCCTCGGTGACGCTCGCCCGGATCCCCTGGATCATGGCGCTCATCGCCATCACCGTGGCGACGCCGATCACGATCCCCAGGATGGTCAGGCCGGACCGGAACTTGTTCGCCCGCAGCTGGTCGAGCGCGAGCACGGCGCCTTCGTAGAAGCTCTCGATGCGCATGGCTACTCCGCTCGCAGCGCGACCACGGGATCGAGGCGGGCGGCCCGCGTCGCCGGATAGAGCCCCGCAATCACGCCCACCCCGGCACCCAGCAGCACCGACATCAGGATCCAGAACGGCGAGATCGTGGCGGGGAGCGGCGAGAGTGCCCGCACCAGCTGGCCGCCGACGATGCCGATCCCGATGCCGATGCCGGCACCGACCAGGGAGAGCGTCGCGGACTCGACCAGCACCTGCACGTGGATGTCGCGGCGGCGTGCCCCGAGCGCCTTGCGGATCCCGATCTCCCGGGTGCGTTCCGTGACCGACACCAGCATGATGTTCATGATCACGATGCCGCCCACCACCAGCGCGATCGAGACCAGACCGGGGAAGGCGATCAGCAGGATCTTCTTGATCCTGATCCAGAAGCTCATCGAGCTCTCCGCCGTCTCGATCGCGAAATCGTTGTCCTCGCCCGGGCGCAGCTGGTGCCGGGCGCGCATGACCGCCTCGACGTCGGAGTGGGCCTGCTCGAGCACGCCGTCGGCGCGCGGCTTGACCAGCACGCGGTCCACGACTCCCTGCGGGTTCACCATGCGCCCCATGGGCGAGCGCGCTGGTGCGATGGCGCGGTTGTCCATGGACATGCCGAACAGCGAGCCCTGCTTCTTCAGCACGCCGATCACGCGGAACGGCTGCTGGTTGATCCTCACGCCCCGTCCGATCGGGTCGAGCGCACCGAACAGCTGCTCGGCGGCATCGAAGCCGAGCACCACGACGGGCATGCCGGCGCGATCCTCCGGGGCGCTGAAGACGCGGCCCCGCTCGATCTCCAGCTCGCGGATGCGGAACAGATCCACGGATGCGCCCGTGAGCCAGACGTTGCTGACTTCGATCCCGTTGTCCGAGACCAGCGTGCCGTCGTTGTACGATTCGACCGCCACCAGGGCGGGCATGGAGAGTCCCGCGCGGATCGCGTCGGCATCCTGGAAGCGGATGCGCGGCCGCCGGGCGTAGGCGCGCCACTGATCGGGGTCGGAGCTGAAGTTGATCTCGGGCCGGCGGGCCACCGTCAGCGTGTTCAGCCCGAAGATGGTCTTGGCGAAGTCCTCTTCCATGTAGCGGTTCATGCCCTCGACCACGCTCACGACCGTGATCAGGAACATGACGCCGATGATCACGCCGACGACCGCGAAGAAGCTCTTGAGCTTCTGGGCCCGGATCTGGTTGAGCGCGAGCAGCACCCCTTCCCGGATGTACATGCTCAGACGGGACTCGGGTTCAGCCGGGCGCCGGCCGGCCGGTGTTCGCCGTTGCGGACGTCCGCCGAGATGACCCCGTCGCGCAGCGTCACCACCCGATGGGCGTGCTCGGCAATGTCGTGCTCGTGGGTCACCAGCAGGATCGTCTGTCCCTGTCCGTGCAGCTCGTCCACCAGGCTCATGATGTCCGCCCCGGTCTGGCTGTCCAGGTTGCCGGTCGGCTCGTCGGCGAGCAGGATTGCGGGATTGTTGATCAGGGCGCGGGCGATGGCGACGCGCTGACGCTGGCCGCCCGAGAGCTCGCTCGGGCGGTGCGCCTTGCGGTCGCCAAGGCCGACCCGGTCGAGCATCGCCTCGGCGCGCTGCGTGCGCTCCTTCGGCGCGACCCCGCCGTAGATGAGCGGCAGCTCCACGTTGTGCATGGCGGTCGCGCGCGGCAGCAGGTTGAACGTCTGGAAGACGAACCCGATCTCGCGGTTGCGGATGCGTGCGAGCTGGTCGTCGTCGAGACCGGCGACCGCGGTGCCGTTGAGCCAGTACTCGCCCTCGGTGGGCGTGTCCAGGCAGCCGATCAGGTTCATGAACGTCGACTTGCCGGAGCCGGATGGGCCCATGATCGCGACGTACTCGTTGCGCTCGATCTCCAGGTCGATGCCGCGCAGCGCGCGTACGGTCTCCGCGCCGAGCTGGTAGTCCTTGCGCAGGTTCTGCGTGCGTATGATGGTGTCGCTCACTCGGCGACCTCCGCCCGGATCGAGGTCCGCCCGCCCGCTCGGGCGGCGTTCGTGTTGCGCACGGCCTTGCCCGCCTCCAGCGTGCGGATCACATCGTAGGGGCCGGCCACCACGGAGTCCTTCTCGGTGAGACCGCTGAGCACCTCGAAGTGGTCCTTGCCGGCGATCCCGACTTCGACAGTCACGAACTCGGCCTTGCCCTCGCGCACCACGAAGACTCCCTCCTGGTCCTCGCCGCGCCCGTCCGCGGCGAGCTCCGCGACGCGCTGCGCGGCTTCGCTCTCCTGCGGGATCGGTTTCGTCTGGCCGCGCTCGCGCACGGTCAGCGCGATGATCGGGATCGAGAGCGCCTGCTGCCGCTTCGCGGTGACGATCTCGGCCGTGACCGAGAGATCGGAGCGCAGCGTCTCCGGCGGGTCGTCGAGGGTGACCACGATCTCGTAATCGATCGCCTGGCCCTGGCCGCCCGTACCCTGCTGCGCCTGCTGCTCCGGCGAGCGGATGGCGCTGTGCCCGATCTCGGTGACCCGACCCGTGAAGGTGCGCTTCGGGAACGCGTCGATCTGGAGGGAAGCGCTGTCGCCCAGGTGCAGCTCCGGCAGGTCCGTCTCGTCCACCCGGACCACCGCCTCCATCGCCCCCAGGTCGGCGACCGTGAGCAGCAGGCTGCCGGCGTTGTTCATGGTGCCGACGATCGCCGTCTCCCCTTCCTCCACGTTCAGCCGCGTGACCACGCCATCCATGGGGGCCCGGATCACGGTCTTCGCCAGCCGGTCGGTCGCCTCCTCGAGCGCGGAGCGGGCCTGCTGCACCCCGAAGGCGGCGGCGTTGAGCAGCTCGCGCTGAACCTCGACCTGAGTCGCGGCCTCCTCGAGCTGCTGGCCGCTCACCAGGTTCGCGTTGGCCGCAGCGAGCTGCCGGAACCGTTCCGCCTGGCGTTCGGCCTGGAGCAGGTTGGCGCGCGCCTGCGCCTCGCGGGCTAGCGCTTCGCTCACGGAGGCGCGCGCCCGGCTGACGGCTGCCTGGTACTGCGTCGGATCGATCCGCAGCAGCACCTGGTCGCGGCTCACGTTCTGCCCTTCCCGCACGTTCAGCTCGACGATCCGGCCCATGATGTCGGCCTGCACATCCACGCGCCGGTGCGGCCGGATCCAACCGCTTGCATTCACGTACGCCACCAGGTCGCGGCGTTCCACGGGTTGAACGTTCGCCGCGACCGCACCCTTGTCGCGCGTCGCGGCAATCATGGCGGCAAGACCGCCGATGACCACTACCGCGGTCACGGCGATCCCGATCTTCGTGCGTCTCTTCATCAGCGCGTCTCCGTATCCTGCCTCAGGGGGCGACCGACCGCCGCTTCCAGCGCGGCCAGGGCCTCATGGAAATTGTACATCGCGGCGAGCAGCGCGCGCTCGGCGCGTGCCAGCGTGGTTTCGGCATCCTGCAGCTCGATGAAGTTCGTGACGCCGACCCGGTAGCGTTCCCGCGCCAGCTCGAGCTGCTCCTGCGCCAGCTCGCGGTTGCGCTCCTCGAGCGCCACGCTCTGGCGCGCGGTCTCCAGGCTCGCGTGCGCGGTGGCGACCTCCGTGCGCAGCCGCAGCTCCTCCGCGCGCACGCGCAGCTCCGCGTCGCGCTCCGCGACCCGTGCGTTCTCCAGCTGTCGCTCGCGCTGGAATCCGTTGAAGAGGGGCAGGGAAAGCGTCAGCGACATGCCGAACGGCTCGCGCGTGTAGTTGAACGGGAAGACGTCGTTCGACTCCAGGATGCGCGCTTCGTCCTGGGGCGTCAGCACGATCGTCGAGCAGTCCACCGGCGTGTTCGGCAGGGGCGTGCTCAGGCCGGCCGAGATCTGGTTCAGCAGCGTGCAGCTCTGCTGCTGGCTCTGCACCGACGAAAGCGCCTGATCGATCAGGTAGGACTCGTTGCCGGCCTGCCGGGCGAAGCCGGACCAGCCCGCCGACATGCTCAGCGAGGGCAGGTAGGCCGTGCGCGCCATCTTGACGTTCATATCCGCGGCGCGCACGCTGGCGCGGGCCGAGCGCAGCTGCGGATGGCCGTCCAGCGCCGTGCGCATCAGCTCCTCGCGCGCCCACGGCAGCTCGGTGATCTCGAAGCGGCTGGTCAGCTGGACCTCGGCGTCCAGGTCGATGCCGAGCATCTGCATGAGGCGCAGCCGCTCCGTGTACACGGCGTTGCGCGCCTGCAGCAGGCCGACTTCGGCGCGACCAACCTCGACCTGCGCCTGCTTCGCCTCCATCGGGATCGCCGCCTGCACCGATACGCGCGCCTCGGCGAGCCGCAGATTTTCGCGGGCGCGCTGCAGCTCCTGCTCGGAGACGAGCACGTTGTCCTGCTGGCGCAGCACCGCGAGGTACTGGCGCGTGACGTTCGATTCCAGGTTGAAGGCGGCCGCCTGAACGCCCGCGACCGTAGCGCGGCGGTTCGAGCGCTCCCGGGAGGGCCCCAGCAGGCTGGCTCCGTTCAGCGAATAATTGAGGCCGAGCCGATAGCTCGACGTGTAGTAGTCCGTCGTGCGGGCGCCGCCCAGCCCGAGGTCCTCGCCGGTGAAGATCCCGAAGCGCTGCTCGCCGGCGCCGGTATAGGAGACGGTCGTCGACGCATCCGCGCCCGGCAGCAGGTTGCCCCAGGCGTCGCGTACCGCCCAGTCCGCAACGCGTACGTCGTTCTCGGTTGCCAGGTAGTCGGGGTTGTTGCGGCGCGCGAGCGAGATCGCTTCCGGAAGCGAAAGCGTCGCCTGCTGCTGTGCTTCCACGCCGGGGCCGCCGCCGAGCACGGCGATCCCGATGAGCGCGAGCATCGCGCGGCTTCCTCTGCAAAGCACGTTGCTTCTCCGGGGTTGTCGGGAGCGATCGAGCCAGCGGCTTCAAGATGAACTACGCGAGGCGCGGGAGCGAGGTTTCCCGCAGGGAACGACGCCGCGGGCGGGGTGAACGACCGGGTGTGGCGGCGAACGGGAGGCGGAAGGGACGGCGCGGCTCCGGGCCAGGCCAGTGCTCCCGCGCAACCCCGCTCCCGCCGGTGCCGGACACCGGTTACGGCCGCGCGGTACGCACCGCGACGTAGTTCTTGCCCGGCACCTCCACGCGCAGGATCCGGCCCTCGGCATCCGCCCAGACGTGGGCCTCGGGCACGGAGCCGGCGGGCTGGACGTGGTAGCGTGTCGCGGCCAGCCGCGCCCCCGCCACCGTGGTCTCTTCGGCCGCGCCGCGCTCGACCCGGGTGCTCACTTGACGGCTGATCCGGGGCACCACCACCGGCACGCTGCCGCCCTCGGGCGCCCGCCGCAGCAGGAAAAAATAGTGGTGGGCCACGCCCTCGTCGACGAGCACGGCTCCCTCGCTCACCAGGTACTCCCGCATGTTCTCGCCGGCCGGCGAGGAGATCCGGGCGCTCACCCGGCTGCCGCTGACCCGGGCGTTGATGCGCTGTGCGTCGCCGCCCCGCACCTCGACGTCGTAGAGCGCCGGACGCAGCGAGCCCCCCGCCAGCTGGACGTTGGCCTGCACTTCCTGTCCCCCGCGGCCGGCATCCAGCACGATGCGGCCGTGCGCGATCACCACCGCGTCGGCGCCCACGCCGTTCTGACGGATCGCGAACGTCTCCATCCCGACTTCGGCCCCCTCGATCAGGATCCGGAACGTTCCCTCATCGAGCGTCTGGGTCTGCGCGCGGGCGGAGCCTGCCAGAGTGGCGGAAGCGGCGAGCGGCAGGAGCGCCCGCATCAGCGTCTTTCGCGGCATTGTACCTCCATGAGCCGAGGAGCTGCGCTTGAGATTACACCGCCGGGGCGGGATCCGTGCCGCGTGCGGCCCTCGGGTGCTCAGACCGTGTCCGATTCGTCGGGTTCCGCCGCGAACACCGCCCGTGCGACCGCCTCGACGATGCGGTGGTATATTGCCTCGCCCTTCGCGGCCGTAGCGGCCGTGGGATAGCCGACCACGCCCGCGCCCCCGGGTGGCGGTTTCGGCAGCCGGTCGCGGATGTAGCGGTCGAAGTCCTCGGGGCTCAGCTCGAAGTCGCGGGCGCGCTCCATTCGAACCGTTTCGGGATAAAGGTGCAGCATCACGGACGTCTCGGCTTCGCAGCCATGGAGCGGCCCCGGCTGGCGCTCCAGGAGGTCGGCGATGTCGACGTCCCAGATCGAGATTACGCGAACCCGGGCGTTCCGCGTGATCAGGGTGGCCAGCGCGTCGAGGTGGGGCTCGTGGCGATGGGCACTGATCAGGATGAACTCGCGGATGCCGTGCGTCTCCCAGGCGGCGAGCAGCTCGTTGAGGACGCGGTGCAGCGTCTTGTGCGTGAGGGTTGCGGTGCCGGCATACCCACGGTCGGTCCGGACGTTCACGCCGTAGTACATTGTCGGAGCGCGCAGCACGTCGAAGCGCTGCGAGAGGTCGAGCGCGACGCTGCGGCAGATGAGGACGTTGGCGCCGAGCGGCAGGTGCGGCCCGTGCTGCTCCAGCGCGCCCACCGGGATCAGGAGCCGGGGGTCGCGCGCCAGGTGGGCCGCAACCTCGATCCAGCTCAACTCATCGAGAGCGAGCGATGTCGTTCTTTCGGTATGCATGAATCCAAGCTGCGGGTGAGCGGGTGAGCCCGGCAACCTCGAGACGCGGTGCGGCCGCGCTATGGGGTGCCAGCCTCGGCTCGCTGCTGCTCCTGCTGGTATGGGCACGCACGTTCGAGCTGGGGCTCCTGCCCGTGGCCGTCCTCGCCCTCGCGGTCGCGATGGCGGGCTGGCGGCTCGCGCAGGCCGGCCTGCCGCTTCGGGCGCGGCAGGCCGCAGCCGCGGCCCTGGGCGCGCAGATCCTCGGGATCGTCGTCGCGGGAGCCGCCCACTGGCGCTTCGAGCGTGTCGAGTACCGGTGGGACCGGCTTTCGGACGCCCGCCACCAGGAGCTCGTGGCCACGCTGGACGCGCAGGTGCGCCTCATCCGGCTGCGCGGCGAGCAGGCCGCGGCGATGGCAGCCCGCGCTGCCGCCGACACGCCCGGCCTGGGGCTGTTCGGCGCCCTCGCGGTCGTGCGCGAGCGAGCCGATGTCGACGCGATTGCCGTGTTCAGCGCCGCGGGCGAGCTGGTCGCCTGGTCGGGCGACCACCGCGGCCGGCTGCCGGAACCGGTGCGGGCCGGGCAGGGGCGGCTGCACTTCGAAGAGCGTCCGCTCTTCAGCTACCTGTATGTGCTGCGCCCGATCCCGGGCCACGAGGAACACGTGGTCGCCGCGATGCTGCTGGAGAGCGGACTCGTGGGCGGCGTGCGTCCGGGCCCGGGTGATCTGTTCCAGGGCCGCACCGACAGCCGTGTCTCCTTCCACGCCCGGGACCGAACGGGGACCGCGGCGTGGGCCCTCGTCGCGGGCACCGATACGATCGTCACGGCGCGCATCCGCGCGCTCACGCAGGCCGAGCATCGCGCCGCCGCGGAGCGGGTTCCGCAGCGGGCGGTGGTGTTGCTCGTGCTCGTCGCGTTCGCCCTGCTCGCGGTGGCCTGGAGCGTGGTGTATGCGCGCCGGCGCCGTGCCGCCCTGGCCCCGCTGCTCGCGCTGCTGCCGCTCCTGGCGGTGGCGCCTCTGGGACGGCCGCTCGGCATGGAGGGCATGTTCTCGCCGGAGTACTTCGTGCTGCCGGTGCCGGGCGACCTCACCCTGGGGCGCATGCTGGCGCTGCTCGTGCCCCTGGCCGCGCTCATCGCCGCCCTGCGACGTCCTGCCATGCGCTTCGGCGCGCTCTGGCTCCCCGTGCTGGCTGGCGCCGTGGCGGTGGCGCTCGCGTATCCGGCGGCCCTGCGGCTGCTGCTCGGCGGCGCTACCAGCACGCTCCTCGAATCGGCCGCGCCGCTCTGGCTCGGGTTCGGGCTCGCGGCCGTACTGCTGCTCACGAGCCTGACGGCGCTCGCCATGCCGCGCGGCGAGCCCCACGGCCCATCGACGCTGTCGGCCACATGGCTGAAAGCGCTCATCGCGGGCGGCGTCCTCATCGCCGGTCTCCTCGCCTGGATGGTCGGCAACGGTACCGACGCGGACCTGCCCATGACGACGCGGCCGGCGGCACTCTGGGCCGTGCCGTACGCGATGATCGCCCTGGGCGCGGCGCTCGGGCACCGGCGCTCCGCCTCGCTGCGCCGCTGGCTGCTCGCCGGCTGGCTGGCGATCATGGCCGTGCTGCCGCACGTCTGGGGGGCGCAGGTGCAGGCGCGGCTGGCGGCGGCGGAGCGCGACCTGAGCACGCTGGGATCGCAGCCGGAGATCTTTCTGAATTACCTGCTGGAAGAGTTCGGCCGGCAGGCGCGCATCCGGCACGCCGCCGGCGAGGAGGGGGTGCAGCTGCTCTACCGGACGTGGGTGGCGAGCGGCCTGGCGCGCGAGCCGTACCAGGCGCACCTCGCGCTCTGGGACAGCCTGAACCGGCCGGTCGTGCAGCTTGGCTCGCTCTCCGAGCCGTTCAGCGGCGCCGAGGCCGCGCTCCTGGTGGAGCTGGTGGAGGAATCGCGCATCGAGGGGGACGGCGGTATCTCGGCGATGAGCGACCGCCCGAACATGAACCGGGTGCTGACGCTGCCGCTGCCCGACGGTACCATCGCGACCGTGGTGGTGCCGCCGCGCCGCACGCTCGGACGCATCACCGGCATCTCGCTCTTCCTCGGCACGGCGGACGCGAGCGGCACCCGTCTCAACCTGGTGCCCGCGCAGGAGCCGGAGAGCGATCTGCACTCGATGGCGTGGGACCGGAGTCGCGAGGGCTGGCGCAGCGAGAAGATCGTGCAATATCCGGAGGGGAAGTACCACGCGCACCTCCTGGTGCCGGTGCCGCCGCTCGGCGTCTGGCTGGCCCGCGCTGCGCTGCTCACCGCCTTCAACCTGCTGGTGCTGTTGCTGCTCTGGACCGCGGGCGCTTTCGCGAGTGGATCCTCACCGGTGGCGGGTGGCGCCTGGAGCGCCTGGCTGGGAAGCTTCCGGGCGCGCGTCACGGTCGCGCTCTTCGGGTTCTTCCTGCTGCCGACCGCCGCGTTCGGCTACGTCGCCTATCGAGCGCTCGCCCAGGAAGTGGAGCGCGCCACGGCCGGCGTCGCCGCCCGCGCCGCGCGGCAGGCCGTCGCCGAGTTCGCCGAATCGCGGGGCGACCTGCGTGAGCTGGCGTCGCATGCCGGTGCCGATGTGCTGCGCTACCACCGCGGCGAGCTGCTCGACGTCTCATCGCCAGAGGCGCTCGACCTGGGCGTATACGGAGCCTGGATGCCGCCCGGTGCCTACCGGCTGCTCCGCAGCGGCGAGGAGGCGGCGTCGATCGACGTGCAGCCGTTCGGCGATCAGCGCTTCGTGACGGCCTACCACTCGCTGCCGCCGAGCGGTACCCTCGCCGTACCGATGACGCTCGTGTCCGGCGACACCGCGATCCGGCAGCGCCAGCTCTCCCACCTGATCCTCTTCGCCGTGCTGGTGGGCGCGCTGCTCTCGCTCGCCCTCTCCGTCGCCGTCGGACGCGCCCTCGCGGGTCCGATCGGCCAGCTGCGCCGCGCTGCGGCGATGGTGGGCGCCGGGCGTCTGCGGGTACGCCTGCCGGAAGGGGAGCAGGGCGAGTTCGGGCAGCTCTACACGTCCTTCAACCGGATGGTGCGCCGCCTGCGGCGGGCGCGGGTCCGCGAGCTGCGCAGCGCGCGTGTCCTGGCCTGGGGCGAGATGGCACGACAGGTCGCCCACGAGATCAAGAACCCGCTCACGCCGATCAAGCTGTCGGTGCAGCACCTGCGGCGCGCGTACGGGGACCGGCATCCCGAGTTCGGCGCGGTGCTGGACAGCAGCGTGCACGAGATCCTGCGCGAGATCGACCGTCTGAGCGAGATCGCCCGCGCCTTCTCGCGCTACGGCGCGCCGGCACTGCCCGCCGGTCCGCTCGAGGTCGTCGACATCGCCGCAGTAGTGCGCGAGGCACTCACGCTATATCGCACCAGTGATGAGCCGATCAGGTACCACGCCGTGATCGATCCGGGCGTGCCGCGCGTGCAGGCCCGGGCCGGAGAGCTGAAGGAAGTGCTGCTCAACCTGCTCGAGAATGCCCGCGCCGCGCTCGATGGCAGCGGCGAGATCGTGGTCCGCGCGCTGGCGCAGGGCGAATCGGTGGAGCTGGAGGTGGAGGATACCGGCAGCGGTATTCCGCGCGAGCTGCACGACCGCGTCTTCGAGCCGCACTTCTCGACGCGCTCCTCGGGCAGCGGGCTCGGCCTGGCGATCGTGCGCCGCCTGGTGGAGAGCTGGGGTGGCGCGATCCGGGTGGAGAGCGCGCCGGGGGTGGGCACCACCGTACGCGTGCTGCTGCGCGCGGTGCCCCCGCCCGGCCCGGCGCCGCTCAGCGAATCCGGTAGTTGATGATCGTCGGCAGCGCCTCCTCCTGGCGCGGATCGAGGACCACCAGCGACACGACGTCCCCGCTGCCGAGGCGGGCGGTGGCCCGGCGTACATCGGCCACGGTGCGCACCTCTCTGCCGTTCACCTGGAGAATGACGTGCGAGGGGCGGAGCCGGGCCTCGAACGCCGGCCCGAGCTGATCGACTTCCTGCACGATCGGCACGTCGCGCCGGCCGGGCCGGCCGAGCGCCCCAGCGTACTCCACCGGCATGGGCGCGACCGTGAAGCCGAGCGAGCCGCGCTCCAGCCGCACGTCGGAGGTGCGCCGGGGCGCCGCCTCGAACTCGCCGAGCTTGACCTTCGCACTCAACACCGTCCCATAGCGCGCAATGCCGAGCTCCACTTCCTCGCCCGGCTGGAAGCGCGCGATGCGCGCCTGCAGCTCGGACACACCCGCTACGGGCTCGCCGTTGATGTTCAGGATGACGTCGCCCATGCGCACGCCCGCCCGATCGGCTGCATCGCCGGGCGTGACCGCCCTCACTTCCACGCCGCCCACGCGCGGCAGCTTGTAGACCTCCGCATCGGCATCGTTCACCTCGTCGATCACCACGCCCAGGCGCGGCCGGTGCACGACGCCGTACTCGACGAGATCGTCGGCGAACTTGCGGGCCAGGTTGATCGGGATGGCGAACCCCGCGCCCGCGAAGTAGCCGGTCTGGGTCTGAATCGCGCTGTTGATGCCGACCACCCGACCCTTCAGGTCGACCAGCGGACCACCCGAATTGCCCGGATTGATCGCCGCGTCGGTCTGGATGAAGGCCTCGAGCTCGGTACCGGCGCGTCCCAGGATGCCGATGTTGCGGCCGGTCGCACTCACGATGCCGGCGGTGACCGTGAAGCGAAGCCCCAGCGGACTGCCCAGCGCGAGCACCCAGTCCCCGACTTTCAGGTTGTCCGAGTCACCGATCGCCGCAACCGGCAGGTCGTCGCCCTGGATGCGGATCACGGCCACGTCGCTGTTCGGGTCGGAGCCGACCAGCTCCGCGCCGAACTCGCGACCATCCACGAGCGTGACCCGGATGTCCACCGCGTTCTCGATGACGTGGTGATTCGTCAGGATGTGACCCCGCTCATCGAAGATGAAGCCGGAACCGTTGCCCTGCATGAGCCGCTCCTGCCCATCATTCGGAATCGCGAAATCGTGGAACGGGCCGGGCGGCGCCCGCAGCACCCCCCGGCTGGTCACCGCGATCTGAACGACCGCGTCGAGCGCCGTCGCGGCCGCCCCCCGGAACGCGCCCGAGAGCCGCACTGCCGAGGCGGTGTCCAGCACGAGCGGCACCGCTCCGCCCAGTTGCCGCTCCAGCTCGGCACGCGCGTCGTCGCGCGGCTCGGCCCGGGCGTTCTCCGCGATCTCGCACGCGGTGCCGCCGACCAGCAGCAGCAGCGCCGCGTTTCCCAATGCCCGCGCCTTCATGCGTCCTCCAGCGATTCGCTCAACCGCGCCCTCGGCATACGCCGGGTGCACGGCGCGTGCCCCTCCGCTAATACTGCGCCCCGATGCCGGGGTTTCGAAAGGCATCGCGCCCGGGAGGTTGCGGCCCTGCCCCGGAGCGCCGTACGGTCATGAGTCATGGCAAGGGAAACACAGGGCAGGATCATGGCGGCCGCGCGCATCCGCGCCCTGGCTCCGGCGATCGAAGACGCGCACGCGCGTCTCGGACGGGCGCCTGCGCTCGCCGTGCTGGCCGCGGATGATGCCGCCAGCGGGCGCTTCATCGCGATCAAGCGGGCCGCGTTCGAAGCCGCCCGCCTGATGCTCCGAGCACAGCAGTTTCCGGCCGACACCGGCACCTCTGTCGTCCGGGCCGCGATCGACGCCATGAACGAAGCCGCCGGCGTGGATGGCATCTTCCTGCAGTTCCCGCTGCCGCCCCGAGTCGATGGCGAGCTTTGCGCAGAGTCCATCCTGGCCGCCAAGGACATCGACGCGGCGGGGCCGCTCGGCCTGGGCCGGCTGCTCACGGGCGCTCCCCGCTTCGTGCCGGCCGCCCCCCTTGCCGTGCTCGAGCTGCTCGCCGACGGGCTGGGCGACCTGTTGCGCCGCACCATCCTCGTGATCGGTGCCGACGATGTCACCAGCCGCACGCTGCTGCTGCTCTGCATCGCGCGCGGCGCGGTGTGCGCGCGCACGGATCCGCTCGATGCCGCGCTCGGGGACGAGCTGGCGGGCGTCGACGCGGCCGTGGTCACGGGTGCGCTGCCCTCGCGCGAGGCCCTGCGCCATCTGCGCTCGGGCGCCGTGCTCGTCGACGCGGCGTACTACCAGCCCCCGCGTCCGCCCGACTGGCTGCCCGAGCGCACCCGTACGCAGCTCGGCGCCTGGCACCCGCAGTACGGAAGCGTCGGCCCGCTCACGGTCGCGCTGCTCATGGAAGCGACGGTACGCGCGGCGGTGGCCAGCGCGCGCTGACGGGTCCGTAATCGTCTCCGTTCGCCATGGCCGCGCCCCGCCGACGCGAGCATCCTCGAACCTGCCGCGCGCGGCGTTCCTGACCGCTCTCGTCGGCTCGGCCGAGACATCGCAGTGGAGTTCGGCGCAGACGCCGGCATCCGCTGAAACCGATCGGAGGCTGCGTGCTCGCACAGATCATCAGCGGTGCCGTGCTCGGGGTGGATGCATTCCTGGTCCGCGTCGAGGTCGATCTGGCGCGCGGACTGCCATGCATGAACGTGGTCGGGCTGCCGGAGAGCGCGGTGCGCGAGGGGAGGGAACGCGTGACGGCCGCGCTCGCGCATGCCGGATTCGAGCTGCCGCCCCGGCGCATCACGGTGAACCTGGCGCCGGCCGACGTTCGCAAGGACGGCAGCGCGTTCGACCTGCCGCTCGCGGTGGGGCTGCTGGTCGCGACGGGTGCAGTCGAGTCCGAGGCGGTGCAGGGCAGCGCACTGCTCGGGGAGCTCGGGCTGGACGGCGAAGTTCGGCCCGTGCGCGGCGTGCTGCCGATCGCAGCCCGGTGCGCCGCCGAGGGGATAGCCACGCTGTTCGTGGCCCACGCGAACGCGGCCGAAGCCGCCGTCGTGAGCGCGCTCGACGTGCGCGGGGCGGACAGCCTGCAGGCGGTGGTGAGCCACCTGCGGGGCCGGCTCCGCCTGCCGCGGACGGCGCCGGGCGTCGGGCCTCAGCGGCCGGATCCGCTCTGCGACCTGGACCTGGCGGATGTCAAGGGGCAGGAGAGCGCACGCCGCGCTCTCGAGATCGCCGCTGCGGGGCAGCACAACCTGCTGATGCGCGGACCGCCGGGCGCGGGCAAGTCGATGCTCGCGCGGCGTCTGCCGGGCATCCTGCCGCCGCTCACGCACGAGGAGGCGATCGAGGTCACCAAGGTCTACTCGGTAGCGGGGCGCCTGCGACCGGGCCAGTCATTGCTCGTTCATCGCCCGTTTCGGGCGCCGCACCACACGATATCGGACGCCGGCCTCGTGGGCGGAGGTAGCGTGCCGCGTCCTGGCGAGGTCTCGCTGGCGCACCACGGCGTGCTGTTCCTGGACGAGCTCCCGGAGTTCCGGCGGTCGGTGCTGGAAAGCCTGCGCCAGCCGCTCGAAGATGGCAGCGTGCAGATCGGCCGGGCCCGGGGTGCGCTCAGCTATCCCGCGCGCTTCATGCTTGTGGCCGCCATGAACCCGTGCCCGTGCGGGTTCGCGGACAGCGGGGATGGCCGCTGCATCTGCACGCCGCGCGAGGTGCACGGGTATCGCGCACGCATCTCCGGCCCGCTGCTCGACCGGTTCGACCTGCACATCGAGGTGCCCCCGCTGCCGGAGGCTGCGCTCGTGCAGCGACGTACCGGCGAGTCCAGCGAGGTCGTGCGCGCGCGCGCGCTGGCGGCGCGCGCAGGGCAGAGCGCGCGCCTGCGTGGCATTCCCGGCATGCATGCGAACAGTCACATGAGTCCGCGCGAGGTGCGGCTGCACTGTCAGCTCGAAACGCGCGCCGAGTCGCTGCTGCGCCAGGCGACTTCGCGACTCGGGCTTTCCGCCCGCGGCTGGCATCGCCTGCTGCGCGTCGCGCGGACGATCGCGGACCTGGCGGCGGCCGATGCGATCGGCGCCGGGCACGTGGCGGAAGCAATCCACTACCGCACCGTCGACCGGACTCGCCAGCCGGCCTGAGCGCGCCGCCCGCGTACCTGGCTCGTCCTTTTCGGCGTCCGCGAATCCATTTCCCAACCGCCGCGAGGGGGTCCGCTGTGCGCCTCCTTCGCGCTGGCCCGATTCCCGCGCTCTTCGGCGACATGACGCTGTTCACGATCGGACACTCGACGCGACCGCTCGCGGAGTTCCTGGGATTGCTGCTGAGCCACGGGGTGGAGCGACTCGTCGATGTGCGGCGGTATCCCGCATCGCGGCGCCACCCGCACTTCTCCGGAGAGTCGCTCGCGGCCGAGCTGCCCGTCCGCGGCATCGCCTACGAGCATGCGCCGGAGCTGGGCGGGCGGCGCACGCCGCGCGCCGACTCGCCGAACGATGCCTGGCGCTCGGCCGGCTTCCGGGCCTATGCCGATCACATGGATGACCCCGCCTGGCAGCAGGCCTTCGACGAGCTGCGGCGCGGCGCGCAGCGGCGGGTCACCGCCATCATGTGTGCCGAGGCGGTCCCGTGGCGGTGCCACCGCCAGCTGATCGCGGACGCCCTCGTGGCGCGCGACGTGGAGGTGCGCCACATCCTCTCGCCCGGTCGCGCCGATCTCCATTCCCTCAACCCGCATGCGGTGATCGGGGCGGACGCCCGGGTACGCTACCCGGCGGCCGGCCGGCAGCAGGGTGATCTCTTCTGAACGGCTTGTTGTGTCGGGGGACAGGCTCTAAGCTTCCCCCATGAGCCCGATGCAGGAACGATCGCCGCGCGGGAGCACCGCGTTCGAGCAGCTCGAACCAGGACTGCGCGAACGCTACGCGCGCCTGCTCGCGCTGCTGCGCGAGTGCGGCTCGGTATGCATCGGGTACTCGGGGGGAGTGGACAGCGTGCTGCTCGCGCAGGCCGCGGTACAGGCGCTCGGCACCGACGCAGTCCTCGCCGTGACCGGCATCAGCGCGTCGGTACCCGAGGTTCAGCGCGCTGCGGCGCGGCACTGCGCCGCGCTCATCGGCGTGCCTCACCTGGAGATCGATACCGACGAGCTGGACGACGCGAACTACGCCGCCAATCCTGCGAACCGGTGCTACTTCTGCAAGACCGAGCTGTGGCGGCGGCTGGCCACGGTCGCTGCGGTGCGCGGCCTCGCACAACTACTGGACGGCTCGAACGCGGACGACGTCCGCGACCATCGTCCCGGTGCGCGCGCGGCGCAGGAGCACGCGGTGCGGGCCCCGCTGCTCGAGGCCGAGCTGACGAAGGCGGATATCCGGGCACTCTCGCGCGCCTTCGGCCTGCCGACCTGGGACCAGCCCGCCGCGCCCTGCCTGGCGAGCCGTCTCCCCTACGGCCTGGCCGTGACCCCGGAACGGCTGGCCCAGGTGGAGGCGGCGGAGCGCGGGCTGCGGGAGCTCGGCTACCGGGAGCTGCGCGTACGCCATCATGGCGATGCCGCGCGCATCGAGCTGCCCGGAGCCGAGCTTTGCGCCGTGTCCGCACATGCCGCCGCGATCGTGCGGGCCCTGCAGGTCGCCGGCTTCACGCGGGTGCTGCTCGATGTCGAAGGGTACCGGCGCGGTGCCCTGAACGAGGCGCTGGTGCAGCTGGGGACGGGCGTATGAGTGATGACGAGCGTGCGGTAGCGGCGCGCACGCTGTTGCAGGATGCCGGCTTCGCCGACGCGCGCGTCGGCATTGCCGGCCATGACCGCAGCATCGCAGTCATTGGCAACGTGCGACTCGATGCCGTGGCCGAGATCGCCTCGCTCGCGCCTCGTGTGAAAGCGCTCGGATTCCGCTACGTAACGCTCGACCTGGGCGGGGACGGATGAGCTCACTCACCGACCTGATCTACCTGGACCATGCCGCCACCACGGCGCGCCGGCCGGCGGCCGTCACACGCGCGGTCGTCGAGTACCTGGAGGAGATCGGCGCCACGCCCGGGCGCGGCAGCCATCGCCTGGCGATCGCGGCCGAGCGCGTCCTGCTGCGCTGCCGGCAGGCGCTGGCGCGACTGCTCGACATCCCCGGCGATCCGGGTCGCATCGCGTTCATGCACAACGCCACGCACGCGCTCAATACGGCGCTGGCCGGATTGCTCGGTCCCGGCGACCGCGTGGTGGTCACCGTGTACGACCACAACGCGGTGCTGCGTCCCGTGTACCGCCTGCGCGAACAACGCGGCGTGGAGATCGTGCTCGTGCCCGGCGACGCCAGCGGCGCCCTCGATGACGACGCGCTCGACGAGGCGCTGGACGGGGCCCGCCTGCTCGTGGTGAACGGCGCCTCCAACGTACTCGGCACTGCCCTCGACGTGACGGCACTCACGCGGCGCGCGCACGCCGCCGGCGCGCTCGTCCTGCTGGACGGGGCGCAGCTGGCCGGTCATGCGCCGCTCGCGGTCGCCGCGAGCGGCGTCGACGCCGTCGCTCTGACCGGCCACAAGGGCCTGCTCGGACCCCAGGGCACGGGGGCCCTGTGGCTGCGGCCCGGGCTCGACATCGAGCCGCTGCTGGTCGGCGGCACGGGCGGCGATTCGATGCAGCCGCGCATGCCGGAGCCGCTGCCCGATCACCTGGAAGCGGGCACGCTGAACGGTCCCGGCATTGCCGGCATGGCCGCCGGCGCGGAGCTGGTGCTGCACGACACCATCGAACGGGTGCACGCCCGCCTCGGCAACCTGAAGGCGACGCTGCGCGATGGCCTGCTCGCGATCCCCGGACTGCGCGTGCTCTCGCCGGCCGCTCCCCAGGGGGTGCCGATCGTCACGGTAGTCGCCGACGCGATCGACCCGGCCTCGTTCGCGCTGCGCCTGGATCGCGAGCACGGCGTGCTCGTGCGACCGGGCCTGCACTGCGCCCCGGAAGTGCACCGTCTGCTCGGTACCGACCGCACCGGCGCGGTGCGCTTCTCGATCGGCAGCACGACGACGGAAGCCGAGCTGGAGCGCGCGATCGAGGCCGTCGCCCAGGTGCTCGCGACCGCCCGTGATGCGCGACCGGCATGAGCCCGACGCACGAGGCCGGGCCGGCATGAGAGGGTTCGTCGCGGTGAACCTGCCCGAGCCGTTGCGGCTCGAGATGGCGGCGGCCCTCGCTCCGCTGGTGCAATCGTCGCTGCCGGTGCGCTGGCTGGAGGCGTCGGCCTACCACCTGACTCTGAAATTCCTCGGCGAGGTAGCGGACGCGGCTCTCCCGGCGGTCGTCGACGCGCTCACGCGCGTCGCGGCGCGGCATGCTCCGTTCACGTTGAGCCTGGCAGGCGCCGGCGCGTTTCCCAGCCGCGGGCGCCCCGCCATCTTCTGGATCGGGGTTGCGGCGCACGACCGCCTCGCGGCGCTGCAGCACTCGGTGGAGCAGGGGATCGCACCGCTCGGCTTCCCGGCCGAGCCGCGCCGGTTCCACCCCCACATCACGGTGGGGCGCACCCGCCGCGATGCCCCGACCGGTACGCTGCGCGACGCGGCGTCGCTGCTCGACCGGATCACTTACGACGCTTGCGTCGAGATCGGAACCGTGGACCTCATGCGCAGTCACCTCTCTCCCCGCGGCGCGCGCTACGAGTGCGTGCTGGCCGCGCCGCTGGCCGCCTGATGTTCGGGTGCCTGCGGCGGATCATCGTGCTGGTGCTGGTGCTCGCGCTGCTCGCCGGCGCCTGGCTCTACCGCGACCGCCTCGGCAGCGCCTGGCGCGAGCTGCGCGGCGCGCCCGCGACGCCGGTGCTGCTGCCGAGCCCGGAGCTGGCTGACGCCGCGGAGCGCAAGCTGGAGTCGCTGAGCCGCGGCGAGCGGGTCGCATTGAGCGAGGTCGAGCTGCAGAGCCTGCTCAGGTACCGCTACGCGGGCGTGCTGCCCGGCTTCGTGGACAGCACCCGGGTCGAGCTGGACGGCGACCGCTTGCGCCTGGGCGCGCGCGTGCCCATCGACCGGCTGCCCAGCGTGGCGGAGCTGGGTCAGGCCGCCGCCATCCTGCCGGACACGTCGGAGCTCACGCTGACCGGCTCGCTGCTCCCGCTCCCGAACGACCGGGTCGCGCTGGCGATCGACCAGGTCACGGTGGCCCGCATCCCGCTGCCCCGGCGCCTGGTGCCGGCCGCCCTGAACCGGCTCGGCCGGCGCGATGAGCCCGGCCTGCCCTCCGACGCGATTCCGCTGCCGCTCCCGAGCGGCGCCACATCCGCCTACATCCGCGGCGATTCGCTCGTGCTGGTCGGCCGCGGCACTGCGCCCTGACATGGCACGCCTGCTGGTCGTCGACGACGAGGAGGGCATCCGGCGCATCCTGCAGCAGGTCCTTTCCTACGAGGGACACGAGGTGCGCACCGCCAGCGGGGGCGGCGAGGCGCTCAGCGTCTACGAGGAGTTCCATCCCGACCTGACGTTCCTGGACGTCAAGATGGCGCGCATGGACGGGCTCGAGGTGCTCGACCGGATCCGCGAGCAGGACGAGAACGCCGTGGTCATCATGATCAGCGGCCACGGTACCATCGAGACGGCCGTCGAGGCGACGCGGCGGGGAGCCTACGACTTCCTGGAGAAGCCGCTCGATACCGATCGACTACTGCTCACCATCCGCAACGCCCTGCAGCAGCGTGGCCTGGAGCAGGAGAACGCGCGCCTGCGGGGTGCAGTCGAGACGCGTCACGAGATCGTGGGCGGGAGCTTCGCGATCCGTGCCCTCGTGGAGCGTATCGAGAAGGTCGCGCCCACCGATGCACGCGTGCTCATCACGGGCGAGAACGGCACCGGCAAGGAGCTGGTCGCGCGCGCGCTGCACCGCCTGTCGCAGCGCAGCGAGGCGCCGTTCGTGGAGGTGAACTGTGCCGCCATCCCCTCGGAGCTCATCGAGAGCGAGCTGTTCGGCCACATGAAGGGCTCGTTCACCGGCGCGGTCGCGGATCGCGCCGGCAAATTCGAGCAGGCCGACGGCGGCACCCTGTTCCTGGACGAGATCGGGGACATGAGCCTGGCCGCGCAGGCCAAGGTGCTGCGGGCGCTGCAGGAAGGGATCATCACCCGGGTCGGCGGCGAGCGTCCGATCCGCGTCGATGTACGCACCATCGCCGCGACCAACAAGGACGTGGAGCAGGAGATCGGCGCCGGCCGCTTCCGCGAAGATCTCTACCACCGCCTCAACGTCGTCCCGATCCAGGTGCCGCCGCTCCGCGAGCGGCGCGAAGACATCCCCATGCTGGTGTGGCATTTCCTGGAGAAGGCCATCGAGGAGCAGCGGCTGCCGCGCCGCACCATCACGCCCGGCGCCCTCGCGCACCTCGCGCGCCTGGAATGGTCCGGCAACGTGCGCGAGCTGCGCAACACGGTGGAGCGTCTGCTGATCCTCGCGCGCGGCAGCGAGATCGGGGAGGCCGACGTCGAGCGCCTGGTGGGCGCGGCCCTGCCGGCCGGCGGTCTCCCGTCCGACATGCTCTCCGCCGCCAGCTTCGCCGAGTTCAAGGACCGGGCCGAGCGGGCCTACATCGTGGCCAAGCTGCGGGAGCACGACTGGAACGTGAGCGAAACCGCGCGCGCCATCGACATGCCCCGCTCGAATCTGTATAAGAAGATCGAGAAGTACCGGCTGGTGAGAGAGGAACACGGATAACGGGGCGGGGTCACAGGACCCCGTGAAAGGGAGAGCCAAGTGGCGCAGCGCCATCTGAACTTCATCGCCGGCGAGTGGGTCGAGCCGGCCAAGGGCGATTACCGGGAGAACCTGAACCCGGCCAACACGAACGACGTCATCGGCGAATGGCCACGCTCCACGAAGGAGGACCTGGAGCGCGCCGTCGCATCCGCGAAACGAGGCTTCGAGCTGTGGAAGCGCACGCCGGCGCCCCTGCGCGGCGACGTGATCAAGCGTGCGGGCGACATCCTGGCGGCGCGCAAGGAGGAGATCGCCCGCGCCATGACGCGCGAGATGGGCAAGGTGCTCAACGAGACGCGCGGTGACGTGCAGGAGGGCATCGACACTGCCTACTACGCCGCCAGCGAGGGACGCCGCCTGTTCGGCCATACCGTGCCCAGCGAGCTGCGTAACAAGTGGGCGATGAGCTACCGGCGCCCGATCGGCATTGCCGGCCTGATCACGCCCTTCAATTTCCCCATGGCGATCCCCACCTGGAAGACTTTCCCGGCGCTGGTGTGCGGCAACGCCGTCATCATCAAGCCCGCCGAGGAAGTCCCTCACAGCGTCACCCTGCTCGTCGAGGCGCTGCTCGAGGCCGGCCTGCCGCCCGAGGTCATCCAGCTCGTGAACGGCTCGGGCTCGAAGATCGGCGCCGCGATCGTCGAGCACCCCGACATCGCCCTCATCTCCTTCACCGGCTCGACCGAAGTCGGATCGCAGCTCGGCGAGGTGTGCGGCCGCATGCACAAGCGGCTCTCGCTCGAGATGGGCGGCAAGAACGCACAGATCGTCATGGACGACGCCGACCTCGAGCTCGCCGTGGAGGGCGCGCTCTGGGGCGCGTTCGGTACCACCGGACAGCGCTGCACCGCCACCAGCCGGCTGCTGCTGCACGAGAAGATTCACGATCGCATGCTGCAGCTGCTCGTGGACCGCGCCGGGCAGCTGCGTCTCGGCTCCGGTCTCGAGGAGGGCGTGGACGTGGGACCGATGATCAACGAGTCGGCGATGGAGAAATGCGGCGAGTACGTCGATATCGCCCGGAACGAGGGTGACGACGTGCTGCTCGGCGGCGACCGCGCCGCCGGCCCCGCTCTGGACGACGGCTGGTTCTTCCAGCCCACCATTCTGCGCGGCGTCCGCCCCGGCTCACGCCTCGCCTGCGAGGAGATCTTCGGACCCGTGCTCAGCGTCATCCGGATCCGCGACATGGACGAGGCGATCCGCGTGAACAACGAGGTGCCCTACGGCCTCTCCAGCTCGATCTACACGCGCGACGTCGAGCTCGCTTTCCGCGCGCTCAACGAGCTCGACAACGGCATCACGTACGTGAACGCTCCCACGATCGGCGCCGAGGCGCACCTTCCCTTCGGCGGCGTCAAGCAGACCGGCAATGGTCACCGCGAGGGCGGCTGGGAGGTCTACCACTTCTACTCCGAGACGAAGGTCGGCTACGTCGACTACTCCGGCCGCCTGCAGCGCGCGCAGATCGACACGTATGATCTTTAGGGGATAGGGATAGGGATAGGGACAGGGAGACGGATGAGGGGGCTGGCGGGGGTGGGCGGAGACCGGACCTCGCGCGGGAAGTGCCGGGTCCACTGGTGTTTGACACCGTACTGACCTTCGGTTAGGATGAACCGGGTGCTCGGGTCGAGCAGCAGTCGGCGGCAGTGCGGAGGAGCGGATCGCGCGGCATCAGGGTACGCCGGCGCCGCTCCGTCACCACTCGCCTCCGGGCGCTGGGCCTGGCGCTGGTTGCGGGCGCTCGCCATCGCGCTCGGCTTCTTCCTGATCGTTCGCAGTTTTCTCATCGAAGCGTTCCGGATTCCGACGGGAAGCATGGAGAACACGCTGCTTGCGGGCGATTTCCTCCTCGTGAACAAAGCCGTCTTCGGCGCCCGCGTACCCCGCGCCGGCGTCGCGCTCCCTGCGCTCACGGAGCCGGTCCGCGACGACATCGTCATCTTCGATCCGGACCACGACCCTCGACCCAGCTACCTGAAGCGCATCATCGGCGTGCCCGGTGACACGCGTGAGATGCGCGGCAAAGTGGTCTATCGCAACGAGCAGCTGCTCGCGGCGTCGTACGCCCGGGGGCTCCTGCGCCGGGCAGCCATCCGGGGCGAGCCGCTCGTCGTCTACGTGTCAGTCGCTCCGACTCGCGCCGCGCAGCCGGGAGCGCGCGGCATTCGCTGGTCACGCATTGGACATACCGTGCACTAGGCGGCGCACGCGCCGCAGCGGATGCTGCCGGAATAGATCGCAACCAGGGGCCGGCCACACGACGTCGCATCACCGGAGTGCCGTATGGGCTTCAATTCCAGCCGCAGGGGACAGTACGAGGAGAGCTCGCTGGACCAGTACCTCAAGGAGATCAGCGCTTACCCGCTGCTCACCCGCGAGGACGAGGTCGAGCTCGCCGGTCGCATCCGGGCAGGTGAGGAGGAGGCGCTCGACAAGCTGGTCCGATCCAACCTCCGCTTCGTCGTCTCGGTCGCGAAGAAGTACCAGAACCAGGGTGTCGCTCTCGGCGACCTGATCAACGAGGGCAACCTCGGCCTGATCCGGGCCGCCCACAAGTTCGACGAGACCAAGGGCATCAAGTTCATCTCGTACGCGGTCTGGTGGATCCGCCAGGCGATCCTGCAGGCGCTCGCCGAGCAGAGCCGCATCGTGCGCGTGCCGCTCAACCGGGCCGGTGCGCTGCACCGCATCGGCAAGCGTTCCTCCACGCTGCTCCAGGAGCTCGGCCGCGAACCGACGCTCGAGGAGCTGGCCGGTGAGCTGGACCTGACCGAGGACGAAGTGGAGCGGACCCTGGCGATCTCGCAGACGCACCTCTCGCTCGACGCGCCGCTCACGCCCGGCGAGGACAACCGCCTGCTGGACTACCTGCCCGACCAGTTCTCCGCCGGGCCCGATGACGAGACCTACGAGCGCGCCCTCGCCAGCACCGTCGAGGAGGCCCTCGGCACACTCAAGGAGCGCGAAGCGAAGGTCCTGCGCCTCTACTTCGGGCTCGAGGATGGGCATGACCCGATGACCCTCGAGGAGATCGGCGCCATGCTGGGCATCACCCGTGAGCGCGTGCGCCAGATCAAGGAGAAGGCCCTGGTCCGGCTGCGCCACGCCTCCCGCGCGCGTTACCTGGAGACCTACCTGACGAAGTAAGCCCGCCGGCGCCCCCGCGCCGGCGGCGTGCGCTTCGCCCAGCGCTGCGCGGGAGCCCCCCAGCCCCCGCCCGCCGTACCCCCGCCTTTCCCCCACCCCCACGCCCACCCCCACCCCCACCCGCCGTCAATCCGTTCCGAGAATTTCGCCGCGTGGCTCCAGCCATTTCGCGCTTTTTTCGCGGTTGACAAGGTCTGTGGGTTGTTCTAAGCTTCAGAGCTTTACTGACGTCACTTACAGGGCTCGCATGAAAACCTACACCCCGAAGGCACCGGAGATCGAGCGCCGGTGGCTGGTGGTCGACGCGCAGGACCAGGTCCTGGGCCGACTCGCGAGCCACGTGGCGCAGCTGCTCCGGGGCAAGCACAAGCCGATGTTTACGCCGCATCTCGACACGGGCGATTTCGTGGTCGTGATCAATGCGGAGAAGGTTCGGCTGACCGGCAACAAGGCCGAGAACAAGGCGTACTTCCGCCACTCGGGCTACATGGGCGGCGAGCGGTTCATCCCGTTCCGTACCATGATCGAGAAGCACCCGGAGCGGGTGATCGGTCTGGCGGTCAAGGGGATGCTGCCGAAGAACAATCTCGGCCGGCTCATGCGCCGCAAGCTGAAGGTGTACGCGGGCCCGGAGCATCCGCACGCGGCCCAGCAGCCCCAGCCCTACGAGATCGCATAATGGAAAATCAGTTCCACGGGATCGGCCGCCGGAAGTCGAGCGTGGCCCGGGTCTGGATGACGCCGGGCAGCGGGCAATGGACCGTCAACGGCCGCACCATCAGCGACTACTTCCCGCGCCATTCGCTGCAGCAGCACATCCAGGAGCCGCTCGCGGCCACGAACACGCAGGGCCGCATGGACGTGCGGGTGAACGTGGATGGCGGCGGCACGACCGGGCAGGCGGGCGCGATCCGGCTGGGTCTTGCCCGGGCGCTGCTGCACTACGACGCCGAGCTGCGGGTCGCGTTGCGCGAGAAGCGGATGCTGACGCGTGACCCGCGCGAGGTCGAGCGCAAGAAGCCGGGCCGACCGGGCGCGCGCAAGCGGTTCCAGTTCTCGAAGCGGTAACCGGAGCACTCACCGTACGGCCGGGGCCGTCCCGGCCGTACGCATCACGCACACCGCGGGACGCGGCGCTGGGGTCCTGAAAAGGTCGGCGCTGCGGGCGAACGCGGTGGAGGCACAACCCCGAGAGTACGAGGCACATGGCGGAGACACAGCTGCAGGACCTGCTCGAGGCCGGCGTCCATTTCGGCCATCAGCGCAGCCGCTGGAACCCGAAGATGAAGCGTTACATCTTCGCGGAGCGCAACGGCATTCACATCATCGACCTGAAGAAGACGCATCTGGCGCTGCAGGCGGCGGCGCAGGCGGCGCGCGAGGTGACGCTCGAGGGCGACCGCCTGCTGTTCGTCTGCACGAAGCGGCAGCTGCGTCCCATCGTCGAGGCCGAGGCGGCGCGCTGCGGTTCGTTCTGGGTGACGGAGCGCTGGCTGGGCGGCATGCTCACCAACTTCACGACGATCAAGAAGCAGATCCGTCGGCTCAAGGACCTCGAGCGCGGGCTGGATGAGGGTGCGTACGAGTTCTACACGAAGAAGGAGCAACTGCTGTTGCAGCGCGAGCGGGACAAGCTCGACAAATACCTGGGCGGCGTGAAGGACATGGGCCGCCTGCCGGGCGCCCTCTTCGTGGTCGACTCGCGACGCGAGACCATCGCGGTCAAGGAAGCCCGCAAGCTGGGCATCCCGGTGATCGCGATCACGGACACGAACGCGGACCCGGAGCAGATCGACTACCCGATCCCGGGCAATGACGATGCGATCCGCGCGGTATCGTTGATCGCAGGCTCGATCGCCGATGCGATCGAGCAGGCCCGCCGGGAGCTGCCGCCGGACGCGCGCCGCCGTGCCGACGAGGTGGAGGCTTCGACCTACTCGAGCGAAGGCGGGCTGGCCCAGGACACGTCGGCCGAGGACAAGGGCAAGCGCCGGCGTCCGCGCCGCAAGCGCCGGCCGCGCGCCGACGTGATCGCGACGCTGCGCACGCCGGGCGAGGGCGAAGAGGAAGCCGCCGCTGCGCCGGCGGCCGAGGGCGGGGAAGAGGCGTAGCCGGTCCTGCTGCCCAGCGCATGGAAGCGCTGCAGCGCTGCTTTCCCTGCAGCCCTGCAGCGCTTTTTGTTGAGGTCGCGGCGCGTGGTAGCGCCGGGTCCGAACCTGAACGAGAACGAACGGGCGAATGATGGCGATATCGGCAAAGCAGGTGCAGGAGCTGCGCGAGCGTACCGGCGCGGGCATGATGGAGTGCAAGAAGGCGCTCGAGGAGACCAGCGGTGACGTGGAGAAGGCGATCGACCTGCTGCGGACGAGAGGGGCGGCAAAGGCCGCGAAGCGTTCCGGGCGGGAGACGAAAGAGGGCGCGATCGGCAGCTACGTGCACATGGGCGGGCGCATCGGGGTGCTGGTCGAGGTCGGTTGCGAGACCGATTTCGTCGCGCGTAACGAGATCTTCCAGACGCTGATCCGCGACCTGGCCATGCACGTTGCGGCCTCCGACCCGCTCGCCGTCGATGAGGCGGGTATCGCTGCGGACGTGGTCGATCGCGAGCGCGCCATCTTCCGCGAGCAGGTGAAGGCGGAGGGCAAGCCCGAGAACCTCTGGGACAAGATCACCGAGGGCAAGCTGAAGAAGTTCTACCAGGAGCGGACACTGCTGCGGCAGCCGTTCGTGAAGAACCCGGACATCACGGTCGGGCAGCTGGTCCAGGAAGCGACCGCGAAGACCGGCGAGAACATCGTGGTGCGTCGCTTCGTGCGCTACGCGATGGGAGAGTAGTCATGGCTGCCGAAGACCTGAAGTACCGGCGGGTGGTCCTGAAGCTGAGCGGTGAGGCACTGGCCGGCGAGCAGGGCTTCGGCATTGCGCCACCGGTCGTGAACCGGCTCACCGAGGACATCCGCGACCTGCATGCCATGGGCGTGGACGTGGGCCTGGTGATCGGCGGCGGCAACATCGTACGCGGCACGCAGGCCAGCCAGCAGGGCATGGATCGGGTGAGCGCGGATTACATGGGCATGCTCGCCACCATCATCAACGCGCTCGCGCTGCAGGACCTGCTCGAGCGCAAGGGTGTCGAGACGCGCGTGCTGACGGCGATCCGCATGGAGGCGCTCGCCGAGCCCTATATCCGGCGACGCGCGCTGCGGCACCTGGAGAAGCGGCGCGTCGTGATCTTCGCGGGCGGTACCGGCAACCCGTACTTCTCGACGGATACCGCGGCGGTCCTGCGCGCGATCGAAGTCCACGCCGACGTGCTGATCAAGGCCACCAAGGTGAGCGGCGTATTCACGGCGGACCCGGTCAAGGACCCGACCGCGGAGTTCATTCCGCGCCTCACCTACCAGGACGTACTCGCCCGGGAGCTGAAGGTGATGGACGCGGCCGCGGTCTCGCTGTGCAAGGAGAACAATCTGCCCATTATCGTGCTGAACCTGCACGAGAAGGGGGCGGTCGCGGCGGCCCTGCGCGGGGAGCGCATGGGGACGCTGGTTTCGTGAGCGGGCCGGGGGTATTTTCCCGGCCCCGGTAATCACACGGAGGAATCGGAATGCCTACGTACGGCGAAGCCAGGGCGCACATGGACAAGGCGCTCGAGGCGATGCGGCGCGAGTTCGGCGGGGTGCGCACGGGCAAGGCGTCCCCGGCGCTGCTCGAAATGGTGCGGGTGGAAGCGTACGGTTCCCGGATGCCGCTCAACCAGGTCGCCTCGGTGAGCACGCCGGAGCCGCGCCTGCTGATCGTTCAGCCGTTCGACAAATCACTCACGAAGGCCATTGACAAGGCCATTCGTGACTCGGACCTCGGACTCAATCCGTCGAGTGACGGGAACGTGATCCGGGTGCCGATCCCGGCGCTCAACGAGGAGCGTCGCAAGGAGCTGGTGAAGATGTTGCATCGCTACGCGGAGGACGGGCGCATCGCGGTGCGGCATGCGCGCCAGGACGCGAACAAGGAAATCAAGCGTCGCAAGGACGCCCACGAGCTGAGCGAGGATGAGGCGAAGCGCGAGACGGACCGCATCCAGAAGCTCACCGACGAGTACATCGCCAAGGTCGACAGCCTCCTCAAGACGAAGGAGGAGGAGGTGATGGAGGTCTAGCGTGGAGTCTTCTGCCACGCGGGCTGAGCTGTTGCAGGCGATCCGGCTGGGCGGGCCGGTGCCCGCCCACATCGCCGTGATCATGGATGGAAACGGCCGCTGGGCCCGGAGTCGCGGACTGCCGCGCTTCCGCGGTCACGCGGCCGGCATGACATCGGTGCGCGACGTCATCGAGGGCGCCATCGAGGCGGGTGTCCAGGTGCTCACGCTGTTCACGTTCTCCCAGGAGAACTGGGACCGTCCCGCGGCCGAGGTGGCCGCACTCATGAAGCTGCTGCAGCGCTACGTGGTCAAGGAGCGCGTCGAGCTCAAGCGGCAGGGCGTGCGGGTGCGGGTATTCGGCGAGCTGGACCGCATGCCGGCCGCGCCCCGGCGCGCGGTCGAGCAGATCCAGCAGCATACGGCGGACGGCACCCGCCTGGACCTGAACCTGATGCTGAGTTACGGAGCGCGCGCCGAGATCGTGCGCGCCGCGCGGCGCCTCGCCGACCAGGTGGCGAGCGGGCGCCTGCTGCCGGCGGAGATCGACGAAGCCCGGTTCGCGGCCGAGCTTTACACCGCCGAAGTGCCCGACCCGGACCTGCTGATCCGGACCTCGGGCGAGCAGCGCATCTCGAATTTCATGCTGTGGCAGGTGGCGTACACCGAGCTGCACATCACGCCGGTTTACTGGCCCGACTTCCGGAGAGAGCATCTCTTTGCGGCAATCCAGGATTATCAGGGCCGCGAGCGCCGGTTCGGCCGCGTGAGCGCGAGCTGAGCATGGCAGGCTCCGATCTGGGGCGTCGCCTGGGGGTAGCCGGGCTGGGCATCCCGGTGGTCGTCGCGGCAGTCTACGCCGGCGGCTGGATCATGGGCCTGGTGCTGGCCGCCGCGGCTGCGGTCGGGGCCGTCGAGCTGTGCCGGATGGCGGAGCAGCGCGGCGTGCAGCCGTTCACGCTCGCCGCGGCGGCGCTGGCAGCCACCTTCGTGCTGCTGGCGACCGCGCGGCCCGTGCCCGAGTCGGCGGCGCCCTGGTTCTGGCTGGCCCTGATCCTGGCCACGCTGGTGCTGGGAGCGGCCGCGATCTGGCTGCGGGGGACGGCGGGCGCGCCGTTGTCGGCGGTCGCGGTGACGGTGCTCGCGGCGCTGCTGCTGGGGGGCACGCTGAGCTATGCCATGTTCCTGCGCTACCTCGCGCCCGCCGGGCTGTCCCCGCTCACTGACGGCACCGCCGGGAGCGCGTTCCCGGGCCCCGACGCCCAGCTGGCGGGCGCGTTGCTGGTGGGCTTCCCGCTGATCCTCACCTGGATCAGCGACACCGGCGCGTACTTCGGCGGTCGGGCGTTCGGCCGGCGCAAGTTGATCCCGACGGTGAGTCCCGCGAAGACGGTCGCGGGCGCAGCTGCCGGCGTGGTCGTCACGGTCATCGGCGGTGCCTTCTACGGATGGCTCGCCTCCAGGCTGGCGGGCATTCCGCTCGACTGGGCGGTGGGCGCGGCGGGCGGTGCGCTCGTCAGCGTCGTCGCGCAGCTCGGCGACCTGGTCGAGTCTCTGCTCAAGCGCGAGGCCGGCGTCAAGGATTCGGGTACGCTCTTCCCGGGCCATGGCGGCCTGCTCGACCGGGTGGATTCGCTGCTGTTCGCTTTTCCCGTGGCGTTCTGGTACCTGAGCGCGGTGCTCTAGCCGAATGCCTCTCGGAGTAGCCGTCCTCGGCTCGACCGGCTCGATCGGGCGGAGCGCGCTCGCGGTCGTCGCGCGCCACCCGGACCGGTTCCGGATAGTTGCCCTGGCCGCGCATCAGCGGGTCGTGGAACTGGAGGCGCAGGTCGCTCGATTCCAGCCCGAGCTCGCGGTGCTGGCCGATGCCGGACGGGCCAGCGAATGCGGTGGCCGGCTCCGGGGTGGGCGGTCGGCCTTGCTGGAAGCGGCTGCGCATCCCCGGGCCGATGTCGTGATCAACGCGATGGTCGGGGCGGCCGGCCTCGAAGCGACGCTCGCCGCCCTCGGAGCCGGGAAGCGCCTGGCGCTCGCAAACAAGGAGTCGCTGGTGGCCGGCGGTCCGCTCGTGCTCGCGGCGCTGCGCCAGGGGGGCGGCGAGCTGGTGCCGATCGACAGCGAGCACAGCGCGATCCTGCAGTGCCTTGCCGCGAGCGGGCAGACCGGCATGCGCCGGCTGATCCTCACGGCCTCGGGCGGCCCGTTCCGCAATCGCTCCGCCGTGGAGCTGGAAAGCGTCACGCCCGCGGAAGCGCTGCAGCATCCGACCTGGGAAATGGGCGCGAAGATCAGCATCGATTCGGCGACGCTCGCGAACAAGGCGCTCGAGGTGATCGAAGGCCATTTCCTGTTCGGGATGCCCTACGATGCGATCGAGGTCGTCGTTCACCCGCAGTCCATCATCCACTCGATGGTCGAGCTGGTGGACGGTTCCGTGCTGGCGCAGCTAGGCTTCCCGACCATGGAGCTGCCCATTCTCTACGCCCTGACGCATCCCGGGCGGATCCCCGACGCCGGCACCCGCAGCTTCGACCCGCTCGCTGCCGGGACACTGAGCTTCGAGCCCATCGATGGCGTTCGCTTTCCCGCATTCGGCCTGGGGCTCGAAGCCGGTCGCGCGGGCGGCACGGCACCGGCAGTATACAATGCCGCCAACGAGGTCGCCGTCGCGGGCTTCCTGGAGGGCCGCATTCCGTTCCCGGCGATCGCGCGCACCATAGAGCGCGCGCTCGGGGCGCACGACCCGGTGGCGGTGACGTCGCTCGAGCAGGTGCTCGCAGCGGACCAGTGGGCGCGTGAGTTGTCTACCCGGACGATAGGAGCCTGATGCTCGCCACTCTCGCCGTAGACTTCGGCTGGCTTTTTCAGAACTGGGTCGTCGCGACCATCATCGTGCTCGGCGTGCTCATCTTCGTGCACGAGCTCGGGCATTTCCTGACCGCCAAGGCGGTGGACATCGAGGTGCCTCGCTTCTCCATCGGGTTCGGGCCGAAGGTCGTCGGATTCCGGCGGGGCGAGACCGAGTACGTCATCTCGGCGCTGCCGCTGGGCGGCTACGTCAAGATGGCCGGCATGGAGGAGATGGAGGCGATCGAGGGGGGCGACACCACGCTCACCGAGATGGTGGAGCATCGCAAGGAAGGCGCGCCACGCACCGTGCGGCCGCGCGATTTCGAGTCGAAGCCGCTCTGGGCCCGGGCCCTCGTGATCTCCGCGGGCGTAATCATGAACCTGCTGTTCGCGTTCGTGGTGTTCAGCGCGATCGCGATGGTCTGGGGCGTGGTGCGCGACCGCGGTCCGGTGCTCACGGACGTGCGCGAGGAGCTGCTGCCGCCGGGCACGGAAGTGCTCGCGACGCTGCCCCCGGGGACCACCGTTTCACGCGTCGGAACCCGGGACGTATCCACGTGGGCGGAGCTGCAGCGGGCGATCCTCCAGTCGCGCGCAGGGCCGCTCGACCTGACGCTCGCGGATGGGGCGTCCGTCCGCATCGAGCTGCCGGCCGCCGACTCGCTGCGTGGCAGCCTGCTCGGCGCGATCCAGCCGCACCGGGAGAGCGCGGCCGTGCTAGGGGACGTGGTCTCCGGCAGTGCTGCGGAAGGCGCCGGCCTCGAGGCCGGTGACCGGATCATCCGCGCGGACGGTCAGCCAGTGTCCACCTGGCAGGATTTCGCCGGCGTGATCGAGGCGAGCCCCGGCAGGCCGCTGGTGTTGGAGGTGCAGCGCGACAGCCAGCTGCTCCAGATCCCGGTCACGCCCGAGGAACATCGGCAGGGGGCGCGCAGCTACGGTCGTATCGGCGTGATGGCGGCGCCGATATCGCCGGACCTGGTGCGGGTCGGCCCGATCGCCGCGATCGGCAGCGGCGCGAAGCAGACCTGGGATATGGTCGTGATGACCCTGGACTTCCTGGGTGGCATCATCACCGGCCGGCACTCGGCCCGCAGCGTCGGCGGCCCGATCATGATTGCCCAGTTGAGCGGCCAGGTGGCACGCATGGGGCTGATGGAAACGCTCGCCTTCATGGCGCTGCTGTCGGTCAACCTCGCGGTCATCAACCTGCTGCCGATACCGGTGCTGGACGGTGGTCACCTCGTATTCCTGGGTATCGAGGGGATCCGCCGGCGTCCGCTCTCGATCGAGCAGCGCATGCGCCTCTCCCAGCTCGGCTTCATCGTGATCATTGGCATCATGGTCTGGGCGATCGGCAACGACCTGATGCGCTGGTTCGGGATATAGCGCGGACGGCGCCGCCTCAGAGCAGCGTGAGCTGCTCCGAGGTGGCGCCCACCTTCCGGCGGATCTCCATCACATCGATCGGCGCGAGCGGCCGGGCGGGGCCAGCCACGCTCAGTGCCCCGCGGTAGCCGATGCGTTCGAGGGCGATGCCGAGCACTTCGCGCGCGAGTGCCGGCACGTTGCAGTGCTCGCTCAGGTGCGCGAGCACGACGCAGCCCAGGGCGGTGTGATGCAGCTCCTGCGCGAGCTCGGCGGCGGCCCGGTTGGAGAGGTGCCCATGGCTGGACGCGATGCGCTGCTTCACCGACCAGGGGTAGGGCCCCTGCCACAGCATGGCATCATCGTGATTGGCCTCGAGCACGAGCAGGTGACAGCCGGCCAGTGCGGCGCGCACCGCGGCCGTCGGCCGTCCCAGGTCCGTGGCGATCCCCATGCGGCAGCCACTCGCCACATGGCGGATCGTGATCGCGATCGGGTCGGCGGCGTCATGCACGGTGAGGAACGGCTGCACCTCGAGCGGACCGATGCGCAGCGGGCGCTCGGCCTGGTAGCTGCGCACCACCTCGCGACCGCTCAGCAGGCGCGCGCACGCGGCCGCAGTGCGCGGCGTCAGGTAGAGCGGCACTCCGTACCGGCGGGCGAGGACTCCCATGCCGCGGCTATGGTCGCCGTGATCGTGGGTGATCAGGATGGCCTGCAGCGATTCCGGCGGGATCTCGACACTCTCCAGGCGGGCGGCAAGGTCGCGGCCGCTGAAACCGGCGTCGATCAGCACGCGCACGCCCTCGGCTTCCACCAGGGTGGCGTTGCCCGCGCTGCCGCTGCCGAGCACCGTGACGCGCATCATGCAGGCACCCCGGGATCGCGTTGCCAGGCCTCCCGCAGCAGCCGCTTCATGGCCTCGCTCAGATGCTGCCGGCGACGCGCCATGGCCAGCTCCGCGGTGACCAGGAACTTCTCGATGTCGTAGCGCTCCAGGTCCTCGCCGCTGCCCCAGCTGAACGGGGGCACGTACTTGGGCGGCATTGCCGTGCCGAACAGGTTGGCGCCCGCGCCGACCACGGTGCCGGTGTTGAGCAACGCGCCGATGCCGGTCTTGACGTGGTCGCCGAGCAGGCAGCCTAGCTTCATCTCGCCCGTGTCGACGGTCCCGGCCGGCGTCCACAGCCGCACCGTGCCGTAGTTGTTTTTCAGGTCGCTGTTCGTGGTCATGGCGCCGAGGTTTACCCAGCGGCCCAGGTACGCGTGGCCCAGGAACCCGTCGTGCGCCTTGTTGCTGTAGCCGAGGATCACGCTCGCCTCGAGCTCGCCATGCACCTTGCACCCCGGCCCCACCGAAACGTGGCTGTAGGGGCCGCCCAGCAGCACCGTGTCGGGTCCCACGAACGCCGGACCGGCCAGGCGGGTGAAGGCGCGCACCGTGACCCGGTCATCGAGCCAGATCGGGCCCTCGCTGAAATCGAGCACCACCCCGGGCTCGAGCACGACCTGCGCACCCAGGTGGAGCATGCCGGGCCGGAAGCCGATGGCGTCGCTCGGCGGGGTGGGGTTGACGGCGGGATCGGAGAGCGCCCCGAAATCGGCGACCACCTGCTCGGCATTCTCCGTCACCAGGTTCCAGACGTGCTCGAGCCAGCGGCCGGGCAGCTCGAGAGGAGGACCGGGCACGGCCGCCGAGGTCGGGTCGGCGAGCACGGCCGGGGCGGGGGCGGAGGCTCCCCCCGGCACGTACCAGCCGGCCACCCGGCCGTCGATCAGCACGGCCGCCCGCTCGGCCGGCCAGCGCACACTCGCCCCCCAGTCGGGAACAACCCGCGAGCACAGGTACACGCGCGCCCGGTCGGCAGCCGGCTCGCCCGTCAGCACCGGCGGCGCCCCCGGCTCTTCGAAGCCGGCCAGTTCGGGACAGCCGAGGTATCCGGCGCAGGGCGCACCGACGACGCGCTCGAGCCGGGCACGCTGCACGAGCGCGCCGAACAGCAGCTCACCGATGGGGCGGGTGAGTGCGAACGGCGCCCACGTGCGCGCCACCGCATCATCGAAGACGATCAGCTCGGTCATCCGGAGCCCCCGCCTGCCAGCCCGGGCGGCAGGGCCTCGAGCAGCTGCTTGAGGTCGGCCGCCCGGGCCTTCGGCGCGACCAGGGTTATGCCGTTGGCGCGCACGACGACCAGATCGGCGACGTCGAACAGCACGACCATCCCTTCCTCCGCCCAGACGACGCAATCGCGGGCCTGCACCGCGTGCACGCTGCCCACCGTGACATTCCCGGCGACGTCCGCCGTGCGGGTGCGGGCGACGGCGTCCCAGGCGCCGACATCATCCCAGGCGAACGTCGCCGGCAGCACCGCGACCCGGTCGGTCCGCTCCAGCAGCCCGACATCGATGGTCAGCTCGGGAGCCCGCTCGAAGAACCCGGCATCATCACCCGCGTCGAGCAGCGACAGCAGCGCGGCCAGCTCGGGCGTGTGCGCGCACAGCTCCTCGAGCAACAGCGCGGCCGGCCAGACGAAGAGGCCGGTGTTCCAGAGGCAGCCCTCCGCGATGTATCGAGCCGCCGTGGGGGCGTCCGGCTTCTCGACGAAAGCCGCGACCGTACGGGCGGCGGATCCCGGCTCGAGCGCGTCACCGGGACGGATGTAGCCATAGCCCGTTTCCGGTCTGGTGGGAGACGCGCCGATCGTGAACAGACGCTGGTGCCGGACGCTCAGCTCCGCCGCTTCCGCCAGCAGCGCTCGGAACGCGTCCGCAGGCGCGATCACGTGGTCCGCGTGCAGCGAGATCATGACCGCAGCCGGATCGTGCCGGACCAGCGCGTGGGCCGCCCACGCCAGCGCCGGCGCGGTGCCCCGCGCGCGCGGCTCGAGCAGCAGGCTGTCCGTGCCGAGTTGCGGCGCGGCCGCCAGGATCGGCGCGCCCAGATGGGCGCCGGTGAGGACCCGGATCCGTGCGGGCGGAACGAGCGGCAGGATACGCTCGACGGTCTGCCGGATGAGCGGCTCCGCACCCGCGAGCGGCAGCACCTGCTTCGGCCGCGCGGGAGTGCTCACCGGCCAGAAACGCGAGCCGACGCCGCCCGCCAGGATCACGACCCAGAAATGGTCAGCTGGTGAAGATCTCGTCGATGCGGGCAAGCAGCTTCTTGGGGCTGAAGGGCTTCGTCAGGAAGTCCGACGCGCCGAGCGACGCCGCCTGCTCCCGGTCCGTCGCGTGACCCTTCGCCGTCAGCATGATGACCGGCGTCTGCTCGTGCCCGGGCAGCTGCCGGAGCTCGCTCAGCACCTCGAACCCGTTCATGTGCGGCATCATGATGTCCAGCAGGATCAAATCGACCGGTCGCTCGGTACGAAGCCGGTCGAGCGCAGCCGCGCCGTCCTGGTACACCTCCACCGCGTAGGGGCCGTGCTCCAGCTTTAGCTGGATGATGCGCCCGATGTACGGCTCGTCGTCGATCACGAGCACGTGGCGTTGAGCGTCTGCCGGCGAGTGCGGTGACATGCGCTGGCGGGTTCGGGTGATCAGACGCCGTGTCCCGGCCTGATGTGGCGCCCCTTTGCCAAAATCATGCCCTGCGACGTGGCCTGCCCGTGCGCGTGCGCCTCCCGCGGTGGCGCGGACAGTGTACCGCGAGGGCAGCCCGAAGTCAATGCGATATCGGGACTTGAGCGACTGCCGGCGCTCCGGGAGACGGGCGCGCTGCGGCGGCGTCCGGCGGGCGAGCGCCGCCGACGCGCCGACGGCGGGCGACCGCGACACGTTCGACATGCGCGCCCTTGCTCGGGCTCGCGGTCGGTGCTTATCCTCACGGTTTACTTGAGGTTGCGAATGCGAATCGGAGATTGGGGCATGCGCGGGTCGGGCCTGCTGGCGCTGTGCATGATCGTGCTCTCGACGGGCGCGTGCGATGACCCGTTCGGGCCGCGCACATGGTCGGCGGTACCGGACACGCTGGAAGTGTGGTCGGCGTCGCGCGTGGAGCTGCAGGGGCGGCCGGCCGCGCTGGACCTGGCCGGCGAGCCGCCGTTCGCGCTGGAGATCGAATCGGCGGCCGCCATCGGCGCATGGGATGTCGTGCTGATGGACGGCACGGAGGGCCTGGCGCTGGCGCCGGCGAGCTACTTCCCGGGTCACGCCAGCTCGCGCGCCGCGATCACGGTGTTGACCAACACCTCGTTCACCGAGCTGCGGCAGGCCCCCGGCGACAGCATGCTGTACAGCCGCGAGCCGGTGGCTCTGAGCGGCGATGTCGTGTACGTGGTGCGAACCCGCGCGGCCTTGTGCGCGGACGGCACGGGCACCGGCGTCCATTATGCGAAGCTGCGGGCCATCGAGATCGACGTTGCGGCAGGTCGGGCCCGGGTCGAGACGGTGAACAACCCGTACTGCGCGGACCGCTCGCTGATCCCGCCGGACTGACCACGCCATGCTAGATCTCAGGGTGATCCGGGAGGCTCCGGACCGGGTGCGCGCGGCCCTCGAGCGACGCGGCAAGCCGGAGGCGCTGGCGGCGCTCGAGGAGGTGCTCGCGCTCGCCGAGCAGCGCGGCGCGCTGATCGCCCAGGTCGATGCGCTGCGTGCGGAGCGCAATGAGGTTTCGCCGCAGGTCGGTCGTCTGAAGACGAAGGGTCGCCACGAGGAGGCGGAGCCGCTGATCGTGCGCATGCGCGAGGTGGGCGAGCGCATGGGTGCCCTCGAGGGCGAGCTGACCCAGATCGAGACACGCGTTCGCGACCTGCTGCTCAACATCCCGAACCTGCCGGAGGCGGCGGTGCCGCCGGGGGGCGAGGATGCCAACGTGGTGGTGCGCGAGTGGGGTCCCGAGCCGAGCTTCGACTTCCAGCCCCGGCCGCACTGGGAGCTGGGCGAGGACCTGGGCATCCTGGATCTGCCGCGCGGCACGAAGATCACCGGCAGCGGCTTTCCCGTCTACGTCGGCGCCGGCGCGCGCATCGAGCGGGCTCTGATCAGCCTGATGCTCGACATGCACACCCGCGAGCACGGCTACACGGAGCTCTCGCCGCCGCTGCTGGTGAACGAGACCTCCGCGCTCGGCACGGGCCACCTCCCGAAGTACGCGGACGACATGTACTTCGTGACTGAGGACCGGCTCTACCTGGTGCCCACCGCGGAGGTACCGGTAACGAACCTGCACGCGGGCGAGGTGCTGGAGCCGGATGCGCTCCCGAAACGGTACGTCGCCTATACGCCCTGCTTCCGGAGGGAGGCGGGCTCGCACGGCAAGGACACGCGCGGCATCCTGCGCGTCCACCAGTTCGACAAGGTGGAGCTGATGCGCTTCGAGCGCGCCGAGGCGAGTCGCGCGGCGCTCGAGGAGCTGACCGCACACGCCGAGGCGGTGCTGCAGCGGCTCGGCCTGCGCTACCGGGTGCTGCTGCTCGCGGGCGGCGACCTGGGCTTCGCCAATGCGCAGACCTACGACCTGGAAGTGTGGGCACCCGGCGTGCAGCGCTGGCTCGAGGTGTCGAGCTGCTCGCTCTACAACGACTACCAGGCGCGCCGTGCGAACATCCGGTATCGGCCGGCGCTCGGTGCCCGGCCGGAGTTCGCGCACACCCTGAACGGCTCCGGAACCGGCCTACCGCGCACCCTCATCGCGGTGCTCGAGAGCGGCCAGCAGGCGGACGGCAGCATCCAGCTGCCGCCCGCGCTCGCCGAGTACGCCCGCATGGAGCGCATCACGCGCTGAGGCGGTACCTTTCCCCGCCATTCCGATCCCGTGAACCGACGCGGGGCGCGCGCGCACGCGCCAGTCGTCAGCTGTGAGCAGAGGGTGCAGTCAGCGGATTACCTGGCGCAGCTCAATCCCGAGCAGCGCGCGGCGGTCGAGCACTTCGAGGGACCGATCCTGGTGCTCGCGGGCGCGGGCTCGGGCAAGACACGCGTGCTCACCACGCGCATTGCACACCTGATCCACGAGCACGGCGTCGATCCCGCCGCCATCCTCGCCGTCACGTTCACGAACAAGGCGGCGGGCGAGATGCGCGAGCGCATTCGCCGCTTGCTCGAGCGCGAGCCGGCCGGCATGTGGGTGGGTACGTTCCACTCGATCGGCGCGCGACTGCTGCGCCGGCACGCACCGCTGCTCGGCTGGTCGCCGAACTTCAGCATCTACGATGCGGACCAGTCCGAGCGCGAGATCAAGCGCGCGCTCGAACGGCTGGGGCTCTCGCCGAAGCAATGGCATCCGCAGGCGGTGCGCAGTGCGATCTCCGGCGCCAAGAACCAGCTGATCTCGGCCCCCGAGTACGCCCACCTGGCCGCCGACGCGTTCACGCGGGTGGCGGCCGACGTGTACGTGGCATACCAGGCCGCGTTGCGGGAGCAGAACGCGTTCGACTTCGATGACCTGCTGGTCCGGCCGGTGGAGCTGTTCGAGGGCCATGCCGCCGTGCTCGGCCAGTACCGGGAGCGCTTCCACTTCCTGCTGGTGGACGAGTACCAGGATACGAACCGCGCCCAGTACCGCTGGCTGCACCAGCTCGCGACCGTCCATGGCAACCTGATGGTGGTGGGCGATGACGACCAGTCGATCTACGGCTGGCGTGGTGCCGACATCCGCAACATCCTCGATTTCGAGAAGGACTTTCCCGACGCCCGCACCGTCCGGCTCGAGCAGAACTACCGCTCGACCGGGCGCATCCTGGATGCGGCGAACGCGGTCATTGCCCTGAACCTGAAGCGCAAGGGCAAGACGCTGCGCACCGATGCGGGGCCGGGCGAGCGGCTGGCGATCGTCGAGGCCGCGGATGAGCGGGATGAGGCCGATTTCATCGGCAGCGAGATCGGGACGCGCCTGAACGAGGCGCCGGTCACGCCCCGTGACTTCGTGGTGCTGTACCGGACCAACGCGCAGTCACGCGCTCTCGAAGAAGCGTTCCGACGCCGCGACCTCCCCTATCAGATCGTGGGCGGTACCCGCTTCTACGAGCGCCGCGAGATCATGGACGTGCTGGCCTATCTGCGACTGGTCTCCAACCCGCGCGACGCCGGCGCCTTTGACCGCATCGTGAACTACCCGCGGCGCGGCATTGGCGACACGTCGCGCACGCACCTGCTGGAGTGGGCCGCCGCCCAGCGCCTCACGCCGCTGGAAGCCGCGCTGCGCGCGTCCGAGGTGGCGCCGCTGCGCGGCGGCGCCGCCGATGCACTGCGCGGCTTTGCGGAGCTGATCCAGCGCTTCACCGCGCTCGCCGCTTACCTGCCGGTCGGGGAGCTGGTCGAGAAGCTGCTCGAGGAGACGAAGTTCCTGGATGCGTTGCGTGACGAGGGACCCGAAGGCGAGGATCGCATGGAGAACGTGCGTGAGCTGGTGGCGGGCGCGCACGAGTACGATACCCAGGACCCTGCCGGGGAGGCCGCCGATGTCGCGGCGGCATCACCGCTCGACCTGTTCCTGCAGAAGGTCTCCCTGCTGACCGATGTCGACCGGCACGATCCCGATGCGAAAGCGGTCACCCTGATGACGCTGCACAACGCCAAGGGTCTGGAGTTCCCGTACGTGTTCATAAGCGGGCTGGAAGACGGGCTGTTCCCGCTGGCACGCGCGTTCGATGAGCCGGATACCCTGGAAGAGGAGCGCCGGCTCTTCTACGTCGGCATCACGCGCGGCGAGCGAAAGGTATACCTGACGTGGGCGCGCCAGCGCCGCCGTGGCGGCGAGGTGATGGCGGGCAAGCGGTCGAGCTTCGTGGACCCGATCCCGCCCGAGCTGCTCGAGCCCCGGGTCACACCCGGATTGCAGCGCCTGCGCCAGCTGGGCGAGGCCCGGTGGGGCCGGCGCGACTGGGGCGGCACACGTACTCCGGCGGCGCGGGCACCCTTCGGGCGGGCGAGCGCGGATGATGGTGTCTACATCGATTACAGCGATGCGCAGGAGGCACCGCGCTTCGTGAAGGGGGAGCGGGTGCGTCACCCGCAGTTCGGTCGCGGTGTGATCCGCGAGCTCACCGGCTTCGGTCCGGATCTGAAGGCGGTGATCGACTTCGAGAACGCGGGCCGGAAGAAAGTGGTGCTGCGTTACGCCAACCTCCAGAAGGAGCTGTGATGTCGGTCGCCGCGAGCGAGCTGGAGCAGATCGCGCGGTTGGCGCGGTTGCGACTCACACCCGCCGAGATGGCGCGGCTCGCGCAACAACTGGGCGACATCCTGGGTCACATCGAGGAGCTGCTCGCGATCGACGTCGAGCCCGACCAGGCCGCGCCGCTCGCGCTCGAGCCGGCCGTGGCACGGCGCCGCGACATCGCCGACGCCGACCCGCTCACCCGGCCGATCGCGGAAATCGCGCCCGCCTGGCGCGAAGGTTTCTTCACGGTACCCCGCGTGCTCGCGCCATGAGCGCGCTGCACGCACGTCCGGCGACCGAGACCGCGACGGCGGTGCGCGCGGGACGGATCAGTGCCGCGGCAGTCGTGCAGTCGGCGCTCGAGGCGATTACCGCTCGGGAGCAGGGCCCGGACGGGCTGCACGCATTCCTGTCCTTCGATTCCGAAACGGCGATCAGCGCGGCCCGCGCCGTCGATGCGCTGCCGCCCGCCCGCCGCGGCCCGCTCGCCGGGGTACCGGTCGCGATCAAGGACAACCTCTGCACGATCGACTTTCCGACTACCTGCGCGTCGCGCTTCCTGGCGCGTTATCGCAGCCCCTACGATGCAACCGTGGTGCGGCGCCTGCGGGCCGCGGGCGCGATCATCGTCGGCAAGACGAACCTCGACGAGTTCGCGATGGGCTCATCGACCGAGAACTCGGCCTTCGGTCCGACGCGCAATCCACACGATCCGGAACGCGTGCCGGGCGGCTCCTCGGGCGGCTCGGCGGCCGCGGTCGCGGCCGGCCTGGTGCCGGTCTCGCTCGGCTCGGAGACGAGCGGCTCGGTGCGGCAGCCGGCCGCGCTGTGCGGCGTGGTCGGCGTGCGACCTACCTACGGGCGGGTGAGCCGGTACGGGCTGATCGCATTCTCCTCGTCGCTCGACCAGGTCGGCCCGATCGCCGCGAACGTGGCCGATGCGGCGCTCCTGTTGCGCGTCGTCGCGGGCGCGGATCCGCGCGATGCGACCGCGAGCGAGCGCGACCCGGCGGAGCTCGAGGACACCCGTGACTCGATCGCGGATCTCGTAATCGGCGTGCCGCGCGAGTACTTCCCGGAGGAGCTCGACGCCGGTGTCGCCGCGCACTGCCACGACGCACTCGATCGGCTGCGCGCACTCGGGGCCGTGATCCGCGACGTCTCGCTGCCGCACACCCGGCACGCGATCCCGACCTACTACGTGCTCGCGCCGGCCGAGGCTTCCAGCAACCTGGCCCGCTTCGACGGCGTGCGCTTCGGTGAGCGAGCGCCGGACGCGGCATCGACGACGGACGTGTACGAGCTGAGCCGCTCGCGCGGTTTCGGCGCCGAGGTGAAGCGGCGCATTATGCTCGGCAGCTACATCCTCGCGTCCGGTTACCACGAGCGGCACTACGGGCGCGCTCAGCAGGTGCGCGGGCTGATCGCGGATGATTTCAAGCGGGCGTTCGACACCGGCATCGACGTGCTGTTCGCACCGACCGCGCCGGCGCCCGCGTTCCGGTTCGGCGAGAAGACCGCAAACCCATACGAGATGTACCTGGCCGACGTGTTCGTTACGCCGTCCAGCCTGGCGGCGCTGCCCGCGATATCGCTGCCGATCGGGCGCGTCGGGGCGCTGCCCGTGGGTGGCCAGTTCATCGCGCGCTGGTGGCGCGAGGCCGACATGCTGCGCGCCGCACGCGCCCTCGAGCGGAGCTACCCGTGAGCGGCTGGGAGGCTGTCATCGGGCTGGAGATCCACGTGCAGCTGCTCACCCGCACGAAGCTGTTCTGCGGTGACGCCGTCGATTTCGAGGCGCCGTCCAACACGCGCGTCTGCCCGGTCTGCCTCGGTCTGCCCGGGTCGCTGCCGGTGCTCAACCGCGGCGCGGTGGAGCTGGCCGTGCGCGCCGCGCTCGGGCTCGGCTGCACGGTACGGCGCGAGAGCGGCTTCGAGCGCAAGAACTACTTCTATCCGGACCTGCCCAAGGGATATCAGATCACGCAGCTCGAGAGGCCGCTCGCGGTGGCCGGCCGCACCGACTGGGGCGAGGCGCCGGTGCGGATCCGGCGCGTGCACCTCGAGGAGGATGCCGGACGCTCGCACCACGACCGTTTCCCGCATCGGACGGCGATCGACCTGAACCGTGCCGGCGTCGCGCTGATCGAGATCGTGACCGAGCCGGACCTGCGCGAAGCCGCCGCGGCGCGTCACTTCCTGACGCGGCTGCGTCGCCTCCTCGAGTACCTGGAGGTGAGTGACTGCGACCTGGAGAAAGGCCACCTGCGCGTGGACGTGAACGTGTCGGTGCGCAGGGCCGGTGATCAGAGCCTGGGCAGCAAGACCGAGGTCAAGAACCTGAACTCGTTCGCGCACGTGGAGCGGGCGCTCCGCTACGAGATCGCTCGGCAGACGCGCATCCGGGAGGCGGGCGGCACGATCGCGAGCGAGACGCTGCTCTGGGACGCGGAGGCAGGCACGACGCGCGGCCTGCGCTCCAAGGAGCAGCTCGACGAGTACCGCTACTTCCCGGAGCCTGACCTGCCGCCGCTGCAGGTGCCCCCGGCCGATGTGGCGCGCATCGCGGCCGGGCTCCCGGAGCTGCCCGACGCGCGCGAGCGCCGGTTGCGGGAGCGGTTCGGCCTGTCGGCGTACGATGCGGAGGTGCTCGTCGCCGACCGGTCCGTTGCCGAGCACTTCGAGGCGGTGGCGGCCGCCGGCGGCAACCCCAAGCTGGCCGCGAACTGGGTCATGACCGAGGTCCTGGCGTGGCGCAACGAGCGCGGTCAGGACTGCGGCTTTCCGATGCCGCCGGAGCGCCTGGCCCGGCTCATCGCCCTGGTCGAGAGCGGTCGCGTCTCCGGACGCCTCGCGCGCCTCGTCTTCGCGGAGGCGGCGGCCACGGGCTGCGAGCCGGCGGACATCGTGGAGGAGCGGGGCTGGACGCAGATCGGGGACCCGCGCGCGCTGGGCGGATGGATCGAGGAGGCGCTGCGCGCGCACGGCGAGCAAGTGCGTCGCTACCGTGCCGGCGAGAACCGGCTCTTCGACTTCTTCGTGGGACGGGTCATGCGCCTGTCGGGCGGGCGCGCCGACCCGCAGCGCCTCACCGAGCTGCTGCGGATACGACTCGAGGAGTGAACCTCAGCGCCCGTTCGTCGCGTACTGGCGCCGCTGCCAGTGCCCGAGCTCGGGGCGGGGCAGGGGGAAGAAGTCGTTCGCCAGGTCGCGCAGCACATCGGGGCGGGTCAGCTTCCCCTCGCGCAGCGCCAGCCGACGGACCTTCTTGGCGAGCGTGAGATTGAAGTCGCCGACGGGATCGAATCCGGCGGCGACCGAATCGCGTCCGCGCTGGAGGTAGTCGACCACGAAATCGAAGGCGAGGGCCGTGTACTCGTCGATCGTCTCGGGGGCCAGGTCCCAGCGCGAGTTCTGCAGCACCCGGTCGAAGATCGCCTTCCAGCGATCGTTGTCCTGCGCCCGGATCATGCCCCGGAAGATTCGCCGGTTCGTCTCGAACGAGAAGATCGTCCCGCTCAGCACGGAATCGAAGAGGTGGTCGGCCTCGGAGTGATCGTACTCGAGCACCACCTCGCGCGCGATGTTGCCGAACGGCTCGCCCAGCTGGGTGTCGAGGCGATGCTCCCAGTAGCCGTGGCCGAGCGCCTTGGTACTGCTGGTAAGCAGTAGCTGGCGGGGCACGAAGAAGTTGTGGGCGATGGTGTCGGCAGCCAGGTGGCTCAGGTAGCCGTAGGCGACCGCGCGCAGCCGATCGTTCTCCGCCGCTTCCAGGATCTCCTCGCCGACGTGCCAGAAGTGGCAGTGCCGGCCGGCGGGGACATATTTCTTCGCGAACGAGATGTCGGCGGCGACCGAGCCGTACAGGAAGCTCTGCGGGTAGGCGCGCAACAGCGCGCCGACGGTGTCCGGCACCAGCGCCAGCACGTCGAGCAGGTGGCGGCCGATGTAGATGTGCGTAGCCGGGCCGAACGCCGCCGCCGCGTCGGGCAGGAAGCCCAGCAGCAGCAGCGCGCAGCCCAGCGCGCCCAGGAGGCTGAGCCGCTTCGCGCGCACTACCCGCGCTGACTCAGGCGAACCGCCGCCGGGTCCGCTTCGCAGTGCGACGGGCCTGCTTCAGGCCGCTCTCGGCCATGTCCTCGAGCTCCTCGCGCGCCTCAGCGACGATCTTCGCCGCATCCTTGCGCAGCGCGCGCAGCGAGCGCGCTCCGTCCTTGAGCAGGTCTTCGCCGGTGTCGCCCAGATCCGACGCGTGCCGGGCGAGCTCGCGGCGGGCGCCGCGCACGGCGCGGCCGGCCTTCTTCTGCAGCGGCTTGAGCCCCTTCATCATTTTCGCGACGCGTGGCTCATCCTCGGCACGCAGCAGCAGCGCCGCGCCGATGCCGACGACGGCGCCGATCGCGACCGCGGTCCAAAGATCCGTCCTGTCCCGGTCGTTCATATCCACCACCTCCAGTGAAGATCAGGTTTGCGATCTGCGGCTGCCGCGTGCAGCCTGGCCGTCGCCCACCAGAAGCAAATCTCCGGCCGGAAACAGCCACTCGCTCACTCGAAGAGGTCCACCCCGAGCGTGCGTGCCCCGAGCTTGGGCACCAGTCCGGGACGCCAGCGGGCGGCCCGGTTCCGCGCCAGCAGCGCCTCGAGCCGGGCGGCCAGCGCGGTCCCGAGCAGGCGGAACGCCGGCTCCGGGCCCTGCCCCCTCTCCAGCCAGCGCTGGAGCGCCCCATCCAGCATGGCGATCCCGCCTGCCGCTTCGGCCAGCGCCGCGACGTCGGGAGGCGCACTCCACGCCCCGGCCAGGGCCTCGACCTGGGAGGCATAGAGGTCGCCGAGCGGCAGCAGCGGCGCGTGGACGGGCGCGAGCAGCAGCACCGTCTTGTTCGCCGGGTGGGCGACCAGCCCCGCGCCACCGGATCCAGCGGGCCACACCCGGGCTTCGCCCAGCGCGCGCTCCGCCCAGTCCCGGGCCAGAGCGCCCTCGGGCGTCGCGTCTTCCAGTATGACCAGCCCGGGCGCGTCAGCATCGGCTACGGCCTGGCGAAGCACCCCGCCTACCACGCGGCCGACGCGCTCGTGCCGGAGGTCGGCCTCAGCCATGGTGCCGCAGCAATTCGCGCGCGACCAGCCGCGGATCGTCGTCGCGGCCGTGGAAGGCCGGTCGCCGCGCGCGTGCCAGGGCGTTCGGCTCGAGCGTCGCCCGGATCGTGGCCGGCTCGAGCGCGGGGGCACGCGCGAGCACCACACCCTCGGGGGAAACGATCAGCGACCCGCCCGCGAACGTGACCGCCCCCTCGACCCCCACCCGGTTGGCGAGGGCGACGTAGATCCCGTAGAGGCGCGCGGTGGTGCAGGCGATTCCCTCCCAGGCATCGGCGGACGCGAAGTCGCCGTGCGCACCGCCCTCCCAGACGCCGCGTCCGGGCGCGGCCGCGAGCACGAGCAGCACGTCGATGCCCGCGCTGGCGAGGACGTACACGAGCCCCGGATGCCAGAAGTCCTCGCAGACCAGCACGCCGGCACGCCAGCCGCCGGGGAGTGACCAGGGCTCCAGCTTGCCGCCGCTGCCGAACCACCGGGCTTCATCGAACATTCCGTAGGTCGGCAGATAGATCTTGCGGTGCAGGTGCCGTATGCTGGCCCCCGCCACGCCCATGGCGACGTTGTACGGCACTGTCTCCGGGCCCGCCTCGATCGCCCCCGCGATCACCAGGCCGGGCGCGTCGTGCAGCGCCTCGAAGGGGGCGCCCGGAGTGCTGCCGAGGGCGAGCGGCAGAGCGAGCGCCGCGGCCCGATCGCGCACGTCGTAGCCGGTCAGCGACAGCTCCGGCGTGAGCAGCACGTCCGCCCGGGCCGCGACGGCCGCGGCGCGCACCGCGGCGGCATTGGCGGCGAGCGCACCGGGCCGCGCATCGAGCTGCGCCACCGCCAGCTGCAGATCAGCGCGCATTCGCCTCCCGGGGCACGATCACGTCCCCGCGCATCCCGCCCTCCGTGCGCCGCAGCAGGTGCCGGGTCAGAAACGGTCCCAGCAGCTCGCTCAGGATCACACCCAGCACGACCGTGCTGACCAGCAGCGTGATCACGGCCGGCTGGGCTCCGCCCAGCGCGCCGAAGGAGAGCGTGACGCTCAACACCAGCACGAGACTCATGCCGCCCTGTGCGGCGAGCCCGAGGCCGATCAGGGCGGGCGGGCGCGCATCGCGAGCGACCAGCCGCGCCGCCGCCCAACCGCCCAGCAGCTTGGCGACCAGGCGCACGGCCGTGTAGCCGATCGCGAGCGGCACGATCAGCCAGGTGGCCAGGTCGATCATCGCGCCCATGAGCACGAGCAGCACCACGTAGATCGACTTCTCCCAGCCCTGCAGCACGTTGAACACGCGCCGTTCCAGCGGCGACAGGTTCGCGATCACGGCGCCGGCGACCATGCCTACGAACAGCGTCGAAAGACCCAGGTGCAGCGCAGCGCCCGACAGGAACATGGCGATGCCGAGCACGAACAGCGTGAGCTCCTCTCGGGTCGGCTTGGGCCGCGTGAGCCACAGGAAGATGATCCCGAAGCTGATGCCGAGGGCGAGGGCGAGCGCCAGCCACGTGAGCGGGGCCGCCGCGACACCGGCACCGTACAGGACGTTCGGATTGTAGAACGCGAACGCCAGCTGCAGGGCGACGATGCCGACCACCGCATCGAGGCTCGCGATCAGCAGCAGCAGCTCCGTCAGCCGGCCACGCTCGCGCAGGAAATTGCTGACCACGGCGATGCCGAGTGGGCTGGACACGCAGGCCGTCGCCGCGGCCGCCGCGAGCGCGGCGCGGGCGCCGCCGTGCAGCGCACCGGCGGACGCGAACAGGGCCATGCCGATGGCAAGGAACGCGAGGAACGCGAACGTCGCCTGGAGCACCGCGAGCGCCACCAGGCGGGGCGTGAGCAGCGTGAGCTGATGGCGGTCGAACTGCAGGCCGAAGAGCAGTCCCACCCAGCCGAGCCCGAGCGCCAGCAGCGGGTAGAGCTGCCCGAGGACGGCGGGTGTGAGCAGCTCGAGCGCGTACGGTCCGAGTAACAGCCCGATGATCAGGAAGTGCGTGCCGGTGACGAAGAAGAAGCGCCAGCCGATCGGCGTGCCCGGGCCCGTGAACGAGAAGCGCACGCCGAGCACGCCCAGCAGGAACAGCACGAGCGCGCCGAGCAGCGCATTCACGCTCAGACCTCCCCGGGACTCAGCTCGGGTGCGAGGCCCACGACCCGGTTCAGCGGCAGCGTGAACGCGATCCCGGTGGCCGGGTCGTTCAGGTCACCGCAGATGTCCTGCAGCAGCGCCAGCGCGCCGTCCACCTTGGCGGGGTCGCCGATCACGCTGAAGATGGTCACGTTCTGCGGTCGCGCCCGCGACAGCAGCGTCTGCAGTCCGGCGAAGATCGGCAGGTCGTGCGAGAGCACGCGGCCCATGCCCTCGCTGCGAATCACGGTCGCCCCCGTGATGCCCAGCTCCAGGAAGCCCGACAGGATCTCATCGAGCTTCTCTTCCTGGTTGATCACCGATATCAGCAGCTGCATTGCGGCACGCTCCGGGGTGAATTGCGCGAGGCGCGCGGCGGCCTGGCAAGGTCCGGCTAGCTTAGGCTCCGGCACGCGCTCGGGCAAGCTGTGCTCGCCCAGGGGTTTGGCGGCCGCCCGCGCTACCCGGTATGTTCTGTGCAACGCGCCCTGCCGGCCGCGTCTTGCGCACCGCATCCCGGAGAACGGTCTGATGCCGAAGTTCCTCGTAGATGGCGGCCGGCCGCTCAACGGCACCATTCGGCCCGCCGGCAACAAGAACGCGGCGCTGCCGATCATCGCGGCAACGCTGCTCACCGACCAGGAGGTCGTGCTCGAGAACGTGCCGGACATTCGCGACGTCCGCACGCTCATCGAGTTGCTCGGCCAGCTGGGAGCGGAGTGCGCCTGGATCGCGCCGAACACCGTACGCATCCACGCGCGCGACGTCGGGCTCACCGACATCGAGCCGGCCCAGGCCGCGCGCATCCGCGCCTCCATCCTGCTGGCCGGACCGATGCTGGCGCGGGTCGGTCGCATGGAGCTGCCGCCCCCGGGTGGCGACATCATCGGCCGCCGTCGCGTCGACACTCACTTCCTGGCCCTCTCCCGGCTCGGCGCCGTGGTGCAGGCGGACCGCGGCTATCACCTGGAGACCGCCGGGTTGCGCGGCGCCGACATCTTCCTCGACGAGCCGAGCGTGACCGCCACCGAGAACGCGGTCATGGCAGCCGTGCTCGCCAAGGGACACACCCGGCTGCGCAACGCGGCCGCCGAGCCGCACGTCCAGGACCTCTGCCACATGCTGAACGGGCTCGGCGCCCGCATCACCGGCATCGGCACGGGGATCCTGGCGATCGAGGGCATCGATCGCCTGCACGGCGGACGCTACCGCATCGGCAGCGATCACATCGAGGTGGGCAGCTTCATCGGCCTGGCCGCGGTGACCGGCGGCGAGATCCTCATCGAGGACGCGGCCCTCGAGCATCTCGACTCCACGCTGCTCGGCTTCGAGCGCATGGGCATCCGCTGCGAGCCGCGCGGCCGCGACCTGTTCGTGCCGGCCGAGCAGGAGCGGGTGGTACGCATGGACCTCGGCGGTCACATCCCGAAAATCGATGACGGGCCGTGGCCCGCGTTTCCCGCCGACCTCACCTCCATCGCGCTGGTGGTGGCGACGCAGTGCCGCGGCACGATCCTCATCTTCGAGAAGATGTTCGAGTCGCGCATGTTCTTCGCCGACAAGGTGATCGGGATGGGCGCGCGGATCGTGCTCTGCGACCCGCATCGCGCGGTGGTGATCGGACCCTCGCGCCTGCAGGCCGCCGTCGTCGAGAGCCCGGACATCCGGGCCGGCATGGCGCTGCTGATCGCCGCGCTCGGCGCCGAGGGACAGAGCACCATCTACAACGTCGCGCAGATCGAGCGCGGCTACGAGCGCATCGATGAACGACTGCGGGCGCTGGGCGCGTCGATTGCGCGTGCCGACTCACGCGGCGAGGACTAGGAGAAGATTCATGACCGATGACCGGAAGCGCACCGATCCGGGCGACGCGTTCCGCGAGGGACTGCGCGCCGTGACCGGCATCCTGGGCGCGCTGCGCGATGCCGTCGAGCAGAGCTTCGACGACCTGAAGGATCGCGGCGACATCTCGCCCGAGCGCGCGAAAGAGGCCGCGCGCGACACGATGCGACGGGCTCACGAGGCGGTCGAGGAAGTGCGGGAGCGGCTCGAGTTCGTGTCGCGGCGTGATTTCGATGCACTGCGCGAGGAGGTCGCCGAGCTGCGGCGCCTGCTCGATGAGCATCGGGCGCATGCCGTGCACCACTCCCACGCGCCCGAATCGCCGGACGCGTGAGCGCTGCGCCGGCCCCGCGGCCGACTCCGCCGGGCGGGGTGCGGCGCGTCCGCGAGGAGGCGACCGGGACCTTCCCGCTCTGGACGCATCCCGAATGGACGCGCCGTCATCCCTGGCTGGTGCAGGGTACGACCGGTCGCGCCGGGGACGGCCTCGACATGGGACTGTTCGGTGAGGTCGCGGTCGCGACCGCGCTCGGGCGCTGGCGCGCGCTGCGGGAAGCGACCGGGCTGCCCACCGCGCTGCACGCCCGTCAGGTGCACGGCGCGCGCGTCCTGTGGCATGCCGACCTGCCGGCCGGCCTGCTGGTCGCCGACGATTCAGATGGCCACGCCACCCGCCAGGCCGGGGTGCTGCTCACGGTCTCCGTGGCCGACTGCGTCCCGATCTCGCTGGTCGACCCGGTGCGACGCGCGATCGCGCTCCTGCACGGCGGCTGGCGCGGGGTCGCTACCGGTATCCTGGAGGCGGGGATCGCGGCGCTCGACGGGGGGGCCGGGTCGACAGCGCGCGACCTTGAGCTCCACTGCGGCCCGGCGATCTGCGGCGCGTGTTACCAGGTCGGCGCGGAAGTGCCGACTGCGCTCGGCCTCGACCGCGGGCCAACCGACCGGATGCAGCTGGATCTGCGCGCCGTCATCGCGGAGCGCGGGCTCCGGGCCGGCATCCCGGCGGCGCGCATTACGCTCTCGGCGCACTGCACGCGCTGTGCGGAAGGGGCGTTCTGGTCGCATCGCGCCGGGTGCCGGGAGCGGCAGCTCGGCGTGCTCGGCGTACGCGCCGCGTGAGTCTGGCCCATGCCTGCCGGTCCCGAGCCCGGCCTCTGCTCCGACTGCGCTTTTCACCGCGTGGTCGAGAACGCGCGCGGGTCGCGTTTCTGGCTCTGCGAGCGTTCCCGTTTCGACGCGCGCTTCCCGCGCTACCCGCGCCTGCCCGTGCTGGCCTGCTTCGGCTACCGGCCCGGGGACACCCCAGTCAAACCGCCCGAGAATCCTGCGGGCGCCGGACAGGAGGACGCATGAGTGAGCCGCTCTACGTGGCCGGGGCCCGCATCGAGAAGGTGGCGGGCGTGCACCGGCGCCTGCACCTCGACGCCGGGGGCGTCATCGACGTCGGCGTGCACGGCCCCATCAAGAGCCATTTCCGGCTCGACGCCGAGCGCGATCTGCCGCTGCCAGTGGACTACATCGTGGCCGCGACCGGCGGCTGAATGCTGGGAACCCTCAATGGCGCGCTGGCAGCGCGCGGGATCGATCTACCCCCGGCCGACATCTCCGCACGGGTCGAAGGCACCAACGAGCTGGTGGACGGAATCGTCCGGCTCACGCGAATCCACGTGCGCTACCAGCTGCGCGTGCCGGCGGAGGCGCGCCCGGCCGTGGAAAGAGCCCTCTCGCGGCACCAGGAAAAGTGCCCCACGGCGCGCAGCCTCGCCGCCGCGGTCGCGATCAGCTGGACCGCCGAGATCGACGAGCACCTTCCGGGGAGCTGATCCGGGACGGCCGGATCGGCGGGCGACCGGCATCCGGCGGCACGCTCGGAGGTGCCGACCCGTCGCCCGGCCAAGTGTGCCGGTGGAGAAGGCGCGGCCGCGCGTCCTTGAATCCGCCGGCCCATTCCTTTATCTTGATTACAGTTCTGCACGGCCGGCGCGGGTCGGCTGCTGAGGAAGTGGGGGCCAAACCCCCGCTTTTTTTTGTCGATACGGACATGAGCGACGAGAGTCTGGAACGCGAGCTCGAGCGGCGCATCGAGGCGCTGGGGCTGGAATTCGTGGAGCTCGAGCGGGCGGGGTCGAAGACGCGACCGATCCTGCGGGTCCGCATCGACCTGCCGGACTCGGCGCCCGGGAAGGGCGTCTCGATCGACGACTGCACGCGCGTCAGCCGGGCGCTGGAGAGCTATCTGGACGAGGCACCCGAGCTCTCGGAGCGCTACGTCCTGGAGGTCTCCTCCCCCGGGCTGGAGCGGCCGCTGGTGCGGCGTCGCGACTTCGAGCGCTTCGCCGGTCGGGAGGTCGCGGTCAAGGGGACCGGGCCGCTGGCCGGGCGCAAGGAGAAGCGGCTGACCGGCGAGCTGGTGGGGGTGAGCGGCGAGGGCGGGCAGGAGCGGATCACGCTCCGGCTCGAGGATGGATCGAGTGTGGAGATACCGCGCGCCGAGATTGCGCGGGCGAATCTCGTTTTCCGCTGGGACTAGCGGACGCTGGGACCCGGCGACGGACAGAGGGGGAGACGACATGGGCAACGCAGCACCGGTAATCGCGGCGTTCCGCGAGATGATCGCGAACAAGAACCTGTCGCGCGACGACCTGCACGACCTGATCAAGGACGGCATCATGGCGGCGCTGGCGCGCCGCTTCGGGCCGAACGTCCAGGCGGAAGTCCGCATCGACGAGGGCGAGGGCGACATCGTCATCATCGTGCTGAAGGAAGTCGTGGAAACGGTGGAGGACACCTCGCGGGAGATCTCGCTGGAGGAGGCGCGCTGGGACGACCCGGACTTCGAGGTGGGCGACGTGCTCGAGATCCCGGTGGACTTCACGCAGTTCGGCCGCAACGCGGTCATGGCCGCCAAGCAGCGCATCATTCAGCGGGTACGCGAAGGCGAGCGGAACAAGATCCGCAACGAGTACGCGAGCAAGGTGGGTGAGCTGCTCTCCGGGGAGGTGCAGCAGGTCGAACGCGGCAAGATGGTGATCATGCTCAACAAGAGCCGCGACGCCGAGGCCATCATCCCGTGGAAGGAGCAGAACCCGCGCGAGCGGTTTCGGCAGGGCGAGCCGATGCGTGCCGTGCTGAAGCGGGTGGAAGAGACCCCCAAGGGTCCGCGCCTGATCCTGTCGCGCGCCGCGCCCGAGTTCGTGGCAGCACTCTTCAAGCTCGAGGTGCCCGAGATCTACCAGGGCATCGTGGACATCAAGGGCATTGCCCGCGAGGTGGGCGGCCGCACCAAGCTGGCCGTCTCCTCGCGCGATGACAGCATCGACCCGGTGGGTGCCTGCGTCGGCCTGAAAGGCTCGCGGGTGCAGGCCGTGGTGAGCGAGCTGGGCGGCGAGCGCATCGACATCGTGCCGTGGCATCCCGACCCCGAGATCTATGCGCGCCGGGCGCTCGCCCCCGCCAAGGTCGCGAAAGTGCTGAGCGATTCGTCGCGCCGCGTGATCACCGCGATCGTCGACGAGGACCAGCTCTCGCTGGCGATCGGGCGCAACGGCCAGAACGTGCGGCTCGCCAGCCAGCTGATCGGCTGGCAGGTCGACCTCTACGGCAGCCGCGAGTGGCTCGAGCGCGGCGCCGATGCGGCGCTGTTCGGCGGTGGCGAGCCGGAGTACGAGGTGGCCGACTTCCCGTTGCGCGAGCTCGACCTGCCGTTGCCGACTCTGGCGGCCCTGGAGAGTGCCGGGTATACTACATTTTTGGACATTATCGACCTTGAGCGTGAAGATCTGCTGCGCGTCGCCGGCATCACGGAAGCGGATGCCGACGAGGTGCTGCGTCTCATCGAGTCGCTGACGGTCGAGGAGGGCGGCGGCGAGGACTCCGCCGGGGGCGATTCGCCTTCGGAGCAGGAGCTTGCCGAGGCCCGGGAGCTGGCGGCCGACATTCTCGGCCTGCCGCTCCCGCCGCTGGAGCCGACGCGCACCACGGCGCCGCGCAGCGAAGCGCGCGGGCCGGAGAATGACGCCGGCTGAGCAGGCCCTGAAGCTGCTCGGCCTGGCTGCCCGGGCAGGCACGGTGCTGCCGGGGACGGAGCGGGTGCGGGAGGCGGCGCGGAGCGGACGATTGACCTTCGCGGTCCTCGCGGCGGACGCCTCAGAGAACAGTCGTGGGAAGCTGGCGCCGCTGCTCGCGGCCCGGCGGATCCCGTTCGTGATTCGTTTTGACAGGGTGCAACTCGGCGCCGCGGTCGGCCGGGCGCCGCTCGGAGCGGTGGGCTTGATCGACTCGTCGCTCGGTCGAAGGCTGCAGTCGCTGCTGGCCGCGGAGCCTTCGGCGTGATGTCCGTTTCTCGAGGTACAGTCCAGGCTATGCGCGTTTACGAAGTAGCGAGAGAGTTCAAGGTGGAACCGGAGAAGATGCTGCACCTTCTCCGGGGCATGGGCGTGCGCGCGACGAGCGAGGCATCGACCGTCGACGACGCCACCGTCGCGAAGCTGCGCGCGCGCCTCGAGCGCGAGCGCCGCGCCGGGCATACGGAGGTCGAGGAATCGCTCGAAGCCGTGATGGAGGAGGTGCAGACCACCACCACGAAGCGGCGCCGTCGCAAGAAGTCGGACCTGCCCGAGCCGGAGGAGACGGAGCTGGTCGGCGCCGACGAGACGGCGGGCGCGTTCGCCGACTCGGCCGATGCGATCGCGCCCGAGGCGTCCGAAGCGGCGGCCGTCGAGATGGGCCAGCAGGTGACCGACATCGCGGCCGCCATGGCCGCGCTCGGCCAGCGTGCCATCGTCGAGCCGGAGCGCGAACCCGCGGCCGAGCCGGAAGCCGAGCCGGAGCCGGAGCCCGAGCTCACGGCGGCCGAGCCCGAGCTCGCGGAGCCGGCGATCAGTGCGGAGGGCGAGACCGCGCCGGCCGCGGCGCCGATTCCGGAGCGGGTGCGCCCGAAGCTGCGGCGCGCCGCCGAGGTGCTCGGCCGCACGCCCGCGCGGCCCGCCGCCTCCAGCTCGCCGGCGGCCAGCGCTGCGCCCGGGGGCACCGTGCGCATCCAGGCCGAGGGCTTCACCCCCGACGGCCGGCGCAGCGGCTCCGCCCCCGCACCCACGACCAGCCCGACCGCGCCCGGCCGGAAGCCGGACGCCAAGAAGGGCAAGAAGGGCAAGCGCCGGGTGGACCAGGACGCGGTGCAGGAGAACATCGCCCGCGTCATGAGCGAGCTGAAGACCGGGGGTAAGAAGCGTCGCCACCGTCACGATGACCGGGAGGCCGGGCGCGTGGCCGCCTCCGCCGAGCGCCAGCGTCGCGCCGCCGAGGAGGCGGTGATCGTGCGCGTCAACGAGTTCCTGACGGTCGCGGAGCTGGCCGAGCTGATCGACGTGCCCGCCAACCAGATCATCGGCAGCGCGTTCAAGAACCTGGGCCTCATGGTCACGATCAACCAGCGGCTCGACTTCGACCAGATCGAGCTGCTGCTCGACGAGTTCGGGTTCCGGGCGGTGCGCGAGCAGGAGTACGGCGCCGACATGATGGAGAGCACCGCGGTCGACGCGCCGGAGGATCTCAAGCCGCGCCCGCCGATCGTCACCGTCATGGGTCACGTCGATCACGGCAAGACGTCGCTGCTCGACTACATCCGCAAGACCAACGTCATCGCGGGCGAAGCCGGCGGCATCACGCAGCACATCGGCGCCTACCACGTGAAGCTGCAGGATGGCCGCGCGATCACGTTCCTGGACACGCCGGGCCACGCCGCGTTCACCGCGATGCGCGCGCGCGGCGCCGAGGTGACCGACATCGTGGTGCTGGTGGTCGCCGCCGACGACTCAGTGATGCCGCAGACGATCGAGGCGATCAGCCACGCCAAGAACGCAGGCGTGCCGATGATCGTCGCCATCAACAAGGTGGACCTGCCGGGCGCGGAGCCGGGCAAGATCAAGCAGGACCTGTTGCAGCACGAGGTGGTGGTCGAGGACTTCGGCGGCGAGGTGCTGTCCCAGGAGGTGAGCGCCAAGAAGGGCACCAATATGCAGGACCTGCTCGACAAGATCCTGCTGCAGGCGGAGGTGCTCGACCTCAGGTCGAACCCGGACCGCGAGGCCCAGGGCACGGTCATCGAGGCGCAGCTCGACGTCGGCAAGGGACCGGTCGCGACCGTGCTGGTCACGCACGGCACGTTGCACGTGGGCGACTCGTTCGTGTGCGGCCATTACGACGGCCGGGTGCGCGCCATGCTGGACGAGCGCGGCAAGATCGTGAAGCAGGCGGGTCCCGGGATCCCGGTGCAGGTGCTCGGCATGGCGGGGGTCCCGCAGGCCGGTGACAACCTGGTCGCCATGGACGCGGTGAAGGCGGCCGAGATCGCCCAGACCCGGCAGCGGCTCGACCGCGAGAAGCAGCTGCGGATCAAGAGCCGGGGCGTGAAGCTGACCGACATCAGCCGCCTCCTCGCCGAGGGCAAGACCGCGACGCTCAACCTGATCATCAAGGGCGACGTGGACGGCTCGGTGCAGGCGCTCTCCGACTCGCTTTCGCAGCTGGGCACGAGCGAAGTCCAGGTGGACGTGATCCACCGCGGCGTCGGCGCGATCAACGAGTCCGACGTGCTGCTCGCGACCACCGCGGGAGCGATCGTGATCGGCTTCCACGTGCGCCCGACCGGCGAGGCCCGGGCGGTGGCGGTGCGCGAGGGTGTCGACATCCGGCTCTACAACATCATCTACGAGGCGGTCGAGGACGTGCGCTCGGCGCTCGAGGGGATGCTGACACCGGAAGAGAAGGAAGTGCTGCTGGGCGTCGCCGAGGTGCGCCAGATCTTCAAGGTGCCGCGCATCGGCACAGTGGCCGGCTGCTACGTGCTGGAAGGCGTGCTCGACCGGAAGAGCCGGGTCCGCCTGGTGCGCGACGCGGTGCAGGTTTACGAGGGCACGCTGGGCAGCCTCAAGCGCTTCAAGGACGATGTCCGCGAGGTGCGCGAGGGCTTCGAGTGCGGCCTCAGCATCGACGGCTTCAACGACCTCAAGGTCGGGGACCACGTCGAGTGCTACCGGGTCGAAGAAGTCGCCCGTACGCTCGCGAGCAGCGCCGCGGCCGACAGCTAGCGCCGGCCCGGCACCGGTGGCGATCGGCGTGATCGTCTGGGACCTGGAGGTGGTCGGGGCCCAGTCGCTGAAGGAAAAGCGGAGCGCGGTGAAGAGCCTGCGTGAGCGGCTGCGCCATCGCTTCCACGTCGCGGTCGCCGAGACCGACCACCAGGACCTGTGGCAGCGTGCCGAGCTGACCGCGTGCACGGTGAGCGCGGAGCGTCGGCAGGCGGAACGGGTGCTGCAGTCGCTCGACGACTTCGTCGCCGGTGATGGCCGGGTGCGGGTGATCGACGCGTACCGGACGTACTTCTAGGAGCGGGCGGCGGCCTCGCATCGGCGAGCCGCCGCTCGCCACATCAGTGGGGGGCAGCGCTGTATGGCCAGTCGCCGCGTGGCCCGGGTCGGAGAGCAGATCCGGCGCGAAATCACCGAGATCCTGAGACTGCAGGTGCGCGACCCGCGCATCGGCATGGTCACGGTCACCGATGTGCGGGTGACGCCCGACCTCGAGCAGGCCCGCATCAGGGTGAGCGTCGCGGGCGATGCGGACGAGCAGGAATCCTCGCTCACCGGCTTGCGCGCTGCCGCTCCCTACATCCGCGGCGAGCTCGGGCGGCGCATGCGGATCCGGCGCGTGCCCGAGCTGAGATTCGAGCTCGACGACTCACTCAGCCACGTCCGCCGCATCGACGAGCTGATCGCCGACATCCACCGGAACCGGGCGCCCGAGACGCCTGGAGACCCGGAGCGGGAAGGGGACGCCGAGGCCGCGGCGGACCCGGAAGCCCGGGGTACGGCCGGCGGCGATGACGTCGCCTGAGCTGGACGGCATCCTCCCCGTCGACAAGCCGATCGGCCCGACCTCCCACGATGTCGTAGCCGCCGCCCGACGCGCGCTCCGCCAGCGACGCGTCGGCCATACCGGCACGCTCGATCCGTTCGCCTCCGGACTGCTGCTGCTGTGCCTCGGCCGCGCCACCCGCATCACCGAGTACCTGGGGTCATTACCCAAGAGCTACACCGCGGTCATCCGATTCGGCATCGCGACCGATACCGATGATCCGACCGGTACCACCACCGCCACCTCGGAGCGCTGGCGCGACCTGGCCGACACCGAGGTCGCGACTGCACTCGAGCGTCAGCAGGGGCTGCGCCTGCAGCGCCCGCCTGCGTTCTCCGCGAAGAAACAGGCCGGCCAGCGGCTGTACGAGCGCGCGCGCAGGGGCGAAGCCGTCCTGCCCAAACCGGTCGAGGTGATGATCCACTCGATCCGCCTGCTGGCGTGGGACCCGCCGCTCGCAAGCTTCGAAACCACTTGCGCCAGCGGTACCTATATTCGTGCTATTGCACGAGATGCGGGAGACGACCTCGGCGTTCCAGCACACCTGGCCGAGCTCCGCAGGACCGCGATCGGCAGCTGGCACGTGAGCCGGGCGCTGGGCATGGGCGACCTCGGTCCGGAGCGCGCCGCGGCGGCGCTCACCCCGTCGCTGGCCGCGCTCTCTCACCTGCCGAGCGCCGAGCTGGATGCGGTCGCGCTGGAGCACGTCCGGCACGGGCGCGCCGTCGATGTCGCGCTCCCGGATTCACCCGCCGCGGCGCTCGGGCAGGCCGGCCTGCTGGTCGCGATCGCCCGCGTCGAGCACGGGCGCGCCCATCCCCGCAAGGTGTTCAGCGATGCCTGATCGCCGTGGTATCCCGGGAGCGGGGGTGGTGGCGACGGTGGGCACGTTCGACGGCGTGCACCGCGGCCATCGCGCGGTTCTCGAGGAGCTCTCCGCGGACGGCGCCCGGCGCGGCCTGCCGACGCTGCTCGTCACCTTCGATCCGCACCCGCTTCGCATCGTACGGCCGGAGTTCGCGCCGCGCCTGCTCTCGACGCCGGCCGAGAAAGTGGAGATCCTGGCCCAGGCACCGCTCGACTACGTCGCGCTGCTCCGCTTCACCCCCGCGCTTGCGCGGCGCACGCCCCGCGAGTTCGTCGAGGAGATCCTGATCGCGCGCCTGGGCATGCGCCACCTCGTGATCGGCTACGACCACGGGTTCGGGCGCGGGCGGAGCGGGGACGTCGAGACGCTGCGCCAGATCGGCGCCGAGCTCGGGTTCGGCGTCGACGTCGTTGCCCCGGTCGAGATCGAGAGCGGCGCGATCTCCTCCTCGCGGATCCGCGCCGCGCTCGAGCTCGGCGACGTCGCCGCCGCCACGGCCGGGCTGGGCCGCCCCTACTCGATCTCCGGGAGCGTGGTGCGCGGTGAAGGCGCCGGCCGCCGGCTCGGCTTCCCGACCGCCAACCTGCAGATCGACCACGCCGACAAGCTGGTGCCGCACGAGGGCATATACGCCGTGCGCGCCGCGCTGAGGGACCGCTACGCCGACGGGGTGCTGCACCTGGGCCCGCGCCCGACCTTTCCCGGCCTGCCGCCCTCCATCGAGCTCCACCTCTTCGACTTCGCGGGCGACCTCTACGGCTCGCGCCTGCGCGTCGACTTCATCGCCCGCATCCGCGACATCGCCCGCTTCGCCTCCACGCGTGCGCTCGTGAGTGCCATGGAGCGCGACTGTGAGGCGGCGAAGGCCGCGCTGCGCCCCGCCTGAGCGCGACCCGCCGGCGCCGAGCGCGCCGCGGGGCCCGGGCTGCCCCCTCCGCGCCGGTCGCCCCGGTCGCGTCCGAGGCCCGGCCCCGACGCCTCACCTTGTTCTCTCCCATGCAATTGCCTAAGTTGATAGGCTGTTGTGCGAATCGGTGCAACACACGGTCGCTTCCCGACCAGCATACGACTCTCGAGGAGGCTCCGAACCATGGGGTTCGACAAGGACGCGGTCATCCGCCAGCACGCGCTGCACGATACCGATCGGGGCAGCGCGGCCGTGCAGGTCGCGCTGCTCACCGCGCGCATCAACGACCTGACCGAGCATTTCCGGACGCACAGCAAGGATCATCACGGCCGGCGCGGGCTGCTCAAGATGGTGGGCAAGCGGCGCCGCATGCTGGAGTATCTGAAGCGGACGGACCTGGAGCGGTACCGTCGGCTGATCGACGAGCTGGGGCTGCGGCACTGATCGGCACGGTCCGGCACCGGCGGAAGTGAGCGCGCAGCGGGGCGCCCCGAGGAGGGCGTGTCCCGCTGCGCGTGTTTTCAGGCAGGATCCACAGGCGCGCCTCGTCGCAGGGATGGGGCGCAGCGGCGAAAGAAAAGAGAGAGAACATGCACAGGAAAGAGTGGAAGTTCGCGGGTCGTACCCTGACGCTGGAGACCGGGCGCATGGCGAAGCTGGCGCACGGTTCGTGTCTGGTACAGTACGGAGATACGGTGCTGCTGGCGACCGCGGTGGCGCAGGACCGGCCGACGCACCTGCCGTTCTTCCCGCTGACGGTCGAGTACCGGGAACGCAGTTATGCGGCGGGCAAGATCCCGGGCGGTTTCTTCAAGCGCGAGGGCCGGCCCGGTGAGCAGGAGATCCTGTCGGCGCGGCTGATCGACCGGCCGATCCGGCCGCTCTTTCCGGAGGGCTTCCAGAACGAGACGCAGATCATGGTGCACGTGCTCTCGGCGGACCAGGAGAACCGGGCCGACGTGCTCGCGATCCTGGGCACCTCGGTGGCGCTGAACCTCTCCAAGATTCCGTTCGCCGCCCCGATCGCGGCGGTGCGCGTGGGTCGCATCCAGGGGCAGTGGGTGCTCAACCCGACGTTCCAGCAGCTCGAGTTCAGCGACGTCGAGATCGTGGTGGCGGGCACCGAGCACGGCATCCTGATGGTCGAGGGCGGCGCAGTCGAGGTGCCGGAAGAAGAGATCGCCGAGGGTCTGATCGTGGCGCACGAGGGCATCCGCGAGCTGATCCGCATTCAGCACGAGTTCATGGCGGGTCTGCAGCAGTCGAAGATGGCGTGGAGCGAGCCCGAGCTGCCGGAGAACCTCGAGGCCCGCATCGCGGAGCTGGCGGCGACGCGGATGGGCGAGGCGATGAGCCTGGCGGACAAGACCTCACGCAACGAGGCGCTGGCGACGCTGCGCGCCGAAGTGATGCTCACGCTGGCCGAAGACTTCCCGGACCAGGAGGACATGATCCGGCAGGTGATGTCCGACCACGAGAAGCAGGCGATGCGCCACCAGATCCTGCAGAAGGGGATCCGCGCTGATGGCCGCCGTCCGGACGAGGTGCGGCCGATCGCGTCCGAGGTCGGGCTGCTGCCGCGCACGCACGGCTCGGCGCTCTTCACGCGCGGCCAGACCCAGGCACTGGGCGTGGTCACGCTGGGGACGCAGACGGACGAGCAGCGAATCGAGTCGATCGACTCGGCCACGGAGATGACCAAGTCGTTCATGCTGCACTACAACTTCCCGCCGTTCTCGACGGGCGAGGCGAAGCCGCTGCGCGGCACGTCGCGGCGCGAGATGGGACATGGCGCGCTCGCGGAGCGGGCGATCCAGCCGCTGCTGCCGGACTACGCGGACTTCCCATACACGATCCGCATCGTGTCGGAAGTGCTCGAGTCGAACGGGTCCTCGTCGATGGCGACGGTGTGCGCGTCCTCGCTCGCGCTGATGGACGCGGGCGTGCCGATCCGCGGCGCCTGCGCCGGGGTGGCGATGGGGCTGATCAAGGAAGGTGAGCAGGTCGTGGTGCTGACCGACATCCTGGGCATGGAGGACGCGCTCGGCGACATGGACTTCAAGGTGGCGGGCACGCGCAACGGCGTGACCTCCATCCAGATGGACATCAAGATCGAGGGCATCACGCTGGAGCTCATGCGCGAGGCGCTGCAGCGCGCGAACCAGGGCCGACTGCACATCCTGGGTGAGATGGAGAAGGCGCTGGAGACGCCGCGTGCGGAACTCTCGCAGTGGGCGCCGCGCATCATCACGATCAAGGTACCGGTCGACAAGATTGGTGAGATCATCGGACCCAAGGGCAAGACGATTCGCGCGATCCAGGAGGAGACGGGCGCGCAGATCAACATCAGCGATGATGGCACGGTCACGATCGCGAGCGTATCGGGCGAGGGTGGCGAGCGGGCCCGGGCGCGCATTGCCGGGATGACGGAGTCGCCGGAGATCGGGCGGATCTACGAGGGCGTGGTCAAGTCGACGACGACGTTCGGCGCGTTCATCGAGATCCTGCCGGGCACCGAGGGGCTGCTGCACATCTCGGAGATCCAGGAAGGCCGGGTCGAGAAGACGGAGGACGTGCTCAAGAAGGGTGAGCTGGTGCGGGTCAAGCTGCTGTCGATCGACGAGAAGGGGAAGATGCGGCTTTCGCGCAAGGCAGTGATCAAGGAAGAGGCCGCGGCCGGGGCGGGCGCGGCCGAGTGAGCGAGCAGTATCGTCGCAGCGAGCTCGGCAGCGGGCTCGTCGTCCTCACGGAAGCGATGCCGGGCCTGCGCTCGGCATCGCTCGGCATATGGGTCCGGGCAGGATCGGTGACGGAGCGCGCCGAGGAGATGGGCGTGAGCCATCTGCTCGAGCACATGGTGTTCAAGGGTACCCGCCGGCGCAGCGCGCGCGAGCTGGCGCTGGTGCTGGAGCGGGTGGGCGGCTCGCTGGACGCATACACGACGCGCGAGCATACCAGCTTCCAGGCGCGCGTCCTCGACGAGCACGTCGACCTGGCGCTGGACGTGCTCGGCGACCTGGTCCTCGATCCGCTGCTTCGCGAGAGCGACCTGGAGCTGGAGCGTGAGGTCGTGCTCGAGGAGATTGCCACGGTCGAGGATACGCCGGACGACCTCTGCTTCGACCTGCACGCCGCCACGCTCTGGGGCGAGCATCCGTACGGCTACAGCATCCTGGGCACGCGCGAGACGGTATCGGCGTTGCGCGCCGCTGACCTGGAGCGCACGCACGCCGCGCTCTACCACCCCGGCAACCTGGTGTTCGCGGCGGCCGGCAACGTGGACCACGATCGCTTCGTGGCGCAGGTCGCCGCGCTGGTGGCGGAGCGCCCGGCGGGAGCGGTGGCGCCTCGTCCGCCGCTGCCGAACGGACGGCCCGCCGGCCGGGAGCGGGTCGACCGCGCGAGCGCCCAGACCCACATCGTCTTCGGTACGCCCTGCTTCGGGCACGGGGATGCGCGGCGCTTCGCGATGGTGCTGCTCTCGAATGCGTTCGGGGGCGGCATGAGCTCGCGCCTCTTCCAGCGGGTACGCGAGGAGCTCGGTCTCGCCTACGCGGTCTTCTCCTACCAGTCGTTCTATCGGGATGCCGGCTACGTGGGCCTGTACGTGGGCACCCGGCCGGATTCCGCCGACCGCGCCGAAGGGGTCCTGCGCGAGGAGCTGGCGCGGCTCGCGGGCGGAGGCCTGAGCGCGGAGGAGCTGCGGGACGTGAAGGGGCAGGTGAAAGGGCAGATCGCGCTGTCGCTCGAATCGAGCAGTGCCCGCCTGCACCGGCTGGCTGGAACGGCACTCTACGACGAGCCGTTCCGGTCGCTTGAGGAGGTCGTGGAGCGCGTCGATTCCGTGACGGCGGAGGAGGTGGCGGCCCTTGCCGCGACCTACTACGATCCTGACCGTCAGACGGTCCTGAGGCTGGGACCGCTGACGTAATCCTCAACTCGCGAGAGACGGCCATGATCATAGGCGTTCCGAAGGAGATCAAGACGAACGAGAACCGGGTCGCCCTGGTTCCGGGCGGCGCGGAGGCGCTGGTCGCCGCCGGTCACACGGTGTACGTCGAGCGGAGTGCGGGAGAGGGCAGCGGATTCGGGGACAGCGCCTACCAGGCCGCGGGGGCGATCATCCTGGACACGCCCGACGAGGTCTGGGCGAAGGCCGAGATGATCATCAAGGTCAAGGAGCCGATCGCGGCCGAGTGGCCGCGCATGCGCCCCGACCAGCTCATCTTCACGTACTTCCATTTCGCCGCCTCCGACCCGCTCACCCGCGCCTGCATCGACTCCGACTCGGTGCACCTGGCGTACGAGACCGTGCAGCTGCCCAACGGCGAGCTGCCGCTGCTGACACCGATGTCGGAAGTGGCGGGGCGGATGGCGGTGCAGGAGGGCGCGAAATACCTGGAGAAGTTCTTCGGCGGTCGCGGCATCCTGATGGGCGGCGTGCCCGGCGTGGAGCCCGCCACGGTGGTGGTGCTCGGGGGCGGCATCGTCGGCATCAATGCGGCCAAGATGGCGGCCGGCATGGGCGCCAACACGATCATCCTGGATATCTCGCTGAACCGGCTGCGCTACCTCGATGACGTGATGCCGGCCAACTGCACGATGCTGTACTCGAACCGGACCAACATCCTCGAGCAGATCCAGAAGGCGGACGTGGTCGTGGGCGCCGTGCTGCTGCCGGGCGCGAAGGCCCCGAATCTGGTGCGGCGCGAGGACCTCAAGCTCATGAAGCCGGGCTCGGTCATCGTCGACGTCGCGGTCGACCAGGGCGGCTGCGTCGAGACCATCCGGGCGACCACGCACGAGGACCCGATCTACGTGGTCGATGGCGTGATCCACTACGGGGTCGCGAACATGCCGGGCGCGGTGTCGCGTACCTCTACGCTGGCGCTCACGAACGCGACGTTCCCGTACACATTGACCCTGGCCAACAAGGGCTGGAAAGCGGCCTCGAAGCAGGACCGGGCGCTCGCGCTCGGGCTCAACGTGGTCAAGGGCAAGGTCGTGTATCCCGGTGTCGCCGAGGCATTCGGCCTGGATTACACTCCGGTCGAGAAGGTGCTGTGACCGAGCCATCGCCGGGTGGGACGGTGGGCGCCGACGCGCTCACCGTCCTGGTCAGGAAGCTGGCCGGCTACCCCGCCGACTGGCCGCTGCCCGCCTACGCGTCGGCCGGCGCCGCAGCCGTCGACCTGCGCAACGCCGGCGGGGATTTCGTGCTCGAGCCGCTCGAGCGGCGGCTCGTGCCCACCGGCCTCGCCGTGGCCCTGCCGGCAGGCACGGAAGCGCAGATCCGACCCCGCTCCGGTCTCGCGCTCCGGCACGGCATCAGCATCATCAACACCCCGTGCACCATCGACAGCGACTATCGCGGCGAGATCCGCATCCCGCTGATCAACCTGGACCGTGCCCCTCAGCCGATCGCGCACGGTGAGCGTATCGCGCAGCTGCTGGTCGCCCGCGTCGTGCGCATCGACTGGCGGGAGACGGAGGATCTGCCCGCGAGCGGACGTGGCGCGGGCGGCTTCGGGAGCACCGGGCGTTGAGGGCGGCGGTGTGCTTGCCGCTCCCCGGCACCCCGGTTAACTTTTTCTGCTACAAGGCGTCCCGCCTGTCGGCGTGGCGCCAGGGCTTCCTTCACGCCGGCGCCCGGTCTGCGTCGACGAGCCACCACGATGAGCCTGCGAGACATGTTTAGCACAGGGCGACTGCTGCCCGTCAACGACATCGCCGTCGACCTGGGCACGGCCAACACGCTCGTCTACGTGAAAGGCGAGGGGATCGTCCTCAACGAGCCCTCCGTGGTCGCGGTGGAACGGGGCACGCACCGGATCAAGGGGATCGGCCTGGAGGCGAAGCGCATGCTGGGCCGCACACCCGAGGGCATCATGGCGGTGCGGCCGCTCAAGGACGGCGTGATCGCCGACGTCGACATCACCGAGATGATGCTGCGGCACTTCCTGCGGCAGGTGACGAGCAAGCGCTTCCTGCGGATGAAGCCGCGTGTGATCGTGGGCGTCCCCTCCGGCATCACCGAGCTGGAGCGTCGCGCCGTGCGGCAGAGTGCGCAGGCGTCGGGCGCGAAGGAAGTCTACATGGTCGCGGAGCCGATGGCTGCGGCGATCGGCGTGGGTCTGCCGGTGGATACGCCGACCGGGAACATGGTCATCGACATTGGCGGCGGCACCACCGAAATCGCGGTCATCGCGCTCAACGGCATCGTCTCCGACAACTCGATCCGGGTAGGCGGCGACGAGATCGACAACGCGATCGTGAGCTTCCTGCGAAAGAACTACAACCTGCTGATCGGCGAGCCGACGGCGGAAGCGATCAAGATCCAGATCGGCTCGGCGTTCAACAACGGCGACGAGCGTGAGATGGAGGTCAAGGGACGCGACCTGGTGAGCGGCATCCCGAAGACGGTGCGCGTGCACTCTCAGGAGATCCGCGAATGCATCCAGGAGCCGATTCAGCAGATCGTCGACGCGGTGCGGCGCGCCCTCGAGATCACACCGCCCGAGCTGGCCTCCGACATCGTCGATCGCGGCATCGTGATGACCGGGGGTGGTGCGCTGATTCGCGGGCTGGACCTGCTGCTGGCCCACGAAACTGATCTGCCCATCCACATTGACGAGGAACCGCTCACCTGCGTGGTGCGCGGGGCGGGCCGGATCCTCGACGAATTCGAACGTTTCCGCAGCGTGCTGCAGAACTGAGGTCCCGTGGTCGGCGGGCGGTTCGCGCCCTCGTGTCCCTGCGGGCGCGAAGTGTGCGAACTCGCACGCGGGGTGGGCGGTGGCGGGGTCGAACGGCGCTCCCGCGGCTGAGAGACTTCCGAATCGGGACACCAGGTGCTGGATTTCGACGGCAGCAGAAAGACACGACGGCGCGACGCCGCTCTGAGCGGCGGCATCCTGCTGCTCGCCCTCCTCGTCCTGATCCTGCCCGCGGCCTATCAGCAGCCGGTGCGTACCGCCCTGCGTGCGACCGTGCTGCGTCCCTTCATCGGAGCGCAGGCGCAGCTGGCCCAGCGGCGCGGCCGCGGCGTGGATGTGGGCGCGCTGCGGGCGCAGCGCGACTCCCTCGTGGCCCTGGTCGCGGCGCAGGCCGCGCTCGCGGAAGAGAACGCGCAGCTACGCGCGACGGTGGGGCTGCGTGAGCGGCTGCAGTCGAGCTTCCGCTCCGCGAACGTGCTCCGGCTCGGCACGGCCGGAGCGGAGAGCACGTTCCTGATCGACATCGGCGCGGGCGAGGGAGTGACGGAGGGCAGTCCGATCCTGACGCCGGAAGGGGTGCTCGGCGTCGTCTGGGAAGTCAGGCAGAACATCGCACAGGCGATCGACTGGACCCACCCGCAGTTCGTGGTCAGCGCGATGACGGCGAACGGGAGTGCCTACGGCCTGGTGGAGGCGCGCCGCGGCCGGTTCCGGGAAGAGGACCTGCTGGTACTCACCGGGGCCCCCTTTCACAGCGACATCCAGCCGGGCACGCGGGTCGTCACATCGGGACGGGGAGCGGTCTTCCCGCGCGGGGTCATGATCGGCACCGTGCTCGGCATCGAGGACGCTGACACGGGCTGGCGCAAGAGCTACCTGATCCGGCCGGCGGTACGGCCGGAAGGATCGCGCCAGGTGCTGGTCGGGATCGCGCCGGCGGGTGACCTCTCCGACGTCTGGCACGTGGCGGCGCCGCCCGACCCTGAGCTGCAGGACACCAGCGCCGCAGCGCAGCCGGGAGGCAACTGATGGCTGCGCGTGACAACCGTGCGTTCAGCACCTTCGTCGCGGTGCTCGTCCTGCTTCACCTGGCGCTGCACGTCGGGTTCGGCTGGGGCGCGAACACCCCCGACCTGATCGCGGTTGCGGTGCTGTTGAGCGCACGGCGGCTGAGCAGCCCGCGGGCGGCGCTGCTCGGCCTCGTGCTCGGGTTGCTGGCGGATGCGCTTTCGCTGAACGCGTTCGGCGCCAGCGCGGTCGCGCTGGTGGCAGTCGCCTGGCTCGGCTCCCGCTCGCGCGACCTGTTCGAGGGCGGCAGCCTGGGGTTCATCGGCCTCTACGTGTTCATCGGGAAGTGGCTGGCGGATGCGATCTACCTGCTGGTCGCGCCCGCGGGTGGCCCGGCGGGCCGGCCCTGGGGCAGCCTGCTCGCCGAGGCGCCGCTGCGCGCGCTGATCACCGCCGTGGCGGGCGTGCTCGCGCTGGCGGTCTACCGTGCGCTGGTCGGCGAACATCGGGGACGCTGAGTCATGTTCCTGAATCGGCTGCGCGGCAGCTTCGGCGACCCGCCGCTGGTCTCGACGGTGCTGCTCATGACGCTGTTCGGCGTGGCGATGGTGTACTCGGCCGGCCAGCTCGATCAGCCCGACCCCGCCGTCACCAACGCCTGGCGGATGCAGCTCGTCTGGCTGTTCATCTCGCTGACCATTTTCTTCATCGTCATGCGCGTGCCGGTGCGCTGGCTGGAATGGCTGGCGCTGCCGCTCTACATCGTGAGCCTCGGCGTGCTCGCCGCCACGCTGGTCATCGGCACGGGCGCGGGCACCGCCGCCAGCACCAAGAGCTGGCTGCGCCTGGGTCCGGTCTCGGTGCAACCCTCCCAGTTCGCGAACGTCGCGACCGTGCTCATGCTGGCACGGGTCATGGGCGCCTGGCGCGAGAAGCCGGAAACGATCTGGCGGCTGTGGAAGCCGATCGTGATCTCGATCGTGCCCATGCTCATGATTCTGGCCCAGCCGGACCTCGGCACCGCCATGGTTTTCGGCGGTGTGCTGCTGGCGACCCTCTTCTGGGCCGGCGCGCCGCTCGGGCTCATGTTCATGCTGCTCAGTCCGCTGGTCGGGCTGGCGCTGGGCTATGTCGGCACGGCGACGTACAGCGTCTACATGATCCTGCTCTGCGTCTTCCTGTACCTGTACCGGGCCAGCCTCTCGGAGTGGGCCTTGATCCTCGCGCTGAACGTGGTCACGGGTGCGATCGCCTGGCCGCTCTGGAACTCGCTGAAGCCATACCAGCAGAACCGGTTCATCTCGTTCGTCGATCCGTCCCGCGATCCGCGCGGCACCGGCTATCACGTCATCCAGTCCAAAATCTCCATTGGCAGCGGCGGCGTGCTGGGCCAGGGCTGGCTGGAGGGGCCGCAGAAGCGGCTCAAGTTCCTGCCGGAGCAGCACACCGATTTCATCTACAGCGTGATCGGCGAGGAGCTGGGCCTGTGGGGCGCCGGGCTGGTGCTGCTCGGGTACCTGGTGATCCTGTGGCGGCTGGCGCGGCTCGCCGAGCGAACTCCGGACCCCTTCGCGGGGATCGTCGTGTTCGGTATACTGGGAGCCTGGCTCACCCACATCCTGGTCAATGTGGGCATGACGCTCGGCGTCATGCCGATCACCGGCATTCCGCTGCCGTTCCTGAGCTACGGCGGCTCGTTCCTGCTGGCGACCTACATGGCCCTGGGCGTGGCCCAGCGCGTCGGGCTGGAGCAGGGGAGAATCTGAGATGGCCTGGTTCCGGAAGCCGAAACAGAAGCTGAGCGGGAGCGACCGGCGCGACCTGCCCTCCGACGTCTTCGACAAGTGTCCCCAGTGTGGCGAGATTCTTTACCGCGCGCGCCTGGAGCAGAACCTGTTCGTCTGCCCGACCTGCGGCTACCACAACCGGATCTCCGCTGAGGAATATCTGGTGCTGCTGCTCGACGAGGGCGCGTACCAGGAGCACGGTCTCGAGCTACGCAGCGCCGACCCGCTCCAGTTCGTGGACCTGAAGCCGTATCCCGACCGCCTGCAGGCGGCAGAGCGGCAGCATGGCCCAGGCGACGCGGTACGCACCGTGACGGGCGTGCTCGAGGCGATCCCGGTCAGCATTGCCGTCATGGACTTCGCGTTCATCGGCGGCAGCATGGGCAGCGTGGTCGGTGAGAAGATCGCCCGGCTGGGGCATGTCTCGCTGGCCGAGCGGCGCCCGCTGATCGTGGTCTCGACATCAGGCGGCGCACGCATGATGGAGGGAATCCTCTCCCTCATGCAGATGGCGAAGACCTCGGCGGTGCTGGCCCAGCTGCACGAGGCGTCCATCCCCTTCATCTCGGTGCTGACCGACCCGACCACCGGCGGGGTGACCGCCTCGTACGCGATGCTCGGCGACGTGCATCTGGCGGAGCCCGGCGCATTGATCGGCTTTGCCGGACCGCGCGTGATCGAGCAGACCATCAAGCAGGAGCTGCCGGCCGGGTTCCAGCGCTCGGAGTTCCTGCTCGAGCATGGCATGGTGGACATGATCGTGGACCGGCGCGAGCTCAAGCTCACGATCGGTCGGCTGCTGCGCCACATGCTGAACCGGCCCGAGCAGGCAGCGTCGGTGCCGCCCGCTCCCTGAGCGCGCAGCGCTTGAGCACTCTCAGCTACGACGCGCTGGTCGCGGAGCTGTTCCCCAGGCTCACGGGCGGCATCCGCTGGGGCCTGGAGCGAACCCTCCGCATGCTCGCCGGCGTTGGTAATCCCCAGCTCCGCTATCCGGCCCTCCATGTCGGCGGCACGAACGGCAAGGGCTCGGTCGCCGCCACCCTGGCGAGCGTGCTCCATGCCGCCGGCCGACGCGTCGGCCTCTACACCTCGCCGCACCTGTGCACGTTCCGGGAACGGGTCCAGGTCGCGGGGGCGGCGATCGAGGAGCAGGCGCTGCTGGCGGCCGCCGAGCGGCTGTGGCCGGCGATCCGGCAGGAGCGCCCATCCTTCTTCGAGGCCACTACCGCGATCGCGCTGCTCGCGCTCGCAGAAGCGCAGGTCGATGCCGCCGTGATCGAGGTCGGCCTGGGCGGCCGGCTGGACGCGACCAACGTGATCATCCCGGCGGTCTGCGTGCTGACCAACGTGTCGCTCGATCACGTCCAGTACCTGGGCTCGACCGTGGAAGCGGTGGCGCGCGAGAAGGCGGGGATCATCAAAGCGGGCGTCCCGGTCGCGACCGGGGAGTGGACCGGCGTGGCCCACGACGTCTTCCGCTGGCGGGCCGCCGAGGTGCGCGCGCCGCTGGTCGCGCTGGGGCCCCACGATTATACGATCGAGAGCATGACGCTGGACGGAACCGTGCTGCGCGTCGCGCGTCCCGCCGGTGCGCTGCGGCTGACCACGCCGCTGCTGGGCGCACACCAGGCCGGGAATGTGGCGCTCGCGGTGCGCGCCCTGGCCGAGCTGCCGGCCGGGCTGCGTCCCGACGATGCGGCGATCGTGCAGGGCGTCGCTGCGGTGCGCTGGCCCGGTCGGCTCCAGCGGGAGCGGATCGCCGGCGTGCCGTGGCTCTTGGACGTTGCCCACAACGTCGCGGGCGTGGAAGCGCTGGTGGCCGCGCTCGGCGCGCTGCCCGTACCCCGCCCGCTCACCGCGGTGGTGGGTGTGCTGGGCGACAAGGACTGGGCCGGCATGATCGGCCGGCTCTCGGCCGTCGCGGAGCGCATCCTGCTCACCGAGCCACCGACCGCGCCGGCGGAGCGGCGCTGGGACCCGACACGCGTCGCCCGCGAGATCGCCTCACCCAGGGGCCGCGCCATCCCCGATTTCAGCGCCGCCCTGCGGCAGGCGCAGCGCGCGGCCGCAGCGGACGGCGGAAGCGTGCTGGTCACGGGGTCCTTCCACACCGTGGGCGACGCGCTGATCATGCTCGGCCGCTGCCCGTTCGGCTCCGATCTCACCTTGCCGCCGGTCGATTTCGCGGTCTAGTTTCCATCGATGTTGCACACAAGCCTGCCCGGCTTCCGGGACTTCTATCCGGCCGAGCTGTCGGTCCGCTCCCACATCATGGGTGCCTGGCGCGAGGTGGCGCGCCGCTACGGGTTCGAGGAGTACGACGGTCCGCCGCTGGAGACGCTCGATCTCTACACGGAGAAGAGCGGCGACGAAATCGTGCGCCAGCTCTACAGCTTCGAGGACAAGGGTGGGCGCGCCGTGGCACTGCGTCCGGAAATGACGCCGACGCTCGCGCGCATGGTGGCGGCCCGCGCGGGTGGCCTGCGCAAGCCGATCCGCTGGTTCTCGACGCCGCAGCTGTTCCGCTACGAGCGGACGCAACGGGGCCGGTTGCGCGAGCACTTCCAGTGGAACGTCGACATCCTCGCAGAAGACGACGTTGCCGCCGACGCCGAGGTACTGGCGGTAGCACTGGACGGGTTGCGGGCGCTCGGCCTGACGGCCGCTGACGTGGTCGCGCGGTTCAACGACCGGCGGCTGCTCGAGGCCCTGCTGCTCGGTGCCGGGGTGCCCGGCGACCGCCTGCTCGCCACCTACAGCGTGATCGACAAGCTCACCCGCGAGCCGCCCGAGGGGATCCGCGACCGACTGGGGACGGACGTGGCGCTGGCGGCGGACGTCGCCGAGCGCGTACTCGCGATCTTCGGCGGCTACGACCTGGCCGGCTTGCGGGCGCGCCACGGCGGCGATCCGAACGTCGCGGCGGCACTGGACCGGCTCGAGGAGTACGCCGCGCGCCTCGGCGATCTCGGCTTCGCCGACTGGGTACGCTTCGACCCGGCGATCGTGCGCGGGCTCGCCTACTACACGGGCACCGTCTTCGAGATCTTCGACCGCCAGGGCGAGCTGCGCGCGATCTGCGGCGGCGGCCGCTACGACAACCTGCTCCAGAACGTGGGCGCGATCGACCTGCCGGGGGTCGGCTTCGGGATGGGCGACGTCGTGCTCGGCGAGCTGCTCGCGGACCGCGGCCTGCTGCCCGATCCGCGTCCGTGCGTCGACTACTATCTGGTCGCCGTCAGCGCCGCCGAGCGACCCACGCTGCTGCGCGTCGCCGGGGCACTGCGCGCCCGCGGCGCATCAGTGCTCTACGCCCTGCGTCCGGTCGGCGTCGGCAAGCAGTTCAAGGAGGCGGACGCTCGCGGCGCCGCCCGCGTGCTCGTGCTCGGACCCGAGGAGCTGGCGGCCGGCGTGCTCGTCGAGCGGACCATGGCGAGCGGTGCGGAACGGCGCGCGCCGCTCTCGGAGTGGCTCGGTGACGAGACCTGATCCACGAACCGAGGAAGCGGCGCGCGCACGACAGCGCATCATCCGCAAAGCCTCGGTGCTCACGGTGAGCTTCTTCGCGGCGGGCCTGGTGATCGCCCTCGCCGGCGCGGCCCTGATCGCGCTGTTGCTGCGCTTCACCGGGCTGCCGTTCATGAAGACCTGGCTCATCGTCAGCGCCATTACCGTGGTGGCTGCGCTGGCGGGCGCGCTGTGGAGCGCGCGGCGCTCCTGATCTCCCTTCGGGCTGGAACAACCGAGTATGGCGGACGAAAAGGCACTGACGACACGCACGGCGGACTTCTCGGCCTGGTACAACGAGATCGTGCAGCGCGCCGAGCTGGCGGACTACTCGCCGGTACGCGGCAGCATGATCATCCGGCCGTACGGATACGCGGTCTGGGAGAACATGCAGCGCGTGCTCGACGACATGTTCAAGGCGACGGGGCACCAGAACGCATACTTCCCGCTCTTCATTCCGCTCAGCTTCATCGCCCGCGAGGCGAAGCACGTCGAGGGCTTCGCGAAGGAGATGGCGCTGGTCACGCACACGCGCCTGATCCACGGCCCGGATGGCAACCTGATCCCGGACCCGGAATCGAAGCTGGAGGAGCCGCTGGTCGTGCGTCCCACGTCCGAGACCATCATTTACGACGCGTTCTCGAAGTGGGTGCAGAGCTACCGCGATCTGCCGCTATTGATCAACCAGTGGGCGAATGTGGTGCGCTGGGAAATGCGCACGCGACTGTTTCTGCGCACCGCCGAGTTCCTCTGGCAGGAGGGTCACACCGCGCATGCTACCGAGGCCGAGGCACAGGAGGAAGCCGAGCGCATGCTCGGCGTGTATCGCGACTTCCAGGACCACTGGCTCGGGCTCGGCGTCCTGACCGGAGTGAAGTCCCCGTCCGAGACGTTCCCCGGGGCCAACCGCACCTACGCCCTGGAGGCGCTGATGCAGGACAACCGCGCGCTGCAGTGCGGCACATCGCACATGCTCGGCCAGAACTTCGCGCGCCAGTTCGACCTGAAGTTCCAGGCCGAGAGCGGCCAGGAGGAGTATGCCTGGAACACGTCCTGGGGAGTCTCGACGCGGATGGTGGGAGGACTCGTGATGACGCACGGAGACGACCAGGGCCTGGTGCTGCCGCCGCGCGTGGCACCGGTGCAGGTCGTTATCGTCCCCATTTACCGGAGCGACGAGGAGCGTACGCTCGTGCTCGAGAAGGCGGACACGGTCGCGCAGGAGCTCCGTGCCGCCGGCGTGCGCGTGCACATTGACGCGCGCGACAACCTGAAGCCCGGCCCGAAGTACTACGAGTGGGAGCGCAAGGGCGTACCCATGCGCATCGAGATCGGCCCGCGCGACGTCGCCGCCGGCACGCTGATGACGGTGCAGCGCACGGAGTCGCCGGGCGCGGCGCGCAAGCAGCCGCTCGACGAGCGCGCCGCGATCGCCACGATGGGCGCGCGCCTGGAGACCTACCAGCGCCACCTGCTGCAGGCGGCCACCGCTCGGCGCGAGGCGAACTCCCACCGCGGCATCACGGATTACGGGAAGCTCCGCGAGATCGTCGAGGGCACGGGCGGCCTCGTGTATGCCGGCTGGTGCGGCGACAGGGACTGCGAGGCGCGCGTGAAGGAGGAGACCAGGGCGACCATCCGCGTGCTCCCCAGCGAAGAGTTTCGCACTCCCGATGCCCCGCGCCACTGCGCGGTGTGCGGGGGCGCAGCACAGGCGGAGGCAGTGTGGGCGCGGGCGTACTGAGCGGCATGCGCGAGGCCTTCACGTACCGGAATGCGCGGCTGCACTGCGACGGCGTACCCGCCGAACAGCTGGTGGCGGATTACGGTACGCCGCTCTACGTCTACAGCGCGACTTCACTGGTCGGTCGGCTGGGCGCATTCCGCGACGCGTTCGCCGCACTCGACCCGGTGCTCGCATACTCGGTCAAGTCGAACGGCAACCTGGCGGTGCTCCGGCTGCTCGCCGAAGCGGGCGCCGGCGCCGACATCGTGAGCGGCGGCGAGCTCTTCCGCGCACGCCTGGCCGGCGTGCCGCCGGAGCGCATCCTGTTCAGCGGCGTCGGCAAGACGGTGGTCGAGCTGGCGGCGGCGCTGCGCGAGGGCATCTACGCGTTCAACGTCGAGAGCCAGGGCGAGCTGCACGCGTTGAGCGAGCTCGCCGTCACCATGGGCATGCGCGCGCCGGTCGCGTTGCGGGTGAACCCGGACGTCGACTCGCATACCCCGCACCGCTACACCGCCACCGGCCACGGGACCACGAAGTTCGGCATTCCGTACGCCGAGGCCCGGGCCCTGTACCAGGTCGCGGCGCAGCTGCCGGGCGTGCGCGTGCGCGGTGTCGACATGCACATCGGCAGCCAGATCCTGGACGTGACTCCGTACCGCGAGGCGATCGCGCGCATCCTGGAGCTGGTCGAGGAGCTGCGCCGGGCCGGGCACGAGCTGGAGTTCCTCGACATTGGTGGCGGGTTCGGTGTCAACTACGACGAGGAAACGGAGCCCGACGCGACCGAGTTCGCGGCCGCGCTGGGGCCAGCCCTGGCGGCCTCGGGCCTGCGCATCGTCTTCGAGCCGGGCCGCTTCATCAGCGGGCCATCCGGCGTCCTGCTGACCCGCGTGCTGTACGTCAAGGAGATGGGCGGCAAGACTTACGTGATCACGGACGCGGGCATGAACGACCTGCTCCGTCCGAGCCACTACTCGAGCTACCACCGGGTGCTGCCGGCGGTGCAACGGCCGGGTCGCGAGCACCGCACCGTCGACGTGGTCGGGCCCATCTGCGAGAGCGGCGATTTCCTGGCGCTCGACCGCGCGATGGAGCGGCCGGAGCCGGGCGAGCTGCTGGCGGTCGCGACGGCGGGTGCCTATGGCTTCTCCATGGCATCGACCTACAACGCCCGCCCGCGGCCCGCCGAGGTGATGGTGCAGGGCGCGGATCACCGGCTGGTGCGCCGCCGGGAAACCTACGACGACCTGGTACGCGGCGAGCTCGAGCTGCTCGCCGGAACGCACCACCAACGGGAGCCATGAACCGCGGCATACTGATCCTCGATTTCGGCTCGCAGTTCACGCAGCTGATCGCGCGCCGCATCCGCGAGCTGCACGTCTACTGCGAGATCCATCCTCCCACCCTGTCCCTCGAGCGGATCCGGGAATGGGGGCCGCAGGGGGTGATCCTGTCGGGCGGGCCCAGCTCCGTCTACGGGGCCGACGCGCCGCGAGCAAAGCCGGAGCTGCTCGAGCTGGGAGTACCGGTGCTGGGCGTGTGCTACGGCATGCAGCTGATCGCGCAGGCCCGGGGTGCGGCGGTACAGCCGGGCCGGCGCGAGTACGGCCGCGCCGAGATCGATCTGGTCGCCGACGACGAGCTGTTCTACGGCTTCGATGTGGGCGAGCGCATCACGGTGTGGGCGAGCCACGGCGATCACGTCGACCGGCCGCCCGCGGACTTCGAGGTGCTGGCGACGACGGCCGACCTGCCGGTCGCCGGCTTCCGGGCGCGCCATGAGCCGCTCTGGGGCGTGCAGTTCCACCCCGAGGTGGCGCACACCCCGCGCGGCGGCGAGATCTACGCGAACTTCGTGCTGCGCATCTGCGGCTGTGCTCCCGACTGGACACCCGGCTCCTTCATCGACGAGTCGCTCGGCCGTATCCGCGCCCAGGCCGGTGACGCACCGGTGATCTGCGGACTTTCCGGCGGCGTCGACTCCTCGGTCGCGGCCGCGCTCGTGCACCGTGCGATCGGGGCGCAACTCACCTGCATCTTCGTCGACACCGGACTGCTGCGCAAAGGCGAGCGCGAGAACGTGGAGCGCGCGTTCCGTCGCCACATGGGTGACCACCTGGTGGTGATCGACGCGAGCGAGCAGTTCCTGGGGCGGCTGACCGGGGTGGCGGATCCCGAGGAGAAGCGACGTCGCATCGGTGAAACGTTCATCCGCGTATTCGAGCAGAGCGTGCAACAGGCGGAGAGCGACGCGCGCTTCCTGGTGCAGGGCACGCTCTATCCGGACGTGATCGAGTCGCAGTCGGTGCGCGGACCCTCGGCCGTGATCAAGACGCACCACAACGTGGGCGGCTTGCCGCAGGACATGAAGTTCCAGCTCATCGAGCCGTTGCGCGAGCTCTTCAAGGACGAGGTCCGTCATGTCGGCCGCGAGCTCGGGCTCCCCGAGGAGCTGGTCGGGCGTCACCCCTTCCCGGGACCGGGACTCGCGATCCGCGTGCTCGGCGACATTACTGCCGAGCGACTCGACGTGCTCCGCGAGGCCGACGCGATCTACCTCGAGGAGATCCGCGCCGCCGGTCTCTACGATGACATCTGGCAGGCGTTCGCGGTGCTCCTGCCGGTTCGCAGCGTCGGCGTCATGGGCGATTCACGCACCTACGACAACGTCGTCGCGCTGCGCGCCGTCACCAGCCGCGACGGCATGACCGCCGACTGGTTCCCGTTCCCGCCCGATGTGCTGGGCCGCATCTCGAACCGCATCATCAACGAGGTGGCTGGCGTGAACCGCATCTGCTACGACGTCAGCTCGAAGCCGCCGGCGACGATCGAGTGGGAGTAAAGCCGCCTTCCCCGTGCGGGCGTGACGCCCGGAGGCGGCACGCGGCCGATGGACCGGCGGCGATTTTCCGCCTTCCCCATGCGAGCGTGACGCCCGGAGGCGCCACGCGATTTGCTGGATCGGCGGCGATTTCCGCCTTCCCCGGGCGAGCGCGATGCTCGGGGGCGGACCACCGAGAGCAGCCGGGACGGAATCAGCGGTCGGGGGGGCCGGGCAGGTGGGCCGCGCCCTCGGAGGCGAGACGCCGCAGGTAGATGCCGGCGTAATTCTCGTCGATCGCGGCCAGCCGGTATTCAGGGGTCGCCGGGTACCTCGCGTGGCAGGCGTCGCACTGGATGCTGCGCTCCCGCGATCCGCCCAGCAGCCGCCAATCCCCCGGACACTCGCCCGACCTGTGCTCCAGTGTCACGTTACCATCCCCGCGTTCCGGCGTTCGTCAGCCGGAAAGTGCAAGCTCCACGCCACCGCTACCGGCAGATCGGAATATCCGGCGTGCACTGGATCACGACCACGGACCGAATCTCGGACGCGCGGGTGGAGGTGCCCGCCCCGAACGCGATACCGCGCAGGTCCAGCTGCGTGTTGGTGGGGAACGAATCGGGGACGGTGAACTCGAAAACGTGCGTGGAATCGGCGCGCCCGGCGAACCGCACTGCCTGCGAATCCACCGTCAGGGCGGGCTGCGGCCGGCGCACCACCAGGCCGACGCCGAGCAGCCCGGCCCCCAGGCGGTCCCGGGCCTCGACGGTCACGATCACGTCGCGGCCGCCGAGCACGCTTTCACCGCTGGCGGGTGTCAGCACGCGCACGGTGAGGTCCGCTGGCTGAAGCGGATCGAGCGGTCCGGGACGGGGCCGTTCCCCGCCGCAGGCAGCCAGGAGCAGAAGCGGGAGCAGCGGTCCGGCGAGGCGCATGCGGCTGCTACTCGACGGCCGGGGTTCGCAGCCGCGCCGCCGCCGAATCGTACGCATTGCTCAGCCGCCGCGGGTCGCGCGTGCTCCGGCGCACGAACGCGTACAGGTCCTCACGGCCGATGCCGGCATCCTTCAGGATCGCGTCCCGCCGGGCCTCGAACTGATCGGCAGTGCTCGCCTCCGCCGCCTGCCGCAGCGCCACCACCGCCGCCACGAACTGCTCCTCCGAGATGCCGCTCTCCGGCTCGGCGCAGCCGAAGCTCAGGACGCCGAGCGTGAGTGCCGTGGCCACCGACAGAAATCGCCTCATGATGCATTCACGCTAGCGGGTGAGACGGGCGGGGTACAAGGGGTGGCTGCCGAACTGGCAGCGGCGCCGGGCACAGCCATTGCCGCCGGATGCGCACACTCGGGAAATGAGGACCGGATGCTGAACCACGAGCGGTTGACGATCAAGGCGGCCGAGGCGATCCAGACGGCCGCCGCGGATGCGACCCGACGGGGCAACCCGGCGCTGGAGGACATGCATCTGCTGGCGGCGCTGCTGGAGCAGGAGGAGACCGTTGTCGCTCCGGTGCTGCACAAGGTGGGCGTGAATGTCGCGCGGCTGCGCGAGGCACTGCAGCGCTCACTGGCGCGGCTGCCGCGGCAGACGGGCGGCAGCGCGCCCGCGGTCAGCCGGGAGCTAAACCGGATCTTCGACACGGCGGAGCGTACTGCGCGCGAGTTGCAGGACGAGTACACGTCGACGGAGCACCTGCTGATCGGGCTGGCGTCGCAGAAGGGCTCGACGACGCGCGAGCTGCTTTCGGAGCAGGGGGTGACGGAGGCGGCGCTGCGTGACGCGCTGGAGGCGGTGCGCGGCTCGCACCGGGTGACCGACCAGAGTCCGGAGCAGAAGTACCGGGCGCTGGAACGCTTCACGAAGGACCTCACGGAGATTGCGCGGCGCGGCAAGCTGGACCCGGTGATCGGCCGGGACGAGGAGATCCGTCGTGTGATCCAGGTACTCTCGCGGCGCACCAAGAACAATCCGGTGCTGATCGGCGAGCCGGGTGTGGGCAAGACCGCGATCGTGGAAGGCCTGGCGCAGCGGATGGTGAACGGCGACGTGCCGGAGGGTCTGCGGGAGAAGCGGCTGGTCGAGCTGGACATCGCGGGCATGATCGCGGGGGCGAAGTATCGGGGCGAGTTCGAGGAGCGGCTGAAGGCGGTGCTGAAGGAGATCACGGAGGCGGAGGGCCGTTACGTCGTCTTCATCGACGAGATGCACACGATCGTGGGCGCGGGCAAGGCGGAAGGGGCGGTCGATGCCGGCAACATGCTGAAGCCGGCGCTGGCGCGTGGCGAGCTGCGGGTGGTGGGCGCGACCACGCTCGACGAGTACCGGCAGCACGTCGAGAAGGACCCGGCCCTCGAGCGTCGCTTCCAGCCCGTGTTCGTAGGTGAGCCGAGCGTGGAGGCCACGATCGCGATCCTGCGCGGGCTCAAGGAGCGCTACGAGGTGCACCACGGCGTCAAGATCACCGATGGTGCCCTGGTGGCGGCGGCCCGCCTCTCCGACCGCTACATCGGAGGCCGGTTCCTTCCCGACAAGGCGATCGACCTCGTGGACGAGGCCGCCTCGCGACTGCGGATCGAGATCGACTCGATGCCGCAGGAGATCGACGAGGTGGAGCGTCGCATCATGCAGCTGGACATCGAGCGCACCGCGCTGGCCGAGGAGCGCGATCCGGGTGCGGTCGAGCGGCGTGCGCGCATCGAGGACGAGCTGGCGCAGCTGCGCGAGCGGGCCGGCGCGATGAAAGCGATGTGGCAGGCGGAGAAGTCGCAGATCGCGCGCATCCGTGAGCTGAAGGAGCGCATCGACACGCTGCGCATCGAGATGGAGCGGGCGACGCGTACGGCGGACCTGAACCGCGCGGCAGAGATCCAGTACGGGGAAATCCCGAAGCTGGAGCGTGAGCTGCAGGAGGCCGACACCAGGCTGGGCGAGCTGCAGCAGGTCGGCAAGTTCCTGCGTGAGCAGGTGGACGCGGAGGATATCGCGGGCGTGGTCTCGCGCTGGACGGGTGTGCCGGTGGCGCGCATGCTCGAGTCGGAGCGGCAGCGGCTCGCGCATCTCGACGACGAGCTGGCGCGTCGGGTGGTCGGCCAGCGACCGGCAGTCGAGGCGGTGGCGAACGCGGTGCGTCGCAGCCGTGCCGGGCTGCAGGACCCGAACCGGCCGATCGGCAGCTTCATCTTCCTCGGTCCGACCGGCGTGGGAAAGACCGAGACCGCGCGCGCGCTCGCGGAGTTCCTGTTCGACGACGAGGGGGCCATGGTCCGCATCGACATGTCCGAGTACATGGAGAAGCATGCGGTGGCACGCCTGATCGGCGCGCCGCCCGGCTACATCGGCTACGAGGAGGGTGGCCAGCTCACCGAAGCGGTACGGCGGCGGCCATACTCCGTGATCCTGTTCGACGAGATCGAGAAGGCGCATCCGGAGGTGTTCAACATCCTGCTGCAGATCCTCGACGACGGCCGGCTCACGGATTCACAGGGCCACCACGTCGACTTCCGGAACACGGTCGTGATCATGACGTCGAACATCGGCAGTCCCGTGATCCTGGAGCGGGCGGGCGGAGACTGGGACGCGCTGGAGCGTGAGGTGCTGCAGGAGCTGCGTCGCGGCTTCCGGCCCGAGTTCCTGAATCGGGTGGACGACATCATCGTGTTCCGGCCGCTCGGCCGCGAGGACCTGCGCCGCATCGTGGAGCTGCAGCTGGAGCGGCTGCGCCGCCTGCTCGCGGACCGCGACATCACGCTGCAGGTGACGGAGGCCGCGGAGGACCTGGTTGCCCAGGAGGGGTACGACCCGGCGTTCGGGGCGCGTCCGCTCAAGCGTGCGATCCAGCGCCTGATCCAGAACCCGCTGGCGCTGCGCCTGCTGGAGGGGGAGTTCGACGACGGTGAGACCATCCTGGTCGATCGCGAAGGAGATCAGCTCGTGTTCCGGGGCGCCGCCGCGCTTGCTTGACACGCGTCCCGCCGCGGCGCGACCTTGCCGGTGACGACCCGTCCCCGGACGTCCACATCCGCACCGGACAGGAATCATGCTTCGCACTGCGCTTTACCGACGGCTCGCCACGGCGCTGCTCCTGCTGCCCCTCTCGGCGTGCGCCACGAAGACGCTGGTCCCGGTGGAAGGCGGGCTGGCTCCGGCCATGGTCATCGAGCGCTTCCTGCGCGCCGCCAACAGCAACGATCTCGACACCATGGGGAACCTGTTCGGAACCCGCGACGGCCCGATCGTGAACCAGGGCACGCGCCAGCAGGTCGATGACCGCATGTTCGTGCTGGCTTCGCTGCTGCGCCACTCCGACTACCGCATCGAGAGCGAGCACATCGTGCCGGGACGCCGCGACGTCGCCACCCAGTTCAACGTGGGCCTGACCATCAACAACGAGCGCGTCGTCGTGCCGTTCACGCTGGTGCAGTCCAAGCGGGGACCGTGGCTGATCGAGCAGATCGCGGTGGAGCGGATCACGCAGCGCCGCTCCTGAGCTCAGCCGCCGGCCGACTCCACCAGCTCGATGAGCACGCCGCCCGTGCCGCGCGGGTGCAGGAACGCCACCCGGTGGCCACCCGCTCCGGTGCGGGGCACGCGGTCGATCGGCTCATAGCCGTCCGCCACGAACCCCGCCAGCGCCGCCTCGATGTCCGGAACCCGGTACGCCAGGTGGTGCAGGCCAGCGCCCCGCTTCTCGAGGAATCGGCCGATTGGCGAGTCCGGCCGGGTCGGCTCCAGCAGCTCGAGACGGCCCGGTCCCCGGCCCACGAAAACGACCGTGACGCCCTGCGTCTCGACGCGCTCGGGCGGCGTGCCGCCCGACCCGGTGATCCGCTCGAAAACGGGTTGCGCGGCGGCCAGCGAAGGCACCGCGATCGCGACATGATCCAAGGGCAGTTCCACTGTTCCACTCCGGCCGATATCTTGCACCTGAGGAAGCGCCGGTAGCTTAACACGCCGTCACGCACGCAGCCATCACGCGTGCGTGCGGCCTCGCACACAGGAGTCGGGGATGGCGGACAACGGCAAGCCGATCGAAGTAGGTGACGGCAACTTCGCCACTGAGATTGAAGGAGGGCAGGGGCTCTCCATTGTGGATTTCTGGGCGGTATGGTGCGGACCCTGCCGCATGGTCGCACCGATCATGGAGCAGCTCGCGACCGAGCACCAGGGCAGGCTGAAGGTCGCGAAGCTGGACGTCGACTCGAACCAGCAGACCGCTTTCAAGTACAACATCCGGTCGATCCCGAGTATCCTCTTCTTCAAGGATGGGAAGCACGTGGATACCATCGTCGGTGCGGTGCCGAAGGCACTGCTCGACCGCAAGATCCAGGAACATCAGGGCTGAGGGCTGAGGGCGAGGGCGAGGGGCGGCCCCCGGGGCCGCCCGCGCACGCCAGGCTCCGGGGGAAACCTCGGAGCTTTTTTGCGACCTTGCAGTCCCTCAACCCCTCCTCCCTCATACCTCCTCCGCCCTCGCCCCTCGGCCCTCGCCCTCGCGCTCCCCCTGCCTTACCCTTCGGCATGGCCACGCTGTACGTCGTCAGCACCCCCATCGGCAATCTCGAGGACGTGACCCAGCGCGCGGTGCGCGTGCTGGCCGAGGCGGACCGCATCCTGGCGGAGGACACGCGCCGCACGGGTGTGCTGCTGCGCCGCTACGCCATTGCCACGCCGCTGGTCTCGCTGCATGCCCACAACGAGGCGGCACGCAGTGCGCGGGTGCTCGAGTGGCTGGCGGAGGGGCAGACGCTGGCGCTGGTCTCGGATGCCGGCACGCCGCTGCTCTCCGATCCGGGCGAGCGGCTGGTGCGCGATGTGCTGGCCGCCGGGCACGAGGTGGTACCGGTTCCGGGCGCATCGGCGCTGCTGGCAGCGCTGGTGGGGTCGGGGCTGGACGCCTCCGGATTCACGTACCTGGGGTTCCTGCCGAGGGCGGGCGGTGCGCGGGCGCGGGCGCTCGAGCGGATCGCATGGAGCGATTTGACGACCGTCGTGTACGAATCTCCTAACCGGCTGGTGCGCCTGCTCGAGGACCTGGCGAGCGGGTGCGGGGCGGCACGGCCAGTGGTGGTGGCGCGTGAGCTGACCAAGCTGCACGAGACGTTCGTGCGCGGGGCGGTCGGCGAAGTGCTCGAGCACTTCCGGGAGCAGCCTTCGATCCGTGGCGAAATCGTGGTGCTGGTCGCGGGAGTGGCGGGCGCGGAGCCCGCGACAGAGCCCGCCGCGGCGGCGGTCGCGCGTGAGCTGCTCGCATCGGGACTATCCTCGAGCGACGCGGCCCGCGAGCTGGCGCGCCGGCTGCAACTGCGTCGCAACCAGGCCTATCAGATCGTTCAGTCCGTTGACGCCGAGGTGCCGTGAAGGTCCTTTCCGCTGCTCTCGCCTTTCTGTCGCTGACGCTGCTGGCCGCGGCGGCGCGCCTGCCGGCCACCCCGGCGCTGACGATCGCGCAGCTGCAATACGATGGCGGGGGGGACTGGTACGCGAACCCGTCGGCGCTCCCGAACCTGCTGCGCGCGATCCGGGAGCGGACCGGCGTCGCGGTCGCCGAGCGGCCGGCGCAGGTAAAGCTCACGGACCCGGCACTCTGGAACTACCCGTACCTGTACCTGACCGGTCACGGCAACATCCGCCTGTCGCCGGAGGAAGTGGAGATCCTGCGACGCTACCTGCGCCAGGGCGGCTTCCTGCATGCCGACGACAACTACGGTCTTGATGAGAGCTTGCGACGCGAGCTGCGCCGGGTCTTTCCGGAACGCGAGCTGGTGGAGATCCCGCACGACCATCCCGTTTACCACGTGCTCTACGAGTTTCCACAGGGGCTGCCCAAGGTGCATCGGCACGACGGCCGCGCCGCCCAGGGGCTCGGCATCTTCGAGGCGGGAAGGCTGGTGGTGTTCTACAGCTACGAGAGCGACCTCGGCAACGGCTGGGAGGACGCGGACCGCTACGATGACCCGCCGGAGCTGCGCGAAGCGGCCCTGCGCATGGGCGTGAACCTGTTCCTCTACGCGCTCGCGCAGGCTCGGCCGCAATGAGCCCGCGACCCCCTGCGCTGGCCGCGATCATGAGTGCCGCCCGGCGCCTCGTGCACCGGCGCGTGGCGCGCGCGCTGCTGGCGGCAGTCGCGGCACTGATACCGCTTGCGCTGGGACTCGCCTGGCTGGGTGGCAGTCGCTGGCTGCGCCCCAGTCCGTGGCCGCTGCTGCTCGACCTCGCCGCGATCGCCGCCGCCATCGCGCTCTTCACGTGGTGGCGACGTGTGCTGCGTCCGCGTCTCGACGAGCGCGCCGTCGCCGCCGCGGCCGAGGATCGCCTCGGCCTGCCGCGGGGTGCGGTGGGCGGCGTCCTCGAGTTGCAGCGCGCGCTGCCGGCCGGTACGTCAGTGGCGCTCGCGCGCCGCGCCGAGGCGAGCCTGAGCGCCCTCGTCGCGGGTCGTGCGCCGGCGGAGCTGTCGGGCGCGCTCGGGGAGCGCTGGCGGCGGCGCGAGCGAAGCGCCGCGCTCGGCCTGCTCGGGCTGGTGGCAGTGGTCGCCATGCTCGGCTTCGCCGCTCCGGAGCGCACCCGGGCCGGCTGGGCACCGCTGCTCCACCCGCTGCGCCATCTCAGCCCGCCGCCGCTCGCGCCGCTCCGCGTGCAGCCCGGTCACGCGGCGGTGGCGCGCGGGTCGGCGCTCGCCGTGCACGTGCGCGCGCCCGGCCGCGAAGCGGTCGTTCTCAAGTGGCACCTCGCCGGGGACGTCCTGCACGATGTCGTGCTGCCGGTACGCGGGGATTCCGCACGGGGCGAGATCCCGGCGGTGGACGCCGCCGGACGCTACTGGGTCGAGGCGCCCGATGGCGCGCGCTCGGCCCGCTTCCGGCTGGAGCCGGTCGACGCTCTGCTCATCGCCGAGCTCGCGGTGGACATCCTCTATCCGGCATACCTCGAGCGGCCGGCCGAGCATTACGAGGGCGAGCTGCCGCCGCTGGAGGTCCCTGCCGGCACCACGCTCCGGATCCGCGGCCGCGCCACTCGACCGCTCCGTCAGGCTGCGCTGCAGGGAGCCGAAGGCATGAGCGAGCTGCAGGTGAGCGGGGACCGCTTCGCGGGACGCTGGACGCCGCAGCGAACGGGCGTATACGGCTGGGCGCTGCGGGCCGACGGCGCGGTTCCCGGGCTGGCTCCCACGCCGATCGAGATCGTGGTCGTGCCCGACCTGCCCCCGGCGGTGACGATCACGTTCCCGGGCGCCGACACGATCGCCCCGGCCGACCTCCGCCAGCCGCTCCTTGCGGAAGCGCGTGACGATCACCGGCTGGCCGGGGCGGTGCTGGTGAGCTGGCGCGTGAGCAGCGCGGGCGTCGCGGACAGCACGATCACCTCCGGCATCCCCGTCGACGCGGCGGAGCGCGCGCTGCTCAGCGCCGTCCTCGACCTCTCGGCCCGCGGCCTGCTGCCTGGCGACACGCTCAAGTACTTCGTGCGCGTGCACGACGCCTCGCCGGCCGGGCAGACCGGCGTATCCGAGACCTATACGCTGCGGGTGCCGACCGCCGAGCAGCTGCGTCTGCGCGCGCAGGAGCAGGCCCGCGCCGCGCTCGCCCGGGCCGAGGCGCTCACGGGGGATGCCGCCGAAATGGCCAGCCGCACGCGCGCCGCGCAACGCCGCGCGGAGGGCGCGAACGCGCGGCGGGCTCACCGCAGCGATGGCCGCCCGGGCGGTAGCGGCGAGCGGGCCGGCGCCCGGATGGATTTCGCCGAGACGGAGGCGGCGCGCGCCATCCTCCGCGATCAGGAGCAGCTGCTGGAGCGGGTCGCGCAGCTTCGCGAGAGCATGGCGACGCTCGAGAAGAGCGTCACCGAGGCGGGCCTGCGCGATCGCGAGCTGCAGGCCCAGCTGGATGAGCTGCGTGCGCTCACCGAGCAGCTCCTCACTCCTGAGATGCAGCGGCAGCTGGAGCAGCTGCAGCAATCCCTGCAGAACCTCGACGGCGCGCAGCTGCAGCAGGCGCTGGAGCGGCTGGCACAACAGCAGCAGGACCTGAAGCAGCAGCTGGAGCAGCAGCTGGAGCTCATGCGACGCGCTGCCGCCGCGCAGGAGCTCGGCTCGCTCGCGCAGCAGGCCCGCGAGCTGGCCACGCAGCAGGAGGCGCTCGCGAAGGCGCACCAGCAGCCACCGGCGGATCCGCGCGCCGGGGTCGAGCAGGCGGCGGCGCAGGAGCGCCTCGCCGCGCAGGGCGAGCAGCTCGCGAAGGACCTGGAGCAGCTGGACCAGGAGCTCGGCGCCCAGGGCGCCGATGCGGCGCGCGAGCAGACCGCGCAGGCGGCGCGGCGGGCGCGGGCGGCGGAATCGGCGATGCAGCAGGCCGCGCGCAGTGCCGGCGAGCAGCGCGGCGAGGACGCCGCGCGCCAGGGGCGTCAGGCGGCGGCGCAGCTCGACGAAGCGGCCACTTCGCTCGAGCAGGCGCGGGGCGGCATGGCGGACGCGGGCCGTGACGAGGCGCGCGAAGCCATGGAGCAGGCCTCGCGTGAGGCGCTCGAGCTCGCGCAGCGCCAGCTCGAGCTGCAGCAGCGCATGCAGGCCGGCGAGAGCGGCGATTCGGCCACCCGCGCCCAGGCAGGCGCGCAGCTGCCGCGGCCCGGTCTCCAGTCGGCCGGCGAAGCGGGCGGAGGCAACAGCCTGCCCCGTCCGGCAATTCCCCAGGGAGCGGGCGCCCAGAGCGGGCGGCAGGGCGGCGACCGCCCGGCAAAGCCCTCAAGCAGCCAGGGCGGCACGCAGCAGGGCGAAAAGAGCAGTGCCGGTCAGCAGGGCGGTTCGCAGCAGGGCGGCCACCAGAGTGGCGCCCGGCAGGGTGGGGCGCAGCAGGGCGGCAACCAGCAGGGCGGGGCACGGCCGCCGCGTGGCACGGAGGCAGGCGCCGGTGGTCAATCGCAGGCCGGGATGTCGCCTTCGGCGGCGGAGCTCGCGCAGCTGCAGGCCGAGCAGGGCGCCCTCCAGGAAGGGCTGGGGCAGCTCGCGCAAAACGTCGCGGAATCCGGCAACACGCAGGGCGCGCTCAGTCGCGACGTAACGGCCGCGATGGGCCGCGCGAACCTGGCCATGCAGCAGACGCAGCAGGGGCTCACGGCGGCGGCCCAGGGTGGCGACCTCCCGGTGGAGCAGGCGGGTCAGAGCGTGGAGTCGCTGAACCGGCTCGCGCTGGCGCTGCTCAACAATGCGCGGCAGCTCGAGCAGGCACAGGGTGGCAGCGGGGGCGGGCAGCAGGCCCGCCAGCAGCTCGCGGACCTGGCCCAGGCGCAGGCGTCCCTGAACGGGCAGGGCAGCTCGCTGCTGCCGCTGGGCCTCGAGCAGGGTGCGACGGCAGACCAGGCGCGCCGACTCGGGCGCGAGCAGCTGCAGATGGCGCAGCGTCTCGGCGGCATGAACAATCTGCCCGGCGGCCGCGAGGATGTGCTCGGCGAGCTCGACCTGCTGGCTCGCGAGGCGAATGCGCTCGCCCGCGAGCTGCAGGGCGGACGCATCCCGCCGGACGTGATCGCGCGCCAGGAGCGGCTCTTCCATCGGCTGCTCGATGCCGGACGCGCCCTCGAGCGCGAAGAAACCAGCGAGGAGCGGGAGGCGGAGCGTCCGGGACGCATTCCGCCGTCGGTCGTGCCGCCGCTCGATCCGGCGTTGCTGCGCGACGCGAGCCGTTTTCGGCAGCCCACGCCGGAGGAGCTGCGCGCGCTGCCGCCGGCGTATCGCCGGCTGATCCTGGATTACTTCGATCGGCTCAACCGTCCGCTCCCGCCGACTGCTCCCCCGCCAGGCTGAGATGCGCGCGGTGCTGTCGTCGTTCCTGTGCGCGCTCGCGCTGCTGGCGGCCGCCCCCGCCGACGCACAGGTGCGCGCTGGATCCCAGCTCCAGGGCGAGTTCGCCCACCTGCGGGAAGCGGCGGACCTGGAGACGCGCGGAGATCTGGCGGCGTCCGAGGCGATCGTGCGCGAAGTGCTGCGCGCGAATCCGACGTCGCTCGTCGCCCTGCTCGCGCTCGAGCGGCTGCTCGCGCAGCAGGGACGAGCCGCCGAGCTGCTTGGCGCGGCCGAGCGCGTGCTCACGGTGGATCCCGGCTCGACGGTCGCGCACCAGGTGCGGTTGCGTGTCCTGGCCCACGCCGACGATCCGCGCGCGCTCGAGCAGGCAGGTCGAGAGTGGATCGCGGCGGTTCCCTCCCTGGAGACTCCGTACCGGGAGCTGGCCGCCGCGTGGCTGAGGCGGTCCGATCCGGTACGCGCGCTGCAAGTGCTGGAGGAGGGTCGCGTGCGGATCGGTGCGCCGGACGCGCTCGCGCTCGAGCTGGGGGAGGTCCATGCGGCCTCCGGCAACGCGGCGCGCGCGGCGGCCGAGTGGAGCCGTGCGATCGGCGCCTCCGGTCAGGGCTTCGCCTCCGTGCAGCGACGCCTGGCCCAGCTGCCCGACGCGGGCGCGGCCGTGGTCGCTCCGCTCGTGCTCGCCCTCGCCGAGCCGCCGGGCGGCCTGCCGCGACGCCGGGCTGCCGCGCAGCTGGCGCTGCAGGCCGGCCTGGCGGAGCCGGCCGAGGCACTGATCACGGCGCTCGCCGCCGACCTGCCGCCCACCGCCCGGGAAGCGTTCCTGGCGGAAACGGCGCGGCGCGCGGACGGTGCCGGCCTGGAGCGCGTCGCCCTGTGGTCCTACCAGCAGCTGCTCCAGCTCTCGGAGCGCGATACCACGCGGCTGCTGGCGCTGCGCACCCGCATCGCACAGCTCTCCCTGGCCGCCGGCGACACGGCCGGGGCGGCGGCCATGTACGCTACCCTCGAGCGCGCGGGCGCGCCCGGCTCGCCGCAGCGCCGCCAGGCAGTCGCCGCCAGTATCGAGCTGGGCGCGCGCGGGCGTGAGGCCGCCGACCTCGAGGCAGACCTGGATGCGTTCCGCGCCGAGTACCCGGATGCGCCCGAGCTGCCCGGCATCGCCGCGGCCGCGGGCGCGGCGTTGCTCGAGCGCCGTGACCTCACCGGCGCCGAGCGGGTACTCACCGGGATCGCGGGACCCGAGGCTGCGCTCGTGCGGGGACGCGTGTTCCTGCGACGCGGCGAGCTGGATCGGGCGCGCGCCGAGCTGCTGTTCGCGGCGCCGTCGCTGCGCGGGGCGGAAGCGACGCGCACGCTGGCTACGATCGCCGCGCTCGCGCACATGGGTCCCGGCTCCGGGCCGCTGGTGGCGAGCGCCCTCGAGCAGGCGGATGACGACGTGGCGCACGCCGTGCACGAGCTGATCACCGGCTCGGGGGCGCTGCCGGCCCGTGAACGGGCCGCGCTGCTCGATTTCGCCGCGAGCCTCGCGGATGGCGCTTCGCTCGAAGAAGCGGCCGAGCTCGCGCGGCGCGCGATCGTGGCGGACCACCCGGGCAGTGACCCGGCGCCGGCGGCGCTGCTCTGGCTCGCGCAGCGAGCGGCGGCCCAGGCCGCAAACCACGAGGAAGCCCGCGTCCTGCTCGAGCGTCTCATCGTCGAGCACCCGCGCAGCGCCCTCGTGCCCCAGGCACGGCGTGCGCTCGAGCGGATTACGGACGCCGGAGCGGCGGCAGCACCGCAGCAAGGCAGGTGATGGCATGCAACGTATCCTGATGATGATGCTCGCGTCGGCAGCGCTCGCGCTGCCCGCGCACGCCCAGCAGTTGCTCGTGCCGATGGACGACGCGCAGACCGACCACCTAAAGGCCTACGGCCTGGCCTACTGGGTGCTCGACCAGCGCCAGACCGCCGAATGGCTGCTGAACTACCGCGCCGGGTCGTTCCTGCTGCCGGATCGGCCCGAGGTGCGTCGCGAGGCCGCCCTGCGCGGCGTCACGACCGTGGCGCTGGGCGACGCCGATGTGGCGCAGCTCGCCGCGACCATCGCGCAGTCGAACATGGAGCGCATCATCCTCGAGAAGGCCCCACGCGTCGCCGTGTACACGCCGAGCAACGTGAACCCGTGGGATGACGCGGTGACGCTGGCGCTCACCTACGCCGAGATACCGTACGAGAAGCTATGGGATCCGGAGGTGCTGCAGGGCCGCCTGCGCGAATACGACTGGCTGCACCTGCACCACGAGGACTTCACCGGACAGTACTCGAAGTTCTACATCAACTACGCCGGCGCACCCTGGTTGCGCGAGGCGGTGCAGCAGAACCAGGCGATTGCCACGCAGTTCGGAATGGCGGACGTGCCGCAGCTCAAGAAAGCCGTCGCCGAGGCCCTGCGCCACTACGTGGCCGAGGGCGGCTTCCTGTTCGCGATGTGCGCCGCGACGGAAACGCTGGAGCTCGCCCTTGCCGCCATGGGCGTCGACATTGCCGCACCGTTCGCCGACGGCACCGGCATCGATCCCGACGCATCGGAGAAGCTGCAGTGGGACCGGACGTTCGCGTTTCGGGATGCGGTCGTGCAGGTGAACGCGAGCGTGAACGCGTTCAGCGACATCGACGGCCACCAGGTGAACACCGCGTGGCGGCAGCCGCTCGGCGCGTTTTCGCTGTTCGATTTCAGTCCCCGCTTCGATCCGGTGCCCGCGATGCTGGTGCAGAACCACGAGGCGGTGATCGGCGACTTTTACGGGCTCACGACCAGCTTCCGGCGCGACCGCCTCAAGCGCGACGTGATCGTGCTGGCCGAGGAAGAAGGCGCTGGCTGGGCGAAGTATCTGCACGGCAATTACGGGGAGGGGACCTGGACCTACCTCGGGGGCCACGATCCGGAAGACCCGCAACACCAGGTCGGCGATGAGCCCACGGACCTCAGCCTGCACCCGCATTCCCCCGGCTACCGGCTGATCCTCAACAACGTGCTCTTCCCGGCCGCGAAGAAGAAGACGCTGAAAACGTGAGTCATGCTGCGCTCACGCTGAGCGCTGCCGCCGCGGAGCTGATCCGCCGGGAGATCCGCCGCGCGCGCGGCAACGAAGTCTGCTTCGCGGCCACGGTCGAGGCGAACGGTGCCATCGCTGATGCGCGCGTCGTCGCCCGCGGCCATCGTGGCGCCGTGCTCGCGGCCGCCCAGGGACTGCCCCCCGGCACCCTGCTCATCCACAACCATCCGTCCGCGGATCTCACGCCGTCGGATGCCGACCTGGGCGTGGCCGCGCAGCTGTACGCGGCGGGCGTCGGCCTGGCGATCACCGACAACGACGCGGCCGAGCTGTACGTCGTGGTCGAGCCGCCTCACGCCCAGGAGCTGGAGCTGCTCGACCCGGAGGCGGTCGCGGCGGTGCTCGCGCCGGGCGGGCCGGTCGCGCGCCACCACCCCGCGTACGAGGACCGGCCGACCCAGCGGGACCTGGCCCGCGTGGTCGCCGACGCCTACAACGAGGGCGGCGTACGGCTCGCCGAAGCGGGCACCGGCACCGGCAAGTCCGCGGCCTACCTGGTGCCGGCGATCCACTGGGCGTTGCAGAACCGCGAGCGGACGGTCGTCTCCACGAACACGATCAACCTGCAGGAGCAGCTGGTCGGCAAGGACCTGCCGTTCCTGCGGCGCGCGCTCGGCGCGTCGTTCCGCTTCGCGCTCGTCAAGGGTCGCGGCAACTACGTCTCGATCCGCCGCGCGCGGCTCGCAGCCTCCTCCGCGGAGCTGCTGCTCGACGACACGCAGAACCGCGAGCTGGACGCGCTCACGGTGTGGCTCGACCAGACCCGGGACGGCTCACTGCAGGACCTCCCGTTCGCGCCGACGCCCGAGGTCTGGGACGAGATCGTGAGCGATCCCGACGCGTGCCTGCGCGCGAAGTGTCCGCACTTCGACGCGTGCTTCTACCAGCGGGCCCGGCGCGATGCGGCGCAGGCCGACATCCTGGTGGTCAACCACCACCTGCTCTTCAGCGACATCGCGGTGCGCCGCGTTCAGGAGAACTACACGGCGCCGGCGGTGCT
>DATHVV010000128.1:0-25879 GCA_035461105.1 Longimicrobiales bacterium | reverse complement strand
CCAGATCGAGATGAGCATGCGGGCCTGGAAGGCAGGGTTCCGGATCGGCGAGATCCCGATCGTCTTCGTGGATCGGACCATCGGCGAGTCGAAGATGTCGAAGCGGATCATCCGGGAGGCCGTCTGGCGCGTGTGGAAGCTTCGTCTCCTCTCCATGTTCAACCGGCTGTGACGCCGTGCCTTTGAAGGACCTGCTCTGGGCCTGTCCGTCGTGCCATGCCATCGAGTCGATCGACCTGTCGGGGCGCTGCGCGCGCTGCCGGGCGAGGTTCCGGCGGGGCAGGGGGGCGCGCATCCGGTTCGAGAGGGAAGGGGCCATCGCCGAGGAGCTTGACGCACGCGCCTGGCTCGCCCGGTTGCCCTGGCCGGAAATCGACGCCGAGGGCAGCGCGCTGCCGACGGGCCTGCGTCCGCCATTCCAGGCGACAGTGAGCCTGCGCCGCGCGGTCGATGAGAGAGCACTCCGGAGCGCGGGGGATTACCTCGGGCGCGCCGAGATCATGGGTCCCCCGGAGACCGGCGTCCTGCGGTTGGATGAGCAATCGCTCGCCTTCTCCGCCGAGTCTGGAGGGGGGTGGGAACGGCCGCTCACGGCGCTTGCCGCCATCCAGCCGGCCTCTTCGGCCATCCAGCTGAGGCTGCGAGCAGAGACCGTCATCAGCGCCCGCTTCAGAACCGGCTCGGTCCGCCTCTGGGAGCAACGACTCAAGTACTGCGTACGGCTGGCGTGGCGGGCAGCGGGCCGCGGTGAAATCGTCGAGTTCCAGCCCAGCATCCGCTCCCGATGAGCGCGCCCGACGTGCGCCCGCCCGATCTGCTCTACTGGCTGGTCCATGGCAGCCCTCGATGGATCTGGCGGGCGATTGGCCGCGCCGAGGCGCAGGGCCTCGAGAACATCCCCTCCGAGGGCCCATTCCTCATGATCGCCAACCACCAGAGTGTGATGGATCCCATGCTGATCCAGAGCCTCTGCCCCCGGCCCATGCACGCCATGGCCAAGAGCACGCAGTTCACGGTCCCCGTGATCGGCCGCATCATGACTCACTGCTACGGCTATCCGGTACGACGCTTTCAGGTCGATCCGCAGTCCGTTCGGGTCACGCTTCGGCGCCTCGGACAGGGACACCCCGTCGTAATCTACATCGAAGGGGAGCGCACCTGGGACGGGCGCCTCCAGAAGCCTCGGCCCGGGACCGTGCGCCTCGCCCTCAAGGCCGGCGTCCCGATTCTGCCCGCGGCGATTGCCGGCGCCTACGACGTCTGGCCTCGCTGGGATCGAATCCCGCGACCCGGCGTCATCTGTGTACGGTACGGTCGGTCCTTTTCACTCCCGAGACTCGACCGCCGATCCGACCGCGAGGCGGTCCTCGATGAGACCTCCGACCGGATCATGGCCGCGATCAGGGCGGAGCTCGACCTGGCCGATCGCCGGGTTCGTGAGCTCCGCGGCTGGTAGCCGCCTTCATTCGCTTTCGCGATCGCCGTCCTTCCACCTGCTCGAACCCGGGTTGCCAATCCACTTGCGGTAATCGCGGATAAACCGGCAGGGGAGAATGCTTTGGGGAAAACGTGGCGAGTTATCCACGGCGGAAGTTTACATAACGTATATTATACGAAGTGGAGCGGCCTCTCTCGGCTATTCTGGACGATCCCTCAGCCGCCGCGGCCACTGGAATGGGCGTTGCACGCGCGGAATCCGCCCAGCAATGCCCCGTTTCTGGAGGCCGGATGGCCGCGCCGACTCGCAAATCCGCAAAGAAAAGGCGTTCCCGGAGTTCGCAGCGGCCGGAGACGGCGCTCCCGGACGTTCCTGGAGCGCGTCCGGGCGCGCTGCCCCGGTACCCGGTCGCGCAGCTGGCTACCCTGGTCGCGGCTGCGCCGGTTGGCGACGACTGGCTGCACGAGTTGAAGTTCGACGGGTTTCGGCTGCTGGCGCGCCTGGAGAGCGGCCACGTGGAGCTCTGGACGCGCAATGGCAAGGACTGGACGGACCGTTTTGGGGCGGTGGCGCAAGCTATTGCAGCGCTGCCGGTTACGGCGGCACTGCTGGACGGCGAAGTGGTCGTGCAGCTGCCCGATGGGCGCACCAGTTTTCAGGCGCTGCAGAACGCCGCGGTGGATGGTCGAGGCGAGCTGCTCTACTACGCATTCGACCTGCTTCACGTGGACGGCCTCGACCTGGCCGAGGTGTCCCAGGAATCACGCAAGGAGCTTCTCCGATCCCTCGTGGGCGCGCTGCCGGAGGGCCCCGTGCGCTTCAGCGACCATGTGGTGGGTCGGGGTCCGGAGTTCTTCGCGGAGGCCTGTTCGGCCGGCGTCGAGGGCATCATCAGCAAGCTTCGATCGGCCCCCTACCGGCCCGGAAGGACACGCGGCTGGGTGAAGGTCAAGTGCGTGCAGGAGCAGGAGTTCGTGGTCGCAGGTTACACCGATCCCTCAGGGTCGCGGGAAGGCTTCGGAGCCCTTGTCCTCGGGGTCTGGGACGAGGGCTCACTGCGCTACGCCGGCAAGGTCGGCACGGGGTTCACGAGCGCTACTCTCCGGCAGCTGAAGCGCAAGCTGGGTCCCCTGGAGCGCTCCTCCTCCCCGTTGCGCAATCCGCCGCGCGGAGCCCAGGCGCGCGGTATCCACTGGCTCGAGCCGACCCTGGTCGCGCAGGTCGCGTTCACGGAGCGGACGGCGGACGGCATCCTGAGGCATCCCTCCTTCAAGGGCCTCCGTGAGGACAAGCCGGCCGCGGAAGTAGTCCTGGAAACCCCTTCCCGCCCTGGGGCTTCCGACCGGCCGCGGGCCGGCGGGCGGGCTTCCCGGCGCGGCAAGCCGGAGGTCGAGATCGCGGGCGTACGACTCAGCAGCCCAGACAGGATCCTGTACCCAGACCTGGGTCTAACCAAGCTCGATCTGGCCGAGTACTACGCCGCGGTCGAAGCCTTCATCCTCCCGCATCTGGCGGACCGCCCGCTTACGCTCGTGCGCTGTCCGTCCGGCCAGGGCGGCGAGTGCTTCTTCCAAAAACATATGGATGAGATCGACTCCCCTCACGTGAGAAAGATCCGCGTGAAGGAAAGTGCCGCCGCCCGGGATTACGGGTCGGTAAGCGACCTGGCCGGCATCCTGACCGCGGTGCAGCTCGGAACGCTGGAGTTTCATACGTGGAATTCACGGGCCGACCGGCTGGAGAAGCCCGATCGCATGATAATCGACTTAGATCCTGATACAGCAATAACATGGGATCAAGTAATTGAAGCGGCGCATGAAGTGAGGCTGGTGCTTGGGGAGCTGGGTCTGGAGAGTTTCGTCAAGACGACGGGGGGCAAGGGGTTGCACGTGGTTGTCCCACTTACCAGGCGAGGCGGGTGGGAGGAGTTGAAGGAATTCGCGCAGGGAGCTGCCGGCGCGGTGGCCCGGGCTCGTCCGGACCGGTACACGCTGCAACTCTCGAAGGCCCGCCGGAAAGGCCGGCTGCTTCTGGACTACCTGCGCAATGCGCGCGGAGCGACGGCGGTCGAGGTGTATTCGACGAGGGCGCGCGCTGGTGGGACGGTGTCGACCCCGATCACCTGGGAGGAGGTGGCGGCGGGAGTGAGGCCGGAGGATTTCACGATCCGTACGGTTCCAGCGCGCCTGCGTTCGGTGGGCGACGTGTGGCAAGAGTATGGGGCCGTGAGGCAGTCGCTCACGGCTCCGATGCGCAAGCGCCTGGGTCTGGGGCGGCGCTGAGCGCGGGCCGTGGGCTGCTCGGATGCCTAGTTGGCGGTCGGCGTCACGGCGCCGCTCGAGGCCGCGGCCAGCGCCTCACCGAGACGCATCTCGAAGATCGATCGAAGCTGATCCTCTTCCGGCGTCTCGTCGAGCAGCCGGCGGTAGAGGTCGGCCGCGCCTGCGGGATTGTTGCTCGTCATCCGGACGCGGGCGGCGTTGTCCAGGGCGTCCTGCCGCTGGTAAAGGAACGGCGCGCCGTCAGCCACGCGCAGGTAGAGCTCTTCGGCCCGGTGCGGCGTGCGTGCGGTCTCGAACGCAGCCGCTCGCAGCATGAGCGCGTTGACGGCCATGGGATTGTCGAGGTCCTCATCGACTTCGGAGAGGACCTCGCCAGCGCGGTCTGTCTGGCCTGCGGTGAGGTAGGCCTGGGCGAGCATGAGCCGGGCCTCATCGGCCGCGTCGGTCCCGCCGAACCGGGCCAGGTACTCCTCGAGCTGCGGGATCGCGGCCTGCGTGTTCCCCGCCTGCACCTGGGCCCGCAGCGGCGTGAGCTCCGTTGAGGCCCGCTCGGCGAGGCTGCGCCGCGAGCCGACATACCAGAGCGAGAGGACGATCAGGAGCGCGGCGGCGATGCCGCCGAAGACGAGCGTGCGCCCGTGCTCGCGCGCCCAGGCCGAGGTCTCGAATACCTGGGCGACGAAAACGTCATCGGTGCCGGTGCTTTCGCGCCGGACGCGCCGAGCGGTCGGGTGTCGGGTCATCAGTTCGAGCCGGGAACGGGCCTGACAGTACCGCCCGCGGCCGCGGACGCGGTGCGGGCGGCGTACCATCGGTAAACAGCACAAAAAGCTAGCGGGCGGGGGAAGGTGCGTCAACGCAGGGCAACGCGGCGCGTGCCTCGCGGCTGGCGTAGCGATTGCGTGAGACGCGCGCGATGAGCACGTGCGCGAGGCGAGGGCGACGGGTGTGCGGTGGCCGCCGGGCACGAGCCCTGGCGGGGGTCTGGGCCGCCGTCGTGACGAGCGCGGCATCACTGGCGGGGGGCGGCTGCGCCACGCGTGCGAGCACGGCCCAGCTCTACCCGGAGCTGGTGGAACACTCGGGCGCGAAGATCGAGGCGGTCCGCTTCACCGGCCACGATCCCTTCACGGCCGATTCCCTCCTCACCATGATCGGAACGCAGCCCAGCCGGTGCAGCTTCCTGGGCCTGCCGCTGTGCGTGCCGTTCACCCGGATCGGCCGGCAGGAGCATTTCCTCCAGCCGGAATTGGTTCGCTCCGACCTGCTGAACCTGGCGCGGTTCTACCGCGCCGAGGGCTACTTCGGCACGAGGGTCATGCCGGAGGTCGAGTCCGGGGACGACGACGTAGCGATCACGTTCGCGGTGCAGCGGGGCGACCCGATCATCGTGGACCTGATCGAGGTCGAAGGCACCGAGCCGGTACTCCCTTCGGACTCGATGGAGCGGGTGCTGCGGATGCAGCCGGGTGAGATCTTCGCGCTGGGCGAGTTCTCGAGGTCTGCGGACCAGGTGCTGAATGCCCTGTACCGACGCGGCCATGCGTACGCGGAGGTACTGCGCAATTTCTCGGTAGACACGGTGGACAACCGCGCGGTGGCGCTGCTGGAGGCGGTGCCCGGTCCCGAGGTGCGGGTGGACTCGATCATCGTGGAGGGGGCGGACCAGCTGGGCCGACGCACGGCCTTGCGTGCGTTCACGTTCCGCCCGGGCGACCTGCTGCTGCAGTCGCGGCTGGCGGAGAGCCAGCGCAACCTGTACGAGCTGGGCCTGGTGCAGATCGCCTCGGTGAGCATTGCGGAGGACTCGCTGCAGCGCGCTCCCGGGGACAGCAGCACCGCCACGGTGGCCGTGCGCATTGCGGAAGGGCCAGTGCACCAGGTGGATGCGGCGGTCGGTTTCGGCACGGTCGAGTGCCTGCGTACGGAGGCGACGTGGGTGAGCCGCAGCTTCGGGGGCGGAGCCCGTCGCCTGGCGGTGCATGGCTCGCTCTCCAAGATCGGCATCGGCGAGCCTTTCGACATCGGCTCCGGCGACAAGGTCTGTCGCGCCTACGCGCAGGACGAGGTGGCCGCGCAGTTCGACTACCGGCTCTCGGCCGACCTGACGCAGCCGTTCCTGTTCGGTCCGCGCAACCAGGGTGCGCTCAACGTGTTCGCGGAACGGATCTCGGAGCCGACGATCTATGAGCGGGAGGCGATCGGCGCGCGCGTCGGTGTCGCCCGCCGCGTGGGCGACCGGTCGATCCTGAGCCTTGGCCTGGACGGGGAGCGCGGCTCGACGCGCGCCGCCCCTGCCCTGTTCTGCGCTGCGTTCCAGGTGTGCGATCCGAGTGTCGTCGATTCCCTGGCGCAGCCCCGGTTCCGGAACGAGCTCTCCGCCGGCTGGTCGCTGGACCGCAGCGACATCGCGTTCAACCCGACGCGCGGCTACGGCGTGCGGACGTCGCTGGCGTGGGCGGCTCCCTGGCTCGCCTCCGACATCCGCTTCGTGCGCGGCACCGCGGAAGGCACGATCTACCGCCCCGTGCGTCCGGGCTGGGTGGCGGCCGGGGCGCTGCGGCTCGGCAACTTCTTCCGCACCGCGTCGATCGACCCGACCGAGAATTTCCTGCCTCCCGAGGAGCGGTTCTACGCCGGCGGCGCCTCGACCGTGCGCGGCTACGACCGCAACGCGCTCGGCCCGGGGGTCTGGGTCACGGACGACTCGGTGAAGGTGAACGAGGACGGCGACACGATCGGGATGCGCTTCGTGCCGACCGGCGGCACGGCGCTGGCCGTGGCCAGTGCCGAGCTGCGCTTCCCGTCGCCGTTCCTGCCACGCACGCTGCGCATGGTCGCGTTCGTGGACGCGGGTGCCGTGGGCAGGCGCAGCGTGCTCGACCTCTCTCTCGCCGACCTGCGTGCCACGCCGGGGCTGGGACTGCGCGTGCAGACGCCGGTGGGGCCGATCCGGCTGGATGCCGCCTACAACCCGTACAACCGGCCGGCCGGACCGCTGCTGGTGGCGGACACGACCAACGCGCTCATCCGCGTCGCCGACGAGTTCCGTCCGTCCCCCACGACGTTCTTCGGCCGCTTCCGGATCCACCTCGGTATCGGGCAGGCGTTCTAGTGGCGCGCCTGTTCACCCGCGACGAGCGGCGCATGGCGGCGGCCGGCATCCTCGCCGGGCTGCTCACCGGGCTGCTGGTGCTCGTGCTCTGGTTCCGCGGTCTCGATGCCGATCCGGGAGCGCAGCTGCCGGCGGCGCGCCTGCCCGGGGATTCCGCGGCGGCCGCGGAAGGCGGCCCCTTCGTGGGCGCGCTCCGCCGGCAGGTCGCGCAGCGCCTGACGTCGCGGCCCTTGCCGGTGCGTCCGCTGCGCGGACCGCTGAGCTTCCGGGCGAGCGACGTCGTCTGGCGCGAGCCGGGCACCGATCGCGTTTTCGCCCGGGCGGCAGGCGTGAGCGGCACCGCCGACATGGTCGCTGCGAACCGCGGCGACATCGTGCTGGGTACGGTTCGCCTAGAGCGGCCCGACGTGCTGCTCCGCTCGGACGGCACGACGTGGAACTACGAGAGTCCGCTTGCCGGCCTGCTCGCCGACGACCGCGAAAGCCGTGCTCCCTCGGGGGCTGCCCGCACGTTCCGCATCGCCGAGCTCCAGATCCAGGGGGGCACGGTGAGAGTCGCCATGCCCCAGGGCGACTTCACCCTGAATGCGGTTGTGGCCGGGTTGCGCGACGTCGCGTTCGCGGGACCCGGGCTCGCTGCCCCCCGCCTGCACATGACGACGTTCTCCGCAACGCTCGCGCGGCCGGAAGCAACGCAGCAGCTCGCGCTCGAGGCCCGTGACGGCGACTTCCGTTTTCCGCGCGGTACGACCGCATTCGATGTCGCCGCGGTCGAGATCGGGGGCACCCGTGTCGAGCAGCTGGTCGGAACCTGGGACCCTGCGGCGGCGGGCTACGGCATAACGGCGCGCGGCCGGGCGCCGCGCCTGGAGCTCGCCGACCTCGGCTTCGTTGCGCCCGGGCGGGTTCCGGAGGACGGTACCGCGAGCTTCAGCTTCGAGGTGCGGCCGCTGGAAGGTGACGGGACGGCGCTCGCGCTCAGCGACCTGGTCGCGTCCTCCGGCGAGTCACGCGTATCGGGGAGCGTACGCGCGGAAATCTTCGCGCAGAGATTGCTCGTCGAGCAGGTGGATCTGCGCCTGGAGCCGCTTTCGCTCGCGCTGGTCGAATCCTTTACCGGACCGCTCCCCTATGGCGGGACGCTCACCGGCACGTTGCGCGGGCCCGGCTCGAACATCGAGGTGGACATCGTCGCGAGCCTGCGCGCGGAGGGCGTCCCGGAGCGCTTCACGACTGGGCTGACGGGCGGCGTCGGCCTGGGCCGCGAGGGCCTCGAGCTGCGGGACCTGCGCGTCGATCTCCAGCAGGTGCCGCTCGCAGCGCTGCAGCCGATCGCGCCCGGACTGCCGCTCAAGGGCACGGTGACGGGTGCGGTTGTGCTCAGCGGGCATCCCGACCGCTCCCCGCTCACGCTCGACGTACGCCTCGAGCTTGGGACCGGACTGGCGACGCTCGCCGGCACGGTCGATCTCACCGGCACCGTGCCGCGCTACGACGTGAGCGGGCGCCTGGTGGCGGTCGACCTGCAGTCCGTGCTGGCCCCCGCAGTTCCCCCGGTGACGCTCACGGCGCGCTACGCGCTCGCCGGCAGCGGCGTCGAGCCTGCTACCATGGATGCGCGCGTCCGCATCGACGGCGGCTTCTCCGGATGGGAGGCAGAGCCCGACGACACGCTCGCTGTGGTGGCGACGGTGCGCGCCGGCACGGCGCACATCGAGCGGCTGCGCGCGTCGCTCGCAACGGCCGACCTCGCCGCGAGTGGCAACTGGCGCTTCGTCGATCCGATTTCGGGGGCCGTCGAATACCGGCTCTCGATCAGCTCGCTCACGCCATTCGGTCCCTACGTGCCGGCGATCGCCGACTCCGCTGCGGCCGGCAGCGTGCGGGCCGAAGGCACGATCTCGGGCCCGCTCGACAAGCTGCAGATTGCCGGCTCGGTGCGCGGCACCGGTTTGCAGGTCGGGGCCTGGGCGGCGGCCGAGCTGGACGCGCAGTACCAGGCCGCATTCACCGGCGTGCTGCCCGAGGCCGTGCTCGAGCTCACTGCGAGCGACGTCAACACCCCGACCGCGGGGGCGTACCGGACGCTCGCGGCCGACGTGCGTCTGGTATCGCCGGACTTCGACCTGGAGATCCGCGCCGACCGCGCGACCGCGGGCCAGATCGAGATCGTGGCCGAAGGCATCATCCCGCGCGAGGGTGAGCGCAGCCTGATTCTGCAGCGGGCGTTCTTCGACCTGGTCCAGGGCCGCTGGGAGCTGCAGTCGCCCGCGCGCTTCGCGTGGGGCGGCGATGATGGCCTGCGGGTGCGCGAGGTGCAGCTGCGCAACGAGCAGACCGGAGGCCTGATCGAGCTGGATGGCCGGGTGCTCCCGCTCGACCGGGTCGATGTCCGCACCCGCATCGCCAACCTGCCGCTCGGGGAGGTGTTCGAACTGCTCGGTCGCCCGCCCTCGGTGTCGGGAAACCTTTTCCTGAATGCGACCATCCGACCGCCCGGCAGCGCACCCCTCATCGTGGGCACGTTCCGGCTGGACAGCGCGCTCGTGCAGGGCGTGCGCATGAACCAGCTGGAGGGCAGTCTCGACTACGCGGCGGGCGTCGCGCGCACGGAGCTGCTCGCGTTGTTCGATTCCGCCGGCGGTCGCCTCGAAGTGCGGGGCACGCTGCCGATCCGGCTCGCGCTCGCGCCCGAACTCGATTTCGGCGTGGGCGCGACGGGACCGCTCGATGCGACGCTCATGGCCGAGCGCGTGTCCCTCGTGCTGCTGCGTCCTTTCGTGCCGAGGATTCGCAACCTCACCGGGATGGTCGACGGTACCGTACAGCTCGGCGGCACGGCGGAGGCGCCACGTCTCGACGGCCAGCTCGCCCTGACCGGGGGCGAGCTCAGCGTACCCGAGCTGAATCAGCGGTTCGACTCGATTTCCGGCCGGCTCGGATTCGACGGTCGGCGCGCGATCATCGATGCGCTGCGCATCCGCAGCGAAGGGTGGATGACCGTCAGCGGCAGCGCCACCTTCGAGGCGCTCGATCGTCCCGTGCTCGATGTGGTCGCGGATCTCGATGGCTTCGAGGTCTTCGGCGTGGAGAGTCACCCCGACGCCGAATTCGACGGCCGGGTCACGCTGCAGGGGGAGTTGAGCGCGCTCGTGCTCACCGGCGACGTGTCCGTGGATGACGGTTACATCACGATACCCGCGATGGGTCCTTCCACGAGCTTCGACTTCGACGAGGTCGCGGCGGAGCCGGTGCTCGGCACCGACCTCGGTACATCGACTGGCGGCATCATGGCGGCCACGAGCATCCAGGATCTACGGCTGCGCATGGGTGAGGCGGCCTGGATCGAGGGCAGCTTCGGCGAGCAGGCGGCGACCGCGCAGCTCCGCGGCGAGCTCACCGTCAACCGTGTGGGAGACGATTTCCGCGTGGTCGGCACGCTCAGCGGTGAGCGCGGGACGTACACGCTGGTGGCCGGTCCGATCGTGCGTCGCTTCACGATCGTGAATTCGGAGGTGCGCTTCCTCGGCTCGTCACCGCCGAACCCGGCGGTCGATATCACCGCGCGACGCACGCTGCTCGATCCGACCGGCCAGCGCGTCGAGGTCGACGTGCGCATCACCGGTACCGCACGGACGCCGCGGCTCGCGCTCGCCGCGGCCGATGCGCCCAACATCCCGCAGTCCGAGCTGCTCAGCTTCCTGCTCTTCGGCCGCCCCAGCTTCGCGCTGGGCGAAAGCGCGTTCACGACCGGGGGAGCGGTGCTCGAGCAGACCTATCTCGGGGCGCTGGGCGAGGTGCTCGGCATCGAGCTGGAGCGCGCGCTCTCCGCGGACCTGGGCCTGCAGCTCGACATCTTCCAGGTGCAGTTCGGGCAGGGCGTCGGAGGACTGAGCCAGCCGACGTTCGTGGTCGGCCGGCAGCTCGCCGACGACGTCTTCCTGACGCTGGAGACGGGCATCTCCGCCCTGCTCGGCTCGGATGCGCCGGCGAACACCTGGGCGGTGCGGCTGGAATGGGCGTTCGACCGGCGCTCGAGCCTGGAAGGCGGGATCGAGCCCGCTAACCGTGTAGGACGGCTTCGGGGCCTTGGCTCGGCCTTGCCGGCCGGGCAGCCAAGGTCGCAACTCTTCCTCGAACTCCGTCGCCGGTGGGTATACTGAGCACCGGTGTCTCGGCCGCGCCGTTCAGGCGACGCATCGCGGCATCCAGCGTGGCGAGGCGCACCCGTCGCAGGCATTCCTCCGAAACCACGTGACGGGGACGCTCACACGGAACCCGGGCGAGGTGCTGGGCGCTGCCCGCCGCCGTTCCCGGCCAGACGAGCACCGCGTCGATGCCGCTCATCTGCGCCCCCAGGTCCAGCTCGTCGTGCCAGGCCTGCACGATCGCGTCGGCGCCCGCCGGTTGCAGCTGACCCTGCGCGAGCCCGCGGCGCAGCTTCGTGGCCAGCAGCTCGGACGGCACGAGGATGAGCGCGCGGCCGCGGGCGAGCGTACGTCGCAGCGCCTCGAGCAACTCGGTCGAGAGCGTCGCCTCGACCGCCGGGACTTCCGCCGGGAGCGTGGCCGCCTGGTACGGAGTGGTCACTGCGAACGTGGCCGCGCGCGCTGCCTCCTCGCCGCGCAGGGCGCCGACCGCGACGGCGCGCACGCCGGCGCGCGTGCGCAACTCGTCCGCGATCTGCTCGGCGAACGTCATGTCCGCATCGATCACGGGTACCGCCGCGGTTTCCACTTCCGCGATGGCGTGCAGCAGGCGCAGCATGGTGGGGGTGTCGAGGCCGAGGTCGCGGCCACTCTCGTAGGTGTTGCGCAGCCAGCGAAGATGCAGACGCTCGAGCGGACCGATCAAACGCGGCGGCGCATCCGGTCGCAGATACACGCCGGAGCGGGCGCGCACTCGCACCAGGCCCTCTTCCTCGAGGCGGCGGTATGCGGCGGCGGCCGTCTTGCGATCGACACCTTCCGCTTCCGCGACGTCACGGATGCTCGGCAGTCGCTCGCCCGGGCGCCAGTTGCCCAGGAAGATGCCCGTGACGATGCGATCACGCAGTTGATCGACAATGATGGCGCCGGGCTGCTCGCGAGCCATTCAGGCCTCCGATGATGCTACCGTTGCGGTCCAGGGGGAATCGCTCCGCAAGGTGCGCAAGATTAGTTCCACCAATGGCCTGAGCACTGTCCCGGCGCCCGGCGCGGACGCCGGCGCCAGCGGCGCGGACGCCGCGGGCCGGGTCAGCCGCCAATGCGCCCGAGCGGGATCGTGAGGCCGACCATCAGCCGCACGTTGCTGGTGAGCGATACGCCGTCGCTGCCGGTCTCGGCGGGATCGGCCATGCGGATGTCCAGGTCTCCGTCGCGGAACACCTCGCCGCCGCCCTGATCGTTGAGCGGGGTCGGTGTCAGGTGGCTGGTGAGCGCGAAGGCGAGCAGCATGCGCTGGCGCTCCAACGGTACCACGGCGCCGAGCCCCGCGACCAGGGCCCAGGCGGTTCGCTCCTGGCCGGCGAAGGCGGCGCGGGCCTCGGGCGGGACCACGCCGGCCGAGTGCGCGTGGAAGGTTGCCACCCCGCCGCCCAGGATCCCGTAGGGCGCGACCCTGCCGAGCGTGAGCGGCGGGCGGATCAGGGCGGCCGCATCCAGCGTCCAGAAATCCAGCCGCGTCCACTCGGGCGCCTCGCTGCCCCCGTGTCGGCGTGCGTACTCGGCCCCTGCGGGGTCGTACTTGACGTCGAATCGCGAGGGCAACCAGGCGGCCTGCACGCGCAGGCCGAGCCGGGTCGTGAACCACGTCATGAGCTCGGCCGCCACGCCGGCGGTCGTGGTCGCGGACACCCGGCGGCTGAAAGAGGCCTCACCGTCGACCGGCTGGGCGGTGCCGCGCTGGAAATCGGAGAAGGCGGCTCCCGTGGCATAGAGCGTGACCGCGACGGAACCGGGCGTGAAGAGGTAGTCCGAGGAGAGGTGGCGCGGCCGGGACTGGGCCGCCGCCGGCTGTGTCAGCAGGATGAGGGTCAGGACGCTGATGGCAGAGCGCATGACGCCCGGCGGGGCAAGCCTCGTTCCACGGGTGCGATGCTGCCCGGCCGAACCGTCGGCGAATCGTGGGAGGCGGGTCTGCCGCCCGAGGCCAGGTCCCGTACTCTCCTGGACCGGCAGGGATGCCGAGTGCCGTTCGTACCGGGAATGCCCGTGCGGCTTATGCGCGCGCGCTCGCTCGGCGCTCTTTCCGGAGCGTGCGTTGCTGCACGCGCCGAGCTGGCGCGGGGGCGTACCCGGGTCGTGAGCGGGGACGGCGATCCGCGCGCCGGCCTGCGGGCCTAACGCGCCGCGCCGGCCGGCTTCGCGTCGCGAGGTACGCGGGGCGGGTTGGCGGGAGTGGGCACCGGTGCGCCTACCCGGCCCCGGTGCACCCACAGCCAGCCTCCCACGCCCAGGAGCAGGATGCTGGCGATCTGCGCGGTCGACAGGCCGGCGACGAACCGGTCGCCCTTGGCGCGCACGAACTCGATGAAGAACCGTTCGATGGCATAGAGCACCAGGAAGAGCGAGAACAGCTGCCCGGTTCGCAGGCTCCGCTTCCCCACGTTCCACAGGATCACGAACATGATCAGGCCGAGCGCCACCTCGTAGAGCTGGGTCGGGTGCACCGTCACGATCTGGCTGTCCGCGATGTGCGCCGGGATGTCCGAGCCCCAGGCGCGCAGCTGTGCCGCCGTCGTGGGCGGCGCCCCCTCCGGGAAGGACACGCCCACCCAGGACTCGGTGTAGCGGCCGTAGTCGTCGCCGACGAGGAAGCAGCCCATGCGGCCGACCGCGTAGGCCGCCGCGAGCGCGGGTGCCGTGCCATCGTACATCACCGCCATGGGCAGGCGCTTGGCCCTGACCTGGAAATAGTAGGCGGTGACCCCGCCGATCAGCCCGCCGTACCAGACCAGTCCGCCGCGGCTGGTCAGCTCCCGCACCGGGTCGGCCACCAGATCCTCCACGTGCAGTCCCAGGTACCACAGCTTCGCCCCCAGGATCCCGCCGATCGCGACCCAGGCAAGCACGTCCCAGGCGTACTCGCGGGACAGGCCGTAGCGCTCGAGCTGCCTGCCGAGCAGCCAGGCGCCCGTCAGGAACGAGAGGAACATCATGAGCCCGAAGCTCGTCACCTCGAAGCTGCCAATGCGGAAAAGGACCGGGAACATGCCGTCTCCTGGGTGAGCGCGCGGCCGGCGGCACTGCCGGGCGCGTACGAAGTGCGTAACATACAATTACACGGGGCGCAGGCTAGGGTGGGCTGACGGCAGCCAACGGGCGAATGGAATGGCGAGAATACGAATCGGTCTGGGCCAGCTCAACGTCACGGTAGGCGACATCGATGGCAACGTGCGCGCGATCACCGAGGCGCTGGGCAGCGCCCGGTCGGCCGCGGCGGACTTCATCGCGTTCCCCGAGCTGGCGGTGTGCGGCTACCCGCCGGAGGACCTGCTGCTGAAGCCGGCCTTCGTCGCCGCGAACCGGCAGGCGGTGGAAACGCTCGCGCGCCAGACCCGGGGCATCACCGCCGTGGTCGGCTTCGCGGACCGGGACGTCGATCTCTACAACGCGGCGGCGGTGCTCCATGACGGCACCTGGGTCGGCACCTACCACAAGCAGCGGCTGCCGAACTACGGCGTCTTCGATGAGCTGCGCTACTTCCGCCCCGCGCGGCACGGCGAGCTGCTGCTTCGCCTGGGCGGCGCCTCGGTAGGCATCAGCATCTGCGAGGACATCTGGCTGCCCGGCGGCCCGGTCGGCCGGCTCGCGCGTGCCGGCGCGGAGATCATCGTCAACATCAACGCCTCGCCGTACCAGCGCGGCAAATGGCGGGCGCGCCACACCATGCTGGCGACGCGCGCGTCCGATCACGGCGTCATGCTCGCCTACGTCAATCTCGTGGGCGGCCAGGACGAGCTGGTGTTCGATGGCGGCAGCGTCGTGTTCGGTCCCTCGGGCGAGCTGATCGCCGAGGCGCCCATGCACCAGGAGCATCTGCTCTTCTGCGACGTCGAGCTGGAACAGGTCTTCCGTGCCCGCCTCCACGACCCGCGCCGCCGGCACCTCTCCGGGGCGGCGCCGCGCAGCGTGCGACGGCTGGTGCTGAGCGAGGATACCCCATCGCAGACGCGCCCGCCGATTCCGGCGGCGCCCGAGCGGCGCCACGACGACATCGGCGAGGTGTACGGAGCGCTCGTACTGGGGGTCCGCGACTACGTGCGCAAGAACCGTTTCTCGAAAGTGGTCCTCGGGCTCTCCGGCGGCATCGACTCGGCGCTGGTCGCGGCGATCGCCGCGGACGCGCTGGGTGCAGGCTGCGTCACCGGCGTGCTGCTGCCTTCGCGCTACTCGTCGGAACACAGTCGGGCCGATGCGCAGGCGCTTGCGAACGCGTTCGGCATCGAGACCTTGGAGCTGCCGATCGAGCCGGTCTTCACGGCCGCGCTCGAAACGCTGCGCGCGACGTTCTCCGGGATGCAGCCCGGCATCGCGGAGGAGAATCTGCAGGCGCGCATCCGCGGGCTGTTGCTCATGGCGCTGTCCAACAAGTTCGGCTGGCTGCTCCTCAGCACCGGCAACAAGAGCGAGCTCGCCACCGGCTACTCAACGCTGTATGGCGACATGGCGGGCGGCTTCGCGGTGCTGAAAGATGTGCCCAAATCCCTGGTTTACGAGTTGGCGCGCTGGCGGAATGCGCGCGCTGGTCACGATGCGATCCCGCGCAGCACCATCGAGAAGCCGCCTTCCGCGGAGCTGCGGCCGGAGCAGAAGGACAGCGACTCGCTGCCGCCCTACGAGCAGCTCGATCCCATCCTGCAGAAGTACGTCGAGGAGGACTGGAGCGCACAGGAGCTGATCGCCGCGGGCCACGACGAAACGCTGGTTCGCACCGTCGTCCATCTCGTCGACAGCACCGAGTACAAGCGGCGGCAGGCTGCCCCCGGCGTGAAGATCACGCCGCGCGCGTTCGGCAAGGATCGTCGCCTGCCGATGACGAACGGCTTCCGATCACGCTGAACGGACCCGGCGACCCGGGGGCGGGGCGCACCGGACCAGCCGGCGCGCCCCGCGCTCGTTCTCCGCCGCTCGTCGCTCAGGGCCGCGGCGCGCTCGCGGGTGCCTGCGGCGTGGCCGCCGGGGTCTGCGGCGCCGGCGCGCGATCGTCCGAGTCGAAGTCCACCGTGGGCGCACGCCGGCTTTCCGGGTCGGCCTGGAACTGCTCCTTCCGATCGGCGCCGATCACCTTCGCGGTGATCGCCTGCGGAAAGCGCCGGATGTAGGTGTTGTACGCGGCCACCTGCTCGTTGTAGTCACGGCGCGAGACGCTGATCCGGTTCTCCGTCTCGGTCAATTCGTCCTGCAGCCGCAGGAACGACTCGTTCGCGCGCAGGTTCGGATAGGCCTCGACGGCGACGTTGATGAACAGGTCCAGGTTGCGGCTCATCGCGGCGTTGGCCTCGCTCACTTCGCCGGCCTCCGCGTTCGACTGCAGTGCCTGATTGAGCTGCTCCCGCGCCGCCGTGAGGCCCGAGCGCGCTTCGGCCACGCGCGTCTGCGTCTCCTGCTCGAACTCCGCCGCTTCATCTACCGTGCGCACCAGATTCGGGATCAGGTCGGCACGGCGCTGCAGCTCCGTGTCGATGTTGGAGCGCATCTGCTCGACGCTCTCGTCCAGCTCCTGGATGCGGTTGTAGCCGCAACCGCTCGTGAGCAATGCCAGCGAGAGTGCGATCGGCAACGCCTTCATGATGCTTTCCTCCCCGCGTTATCGATGTAGTCGGCCAGCCGTTCGGCCGCCGTGTTGTAATCGTCGACCAGTGGGTCCGGCAGCGCCGCGGTGAGCGGCTTGCGGCTACGTCGCGCCGCCAGCACGCGCAGCAGCGCGTCCGGGGCGGTGTCGACGAGCGCGCAGCCGTCGCGCAGCGCCCGGTCGGTCTCGCGCGCGACGCCCTCGCCCGCCAGGCGCAGCGCGGTGCGGAAATAGGTGGCGATGGAGGGGAGTGCGGCGGTGAGCAGGCCGCCGAGGCGCTCCGGCGATTCGGCCATGACCATGCCCAGGTGCAGCTGCAGCAGCTTGCCGCGCAGCTCGCGCTCGGCCTGGAGGCGCAGGTGCGTGGGCGAGACGAGCAGCCCGAGCAGCGGGTCGGGACCGGCGAGCAGCTCGTGCCAGTCCTGCATTTCGACCAGCTCGATCCCGAACACGTCGGTCGCGCGCCGCCATTCGCGCGGCTCGATGATGATGGGACGAATCCCGCGCGGCGCGAAGCGGCGCACCACCGGGGAGAGCGCGCCCAGGCTGGCGCCGCCAATGTCGTCGAGCAGCACCAGCACGTTGATGTCGCTCACCGTCTCGATCCACTCGCCGCGCGCGAGCGAGCCGTGCAGCACCACGCTGGCCAGCCGCTCGCCCAGGGCCGGGGCCAGGTCCGCCGCGAACTGTCTTGCCACCTCTCTCGGGTCCACTGCCTCGCCTCCTCTGGCTACCAGCTGCGGCCGATGCCGCCGCCGCCGAAACCGCCGCCGCCCCCGAAGCCGCCGAAGCCGCCGCCGCCCCCGAAGCCGCCCCCGCCTCCGAAGCCGCCGCCGCCGAAACCGCCCCGGCGCCCCCCCATCGGAAACGGCAGGAAGATCGGAATGCAGCCGCGCGGACCGCCGCGGCGGAACATGGACATGAGCACGAACAGGACGATGATCCAGAAGATGAAGTTGCTGCCTCCACCCACGCCGCGCGGCGTACGGCGCTCCGGCAGGGCCGGCACTTCGCCGGACAGCGTGAAGCCGAATTCGCGGGCGTACTCCTGCGCGAGCGCGGTCACGCCCGCCAGGATGCCGCTGCCGTACTCGGACTGGCGGAACGCGGGGATCACGTAACGGTCGGCGATGCGCCCGGCCTCCGTCGCCGTGATGAACCGGTTCGCGCCCAGCCCCAGCTCGATCTTGAGGTCGCCGCGTCCGGTGGCCGAGGTCTCCTTCGGGATCACCAGGAAGACGATCCCCGTGTTGCGAGCGACGTCGCCGGCCGCGCCACGCTGCCCGACGCCCCACTGCCGGCCCAGCTGGAGCGCCAGCTCGTCACGGGTCCAGCCGTCGAGCGAGCGCATGGTCACGACCACGATCTCGCCACCCGACTTCGCCCGCACCTCGTCGATCACCCGGCCGATCGCCTGCTCGTCGGCCGGCGACAGCACCTCGGCGAAGTCGTTCACGTAGCCGGTCGGGCGCGGCAGGGTGCGCTGCTGCCCGCCCAGCGGCTGCGCCCCCGCCAGCAGCAGCGCGAGCATGGCCACGGCCGCCCGGCGCCCTCCGGCTCGTCGGGCCGGACGGGCCCGACCGGGTGAGCTGCTCGAATCCATGAGCGGATTGTGGCACGCCTGTGGCAGCAGTCGCAAGCGCGGGGCGCCGGCAACGAGAAGCTGGCGGAACCCGCTGTTACTAAGTAGCGTAGAGAGTAACAGTTAGAGAAATTTCGCCAACCGCCGATGGTGATGCGCCGGATCCTCACCTGTCTCGTGTTCCTGCTCGCGGTGCCGAGCACCGGCCTGGCCGGTGTGAAGGCATCCCTGCGCGAGGTCGCCGATCCGCGCGCGGCCGGCATGGATGCGGCTGGGCTGCGAAAGGTCGATGCGCTGATCAACGCGGCGATCCGGCGGCAGGTCACACCCGGGGCCGCGCTCGCGATCGGTCGCAACGGGAAGGTGGTCCGGCTGCGGGGGTACGGCCGCACCGATTACGGCTCGGCGGCGGCACGCGTCGACGAGCACACCCTCTATGACCTGGCCTCGCTCACGAAGGCGGTGGGCACGACCAGCGCCGTCATGCTGCTCGTGCAGCAGGGCCGGCTGGACCTGGACGCCCCCCTGGGCGACTACCTCATGGAATGGCGCGCCGCGCTGGATCGCCAGCAGCTGACCGCGCGCCACCTGCTCTCGCACACTTCCGGGCTGCCGCCCGGCGGCTCGCTCGGCGGCGTGGGCCGGGACCGCTCCCTGGTGCCGGCGTTCATGGCCGGAATACGGCTGACCGCGCCCCCCGGCGTGCGCTACGAGTACAGTGACTACGGGATGATCCTGCTGGGTGCCGTGGTGGAGCGGATCACGGGCGAGCGGCTCGACGCTTTCCTGGACCGGCACCTGTTCCAGCCGGCAGGCCTGCGCGAGACCGGCTTCGTGCCGCTGCCGATGGAGCCCGATGAAGCCGTCTCCGCCTTCCGACTGACGGCGAGCCGCCGTGCGCTCATCTCCCGCATCGCACCGACCGAGCGCACCGTCTCGCGCGGCCACATCCGCGGCGTCGTTCATGATCCGCTCGCCTATCGCCTGCACGGCGTGGCCGGACATGCAGGCATGTTCAGCAGCGCGCACGACCTGGCGTTGTTCGCGCAGCTGCTCCTCGAGGAGGGCGTACAGGACAGCACGCGCATCTTCGACTCCTCGGTGCTGCGCGCTTTCACCGGACGCCCCTCACGCGACGCGCGCTTCGCGCTCGGCTGGGAGCTCGGCCGCGAGGGCGGTCCCTCGGGCACGCTCTTCCCCTCGTCCAGCTTCGGGCACACCGGCTTCACCGGTACCTCGATCTGGATCGATCCCGAGCACTCGCTCTATGTCGTGCTGCTCACCAACCGGGTCAGCCCGAACGCCAGCGAGAAACGCCACGCCAAGCTGCGCCGCGACGTCCACGATGCCGTGCAGCGAGCGCTGCTCCCCGGCTAGCCCGGCACGGCACGGGAAAAGCAGCGAGCGCTGCTCCCCGGCTAGCCCGGTACGGCACGGGAAAAAAGGGAGCGCGGACCGCACCTAGTACCCGGCAGGCCATGGCGCGCCGGTCCCCTTCCCCGCCCTGCCCATCTGGCTAATCCGTTATCTGACAAGCTCTTATCACACCGAACCGGCCGGCTGAGCGGGCCGGCCCGGGCGCGGAACGACGATTGCTCTTCCAACTCTTCCCGCACTCCACCCAGCATGTCCGGAGTTCTCATGGGTTCGCCGAAGTCGATGCGTATTCCGAATGCGGCCAAGCGCCGCGAGCTGGAGATCGCGGCCGCCGTCGCGCGCGAGAAGATCATCCAGTTCCACGTCACGACCGCGCTGCGAGTGATCGGGCTCGCGGCGGACCGGGTATCCCCGATCCGGATGCTGGAGATCCACCTGCGACTGCACCGGATCACGGGTCCGGAGGCGGAGCTGCTGGCGTATCGCGTGCTCGCGGCGATCGGTGAGACCGCGGGGGCCAATACCGCGCGCCTGTTCATCCAGGGGGAGGACGCACCGCCCGCGGAGGCGGCCTCGCTGTGGCGGGTGCTGCGTGACCGGCTGCGCGGGCGGATCCACCACGACCTGCGCCGCTGGGTCGAGCTCGCCACCGGTGCCGCTCAGGCCGGACTCATCGACATCCACGTGCAGCACGCCGTGCGCTTCGCGAAGGAGCTGACCGAGACCCACTCCGTGGCGCAGTCTGCTGCCGTGTACGCCGAGATGGTCGACATGCCGCCGACGTTGCGCGAGGCGTTCGTGATCCGCCTGGCGGACCGGGTCGCGGCCGATGAGCTGCCGCGCAGCGCGACGCCCGCGCCCCAGGAGCGGGTGACGGAAGAGAGCGTGAACCTGAGTGCCGGCCGCCTGTACCGGCGCCAGGTCATCTGAGGAAGGCTTCGACGGGACTCAACTCCACGAGTCCACGCTGAGCGGGAGCGGACTGCGGCACGCTCCGGACGGAGCGCTCAGGGAGCCACGTCGTAGTACTGCAGGGTCGCCTCTCGCGACATGGTGTGCCGCAGCGACCAATCCGAATCGAACAGGATGAGCGGCCGCTGCTTGCTGTCGAACACGAGCATGCGGCCACTCGCGCCACCCACCCGCCGGATGTCCTCCTCCGGGCCTGTCACCCAGCGCGCATGCGACCACGAGAGCGGCTGCAGCCGCGCGCTCACGCCGTACTCGTTCTCCAGCCGGTGCAGCAGCACCTCGAACTGCAGTCGCCCGACCGCGCCGACCAGCGGCTCCGGTCCCGCGTGCGTGGTCGCGAAGAAGACCTGCGCGGCGCCTTCCTCGGAGAGCTGGCGCAGCCCCTTGTCGAGGTGCTTGCGGCGCAGTGGATCCGGTACCGTGATGCGCGCGAAGTGCTCCGGTGAGAAGCGCGGCATCTCCTCGATCTGGAGGTCACCGGACGCGGTGAGCGTATCGCCGATCCGCAGATCCCCCCGGTCGTAGAGGCCGACCACGTCGCCCGGCCACACGTCATCCACCTGCCTGCGCTCCTGCGCCAGGAACTGCTGCGGCTGCGTCAGGCGCAGCGCTTGCCCAGTGCGCGAGTTCAGCACCATCGCGCCGGCCTGGAAGCGGCCCGAGCATACCCGCAGGAACGCGATGCGGTCGCGGTGCCGCGCGTCCATGTTCGCCTGGATCTTGAACACGAATCCTGTAAACTCCTCCGCCTGCGGCTCGACCGGCCCGGCCGTGCTCGGCCGCGGCCCCGGCGCCGGCGCCAGTTCCAGGAAGTGGTCCAGGAAGGTTTCCACGCCGAAGTTCGTCAGCGCGCTGCCGAAGAACGCGGGCGCGAGGCTGCCCTCCAGCATCGCCGCGCGATCGAAGTCGGCACCGGCCCCGTTCAGCAACTCCAGGTCGTCCTGCAAGCGGCGCAGCTCGCCGGCGCCGAGCGCGCCGCGGATCTCGAGCGCGTCCAGCTCGCCCGCTCGCGTGCGGACCTGGCGCTGGCCGTGCTCGTGGCCACGCTCGAACAGATGCACGATGTGCGTCAGCCGGTCGTAGACGCCCACGAAACGACCGCCGTCATCGTGGATCGGCCAGGTGACCGGATAGCACGTCAGGCCCAGCTCCGTCTCCACGTCGTCGAGCAGCTTGAGCGGCGCTTCGCCGGGCCGATCACACTTGTTAACGAACACGAACATCGGGGTGCGGCGGCGGTGGCAGACCGCGAACAGCTTGCGCGTCTGCTCCTCGACACCCTTGCGGTTGTCGAGCAGCATCACTGCCGAATCGGCCGCAATGAGCGTGCGGTAGGTGTCCTCGGAGAAATCCTCGTGGCCGGGCGTGTCCAGCAGGTTGACGCGCCGGCCCTGGTAGTCGAACTGCAGCACGCTCGATGTGATCGAGATGCCGCGCTCCTGCTCGAGCTTCATCCAGTCGGAGGTCGCGTGCCGCGCCGCACGGCGCGCCTTCACCGAGCCGGCCAGGTGAATCGCGCCGCCGTACAGGAGCAGCTTCTCCGTCAACGTGGTCTTGCCCGCGTCCGGATGGCTGATGATCGCGAAGGTGCGACGTCGCTCGATCTCGCGCACCGCCTCCCGAACCTGCACTGCCTCCGTCAAACGTGCTCCTGCTCGTTCTCGATGAAAACTCGGCACCCTCGGCAACCGTGGCCCGGAGAGGCGAGGCTCGCCGCCCCGGGCTGCGCGTCGTCGCGTCAGGGCCGCCGTGCCACCACGCGATCGCCGGCGCGCGCGCCCGGCCCGGCCTGCCACCCGTCCGCCAGGGTCAGCTCCCAGCCCGCGCCGCGCAGAACCGAGTCGGCTTCGCTGGTCGGTGCCGGCACCACGACCGCACCGGATTCGCCCGTGCGCAGCAGCGCGCCGCCGTCCGTGACCCGCAGCGTACCCCAGACATCGGTCACTTCGAACGTCAGGTACACCGTACCGCCGCCGTCGAACGGCACGACGGCGTTCGGATCGAAGCTGTATTGCAGCGACTGGCTCGTCGGCAGCGTGAGCGTGGGTCCGGTCACGAAGCGCGCCCTGAACTGCGCCTGCTGCGCAAGCCGCGCCTGCTCGCGGGTCAGCTCCTCGGCGTTCAGTCGACTCCCGGCATACCGCTCGGCACGCGCCTGCAGCCCGCTGGTATCAGGAGCCGCCGCGGCGACGTCGTAGGCCGCGGCGAGCAGCGCTCCCAGGTCCGTCGCGGGCGTGACGCGGCGCGCCCACTGCGGGTCGACACCATCGAGCAGCAGACCGTACGCCGCGCCCGATGGGTAGGCGAAGCTGCGGACCACGGATTCGTGGCGCGAGCGCACGTCCACGGTCTCCAGCTGCCGCACCACCCACCCGGCCCGCGCCGCCGCCGGGATCCCGACACGCACGCCGGTATACTCTGCGAGCCCCTCGTTCAGCTCGAGCAGCCGCTCGGATTCGGCCGCCTCCGGATGAAGGCGACGTCGCTCCGCCCGGAAGCCGAGCGCGTCCATGACCGCCTCCCGCCGCCGCGCCCCGGACTGCGCCAGCGCTTCCTGCAGCGCGCGCCATTCCAGCCGCAGCCAGGTCCGGGCTTCGCGCGCGTCTAGGTGATCGTTCGCAGGATTGTCCGCCGGCAGGCCGAGCGCGGGCTGCACCCGGTGGAAGAGCTCGTGTGCCATGAGCCGCTGCCGCTCGTAGCGCCCGTACGGCAGCGGCCACGCCAGCATCGTCCAGCGCCGCCCCGCCCATTCGAGCGCTCCGTTGTAGACGCCGATGCCCTCCGGCAGCCGCCCCACGTACAGTCCGCCCTCCTCCTGCAGCAGACCCGCCGAGTCCGGTACGTTCGCAACCAGCGAGCGCGTACCCCGATCGACGAACAGCATCGGCCCGTGCAGCGCCACACCCCAGAGCGTGCTCGCATCCGCAGCGCCCAGCGCCTCCGCTTCCGCGAAATACGCCCCCGCCTGCTCGGGGTCCACGCCCTGCGCCCTGCCCGCCGCCGGCGTCAGCGCCGTCAGCGCCGCAACCAGCGCGCGTCGCGGCACGGCACGGCGGCCACGGCGCCGAATGTTCGATTGCATGTGTCTCCTCTGGATATCGTCGACGTACGGGGAAGCTACGTCCCGATGCACGGCGGCCGGTCACCTCGGCGGTGCCCGGCCATCCACGAAAGCGCCCGGCTGGACCCATGCGCCCGGCTGGACTCGAACCAGCGGCCCACAGTTTAGGAAACTGTTGCTCTATCCACCTGAGCTACGGGCGCGTTCCCTTCAAAATAGCCGGCTACCCCGCCCCGCTGCCACCTGCGGCGCCGACCAGGCTAAGAAACGGTGGGGTCGGCCGCGCGCTGCGACCGACCCCACTACTCGCTTCGGGGGGCGCGGGCCCTAGTCGTAGACGACGCGCTCCTTCTTGTCCACCGTGTGCCCGATGACGCCGCCGATCACCGCTCCGGCGGCACCGCCGATGATCGCGCCCTTGGTGCGGTTGCCCCTCCCCGCCACCACCGTCCCGAGCACCGCCCCGGCGCCCGCTCCGATGGCTGCGTCGCGGGCCGTGTTGCGCTGCGTGACCACCCGGCCCGTCCTGGCCGGCGCACTGTAAACCGGGGCGGGCGCGCTCCGCTGCGCCGCGGCCGTCCGCCGCGGCGAGGAGCGCGTCACCACCGGCTGGGCCGGCGCCGCCTCGGGCTCCGGCTCCTCGATCAGCCCCGTCTCGACCGGCGACGCAAACGCGGCCGGCTCCATGCTCATCGTGTCCAGCCAGGCCAGGTCGTCCCGGTCGTCCGGCCGCGGCACGTCCTCACCGCCACACGCCGCCGCCAGCAGCACTGCGGGCAGCATCAGAATGGTGCGCAGGTTCTTCATGGCTACTCCTTGCTCGTGGCTACGACCGCGTTGCTCTTCGGGGACAACACGCGTCTCCCTCAGGGGACGAAACCCCGTGCTTCCCACCCCGATCAGGGGCCGAGAGGGCTCGGGCTGGATCGCATAATACGTTGTGTTATAACGATTTATGCGCATCTTCTCCAGCTCGCCATTCCCCTTCGCACCCGCTCTATAGTGCACCCACCATGCCGCAGCGAGCCCGGGCATAGGTACCCTGAAAGGAGTACATGGTGCTCATACGGCGGAGAGTCGGGAAACGGACGGATGTGTGGAGGGGACGCGGCCTAGAAGTCGACCAGGGAGCGGACCGTGAGGCCCGGCAGGCGGATCCGGCCGGAGAGGAACGTGAGCTCGAGCAGGAACGTGGCTCCGGCGACGTCGCCTCCGAGCTGGCGCATGAGGTCAGCGGCCGCGGCGGCAGTTCCGCCGGTCGCCAGCACGTCGTCGACGATCAGCACGCGACGTCCTCCGGCGAGGGCGTCGGTGTGTGCCTCGAGGGAGTCGGTCCCGTACTCGAGCTGATAGTCGATGCGTCGGCAGTCGTGTGGGAGCTTGCCGGGCTTTCGCACGGGAACGAACCCGGCGCCGAGCTCGAGGGCGACGGCGGCACCGAAGATGAAGCCGCGCGACTCGATTCCGGCGACGGTCTCGATCCCCTGACCGGCGAAGGGTCGGGCCATGCCGTCGACGGCGGCGCGGAGCAGCCGAGGGTCGGCCAGGATCGGCGTGATGTCCTTGAAGACGATGCCGGAGCGGGGGAAATCGGCGACGTCCCGGACCAACGCACGTACCTGCTGGGCGATGGCGACCGGGTGCATCTCAGCGTGCCAGGTAGCCCGCGAAGAGGGCGGCCAGCAGTCGGTCGATCACATCCGCGTCGGCGCCAGGCCGCAGCAGGGTATCCAGTCCCTCCCCCCGCAGGCGTGCCGCCAGCGCCTCGAGACGCTCCGCGACCGCCTCGGCGAGCCCCCCGCGGTCGGCCTCGGCTTCGGGCGGTCGTTGGGCCTCTGCGGGCAGAATGAGGGCATCGAGCGGGAAGCCGCCTGGAGCGCCTTCCGGCCCTGGGGCCGCGGCTTCGTTCGCCGGGAAATCGGGAAGGACGGCCCAGGCGTCCGTTCCGTCCCGGTCGCCCGCGAGCGCCGAGTGTGGTACACCGGGAGCTTCCTCCCACGGCATGGGCGGCTCGGTGCTCGCCGGTGTGTCGGCGGGGAGGGCGTCCGGCCCCAGAGCGGGCCGGTGGTCGGGTCGTCCCGCCACGAAGGGAGGCGCGAGCGTCTCGGCCTCGGGGACGGGGCCGGACGGAGGGGTCGAGGTGAGCGCCGGTGGCAGCGGGGATTCGCCCTGCTGCTCGGACAGCGGGCCGGGTGCGGGCTGCATCGCGAACCGTTCTCCTGCTCGGGTTTCACCGGGGAAGGCGCAAGATAGCCGCGAGCGGGTGCCCCGGGAA